>NZ_LR027382.1:1937500-2080000 GCF_900604385.1 Alistipes megaguti | reverse complement strand
GGTTCACTATCGGTCTCTTGGGAGTATTTAGCCTTACCGGGTGGTCCCGGCTGTTTCAGACAGGATTCCTCGTGTCCCGCCCTACTCAGGATACTGCTATCGCAAAACTCACTTGCCCGTACGGGGCTTTCACCCTCTATGGCCAACCTTTCCAGGTCGTTCCAGTTCATGGTCTTTTGAATGTTGCAGTCCTACAACCCCGGCATTGCCGTAACAATACCGGTTTGGGCTCTTTCCCGTTCGCTCGCCGCTACTTAGGAAATCGATGTTTCTTTCTTTTCCTCCTCCTACTAAGATGTTTCAGTTCAGAGGGTTGGCCTCCGTTGCCGGATGTCAGGTCTTCTACCTGACGGGTTGTCCCATTCAGAAATCTCCGGATCGAATCTTGTTTGCAAATCCCCGGAGCTTATCGCAGCTTACCACGTCTTTCTTCGCCTCCAAGAGCCTAGGCATTCCCCATGCGCCCTTTCATACTTTCTTACAACTCTCACACTTCGCTGTGTGAGACTCTATCTCATCTCCTTAATCATGTCAATGAACGTTGCAAACTTGCGTCTGCCTGGAACGGTACTTGGTTTGAACCTACGTCCTCGACGGTACCGTTGTAACGTTTCTTTGAAGCGAGCAGCCAAACAATACTTTTTTGAAACTTGGCTCCAGAAAGGAGGTGTTCCAGCCGCACCTTCCGGTACGGCTACCTTGTTACGACTTAGCCCCAGTCACCGGTTTTGCCCTAGGTCGCTCCTTGCGGTCACGAACTTCAAGCACCCCCAGCTCCCATGGCTTGACGGGCGGTGTGTACAAGGCCCGGGAACGTATTCACCGCGCCATGGCTGATGCGCGATTACTAGCGAATCCAACTTCATGGAGGCGGGTTTCAGCCTCCAATCCGAACTGAGACAGGCTTTCGAGATTCGCATCCCCTCGCGGGGTAGCTGCCCTCTGTACCTGCCATTGTAACACGTGTGTAGCCCCGGACGTAAGGGCCGTGCTGATTTGACGTCATCCCCACCTTCCTCTCGGCTTACACCGGCAGTCCCGCCAGAGTGCCCAGCTTGACCTGTTGGCAACTAACGGTAGGGGTTGCGCTCGTTATGGGACTTAACCCGACACCTCACGGCACGAGCTGACGACAACCATGCAGCACCTAGTTTCTCGCCCCGAAGGGAAGACCTGTTTCCAAGTCCGTCGATAACTTTCAAGCCCGGGTAAGGTTCCTCGCGTATCATCGAATTAAACCACATGTTCCTCCGCTTGTGCGGGCCCCCGTCAATTCCTTTGAGTTTCATTCTTGCGAACGTACTCCCCAGGTGGATAACTTATCGCTTTCGCTTAGCCACCGACCGTGTATCGCCGACAGCGAGTTATCATCGTTTACTGCGTGGACTACCAGGGTATCTAATCCTGTTTGCTCCCCACGCTTTCGTGCCTCAACGTCAGATATAGTTTGGTAAGCTGCCTTCGCAATCGGTGTTCTGTATGATCTCTAAGCATTTCACCGCTACACCATACATTCCGCCTACCGCAACTACTCTCTAGCCCAACAGTATTAGAGGCAGTTCCGGAGTTAAGCCCCGGTATTTCACCTCTAACTTATCAAACCGCCTACGCACCCTTTAAACCCAATAAATCCGGATAACGCTTGGATCCTCCGTATTACCGCGGCTGCTGGCACGGAGTTAGCCGATCCTTATTCATACGATACTTTCAGTCGATTACGCGTAATCGAGTTTACCCTCGTACAAAAGCAGTTTACAACTCATAGAGCCGTCTTCCTGCACGCGGCATGGCTGGTTCAGACTTGCGTCCATTGACCAATATTCCTCACTGCTGCCTCCCGTAGGAGTTTGGTCCGTGTCTCAGTACCAATGTGGGGGGTTAACCTCTCAGTCCCCCTATGTATCGTCGCCTTGGTGAGCCGTTACCTCACCAACCAGCTAATACAACGCATGCCCATCCAAAACCACCGGAGTTTTCAACATAGGAAGATGCCTCCCTATATATTATGGGGTATTAGTACCAATTTCTCAGTGTTATCCCCCTGTTCTGGGTAGGTTGCATACGCGTTACGCACCCGTGCGCCGGTCGCCGGCAATTGAAGCAAGCTTCAATCCCGATGCCCCTCGACTTGCATGTGTTAGGCCTGCCGCTAGCGTTCATCCTGAGCCAGGATCAAACTCTCCATTGTATAAAATGTTTTGTTAAATCTTTAGCTCAAATCTCAAAGGTATTGTTTGAAATCACTCTTTTTCAAGAGTGGAAAACTTTAGCTGCTCAATCACTTCAAAGAACGCTGTTCGTATATGGCTATATGAACAATTCCTTATTTCTCCGGGGTTCCGATCGCTTCTCTCAGCCCTCCTTCGCCCCTGGACTGACCGCCGTTTTTTCAGCGGAAAGTGGTGCAAAGATAAACACTTTTTTTGAAACCTCCAAATCTTTTTTCAAGATTTCTTTTCGATTCGAAAACTTCCAGAACCCTCTCACTCGCATCTCGGTCATCGCTGACCTCCTTGCGGGCTGCAAAGGTAAGAACCTTTTTCGAATCTTCCAAATCTTTTCGAAAGATCTTGTCAAAACGTCTCAGAACCTCGTCACTTCGGTCAAAATCCCGCGGCTGCAACCGCCGTCTCTCTCTCAAAGCGGGTGCAAAGATAAACACTTTTTCCCGTCCCCTCCAAATATTTTCCACACTTTTTTTGCTCCTCTTTTTACCCAAATCGCAAACTCCACTATCCGTCAGGCAGTTACTTATGAAAATTTTTTAATATCTTTGCCCGAAGTAAACCTCTCAGAAAATGAAACGGACACTTATATATATAGTGACCTTGTGGGCAGCTTTTGCCTGCACGGCATCAGAGCCCGAAATCCGGACCGGCGATCTGTTGTTTGAGGTCGGCGCCACATCGGAGATGAGCGGAGCAATCACCGCCGCAACCGGAGACGACAGCCCGCTGAATTTCACCCATGTAGGAATTGCAATCACCTGCGAAGGGGCCGATTCGGTACTCGAAGCGACCAGCAATGGCGGGATCCGGATGACTTCGCTGGATGAATTTCTGAAGAATGCGTCCCGAATCAATGACCGTCCGGCCGTCGTGGCCATGCGCCTGAGCGATACGACGGGCGTAGCAGCCTCGGTCGCACGGGCGCGAAGCTTCAGGGGACTCCCCTACGACTACTCTTACCGCCCGGACAATGGACGCTTCTACTGCAGCGAACTGATCTGGGAGAGTTATCGCACGCCGGACGGGGAGCGGATCTTTCCGGCCCGGCCGATGAATTTCCGAGCTACAGACGGGACGATGCCCGCCTTCTGGATGGAGTTGTTCGAACGGCAGGGAGAGCCGATTCCCGAAGGTGAGCCGGGTACCAATCCCAACGATATGGCCCACGATCCGCACCTGAAAGAGGTCAGCCGCTGGTTCTGAAAGGGACGACAGCCGTGCGCCGGAAGCCCCGACGTTCGTGCTCCCTTCCCGAACGTACTTCCTTGCCTCCAACACCGTCCAAAACAGCCGTCTCGCGACCGTTTTTTCGAAACCACCCTCCCCGGACTGTCCTCGAGAACCACCCCTGAGACAGCCCTTCGGCACTCAGCATTCTAAACGGTCCCTCTCGGCACCCGGCCTCAAAACGCCCCCTCTCATCTCTCTGAACTGCCCCGGCACCCGGTCCCCGAAACTCACCTTCCCGACACTCGTCTCCGGTCAGACGATGCGCTCGATCGTAATGTCGGGATCGGCCCGCAGCAGGTCGATATAACCCTCCTCGCTGACCGCCCCCTTGGAGCGGATAACCAGCGTGGCGCGATAGACAATGCCGTCGGGCGTGCGGGCGGCCTCCACCTCATAGGAGATTACCGCGTAGTCGCGGCTTTCGAGCCGGTTGAACATGGCGTCAACCACAGCCCGCGTCGGAGCCGAAAAGACAACCATCGTGCGTCGGCTGCCCAGTCCGCCGAAGAAGAGCGACAGAACCTCCAGTCCGAAGAGCGTCAGCACGGTTGCCGCGGCGGCCACGAGATACATGTGGCCGCCGGCCGCCAGACCGATTCCGGCCGTGGCCCAGAGGCTGGCCGCCGTGGTCAGACCGCGGACCAGCTGCCGGTGGATGATGATCGTGCCGGCGCCGATGAAGCCGATACCACTGACCACCTGGGCCGCAATGCGGCTCGGGTCCAAACGCAGGCCGTCGTGCGAGGCCAGAAAATCCTCGAAGCCGTATTGCGAAACGATCATCATCAGCGCACTTCCGAGCGCCACCAGAAAATGGGTGCGGAAGCCGGCATCCTTGACACGGTACTCACGATCCAGGCCGATCACCGTACCGCACAGCCCGGCCACACACAAACGAATCAGAAAATCCCACTCCATATTCATCATTCACTCCGTTACGTTGACACGCCTCACATCACTCCACGCCGAGCAGTTCGAGGGCCTTCTCCAGAGCGGCGTCACGCCCGGCACGGATGTCATCCAGCGTATCCTCAACCGTCACATCGGGGGCAATACCCAGCCCGACAAACTCCTTGCCATCCGAGAAACGCACCTCCTGCGTACAGATTCCACACTGCAGACCGGGCAGCAGCTCGTAAAGGGCAACAGTTCCGGCACATCCCGACGTCGGCGTTCCGACGGTCGACATGTGGGGTTGCGAAGCGGCCAACGCCAGGAAACACTCCGCGGCCGAGCCCGTCGCATCGTTGACAAGAATCACGGTCGGCACCTCCAACACCTCGCGGCTGCGCGGAAAGCGATAGGCGCTGCGCTCGGGTTCGGAGAAGGCCGCATCGTTGTAGTATTCATAGGCCAGCTTCACGCGGGCATTGCCCACCGTGTCGGCCGGCGTGGCATCGGAACCCCACGAAGCCAGAGCGGCATCATAGATCCGCGTACGCCAGACGGCACCGCGGAGAAGCGTATCGCGGGTCAGATGCGAAAGGAATTCGGCGGCCATACGACTGCTGCCGCGTTCGTTCCAGCGCAGGTCGATGATCAGCGCCCGGGCCCGGTTCTTTACCCCGGGGAAGGCATCGTGAAAGGCCCGGAAGACACGTCCGGGGCGGAACGAACCGATCTTCAGACAGGCCACGTCACCGGGATACCACGTCACGCGGAAATCCTCGTGCAGTTCGTCCCATCCATGTCCGGGCAGAGCCGTGCAGGCGATCCGCTCACCGGCTTCGGGCCGGGCGTTGACCAGCCGCACGCAGGCCTGCGAGCCATCCGGGCGGCGGAAGGTCACCTCATGCGGCGAGCCGACCATATCGAGCAGCATCTGCTCGACGGCCAGACGCCGCCGCACACGGTCGGTCGAGGCCGAAACGCGTGTCATCACCTCCCCGAGCCACGCCTCGACGGGCCGGCCGTCGACCGCCAGGATCTCGGATCCGGGCGGCATGAGTTGGGCCTTGTCGCGGCTCACCTCCGAGACCACGACATGCCCGCCGACATCCATCAGGCGCAGCAGCCATCCATCCTCGAAGCGGATGGCCGACTGCGGGAAGTCACGGCTGTGGCGGATGAAGGTCTGTTCGTTCTGCAGGCAGGCGCAGAGCCCCTCGAGCTGGCGGTAGAACTCCACGTCGTTGCGGGCCTGCTGCACGGGGACGATCATCGAACGGTAGAGCGAATCCCAGCGCTCGACGCCAAAACGGTCCATGTAGGCGAAATTGCGCCGCACCTCCATCCAGAGCTTCGAGAGGGCGAAGAGACGCTGCTCCGGGCTCCAGGGCGTATGCGAATAGCCGGCCCAGGCCCTGCCGCGCAGAGCGCCGTGGCGACGGTGCGGGACATTCACGGTACGGTAAACCATCGTATCCCCCCTCAATTCGACACCCACGGTCTGCACGGGCGGCTGCTGGGCCTTGGCCCCGGGCACTGCTCCGACCGCCGCGAGCAACGCAAACAACCAGATAGACTTCCTCATGACGCAACGTTTTTGATGCAACAAATTACGAAAAAAGGGCGAGACCGCAAAGTTTTCGCGGCAAAAGATTGCACGAAGCAAAAAAATTCGTACTTTTGCAGGCTATGTTTAACTAATTAACTGTTTACGAAAATGCCGAAAATGAAAACCAATGCCGCTGCGAAGAAGCGTTTTACCTTCACCGGCACAGGAAAGATCAAGCGTAAACACGCTTATCACAGTCACATCCTGACCAAAAAGACGACGAAGCAGAAGCGGAACCTCTGCTATTCGGGTACCGTATCTGCGGCCGACGAGGCCAAAATCAAGAACCTGCTGGTGAAGTAATCCGCCGGCCGATTCGGATAGCCGCCCGCCAGGGCAAACCCAATTCACAAACCGGGACAAACCAGCCCCGAAGAACACGGGAGAACCGTGTCGCTGGCCGTCCTCCAAAAACTTTACATTATGCCACGTTCAGTAAACGCTGTTGCGTCTCGCGCACGTCGAAAGAAAGTTTTGAAACTTGCCAAGGGTAACTTTGGTTCAAGGGGAAACGTATGGACCGTTGCGAAAAACACGGTCGAGAAAGGGTTGTGCTTTGCCTATGCACACCGTCAGCTCAAGAAGCGGACATTCCGTTCGCTGTGGATCATGCGTATCAACGCTGCCGTCCGCGCCCAGGGAATGACCTATTCGCAATTCATCGGCAAGCTCAACGCCAAAGGCATCGTCCTGAACCGCAAGGTACTGGCCGATCTGGCCATGAACGAGCCGAAGGCATTCGAGGCAATAGTTAACGCAGTTAAATAACCCTTCTGACGAGGGTTCAGCACGGCGGATACCCTCACGGGTGCCCGCCGTTTCTTTTCTTTCCCGATCCCCATGTCCGCAGAGAACTGGAAACATACCTTCGCCGTCATCTGGAGCGGTCAGGCCGTCTCGATCCTCAGCAGTTCGATCGTCGCCTACGCAATCATCTTCTGGATGAGCGTCGAGACGCGTTCGGCCGAGGTGCTGGCCCTTTCGGCCATGGCCGGCATGCTGCCGCAGGCCGTGCTGGGGCTCTTCGTGGGGGTCTACATCGACCGCTGGGACCGCAAACGCACAATGATTCTGGCCGACAGCTTCATCGCCCTCTGCACGCTGGGGCTGGCCGCGCTGTTCTGGAGCGGGCGGGCCGAGCTGTGGCATGTCTACGTGCTGCTGGCCTGCCGTTCGGTGGGAACGGCCTTTCACGTGCCGGCCATGCAGGCCTCGGTGCCGTTGCTGGCCCCCGAGCGGCAGCTGACACGCATCGCCGGCGTGAATCAGGTGATTTCGTCATTCTCGGACCTGGCAGGACCGGCACTGGGAGCCCTGCTGCTGGGGCTCACCTCGATCGGCAACATCCTGCTGCTCGATGTCGTGGGGGCGCTGATCGCCTGCACGACGCTGCTCTTCGTCCGCATTCCGAACCCCGAGCGCCCGAAGCGCAAGGCCGATCTGTGGCACGAACTGCGCGAAGGATTCGCCGCCATGCACTCGCAACCCGGTCTGGGATGGTTCTTCGTGCTGGCCATCGCCATCTGGTTTCTGATCATGCCCGTCGGGGTGATGTTCCCGCTCATGACGCTCAACCACTTCGGCGGCGGCACCTGGGAGATGAGCTTCGTGGAGATCATCTGGGGCGGCGGAGCCCTGCTCGGCGGGGCGATCATGGGGGCCCGCAACTACCCGATCAACCGCATCGTGCTGATCAATCTGATGTATATCATGGTGGGGCTTTCATTCCTGCTCTCGGGACTGCTGCCACCGACGGCCTTCTATTGGTTTGCGGTGCTGACGGCCGCCGCCGGCGTCTCGAGCAGCGTCTTCAACGCCTCGTTCGTCGCCGTGCTCCAGACCCGCATCGAGGCGGGTCTGCTGGGACGCGTGCTGTCGCTCTACCGCAGTTTCGGACTGCTGCCCTCAGCCCTCGGGCTGCTGAGCACGGGATTTCTGGCCGAGCAGGTGGGGCTGACCACAACGTTCGTCCTCTCGGGAGGAGCCATCTGCCTGCTGGGGTGCGTGGCTTTCTGCCTGCCGTCGGTGCTGCGGCTCGACCGACACCCCGAACAGCCGGATTCCTCTTCCAACAAGCGGTAATCCACCCCGGCCACCGGCCCGACACCCTGCCACCACCCTCCGACAGCCCCCTCAATCGGCCACAAATCACCCCGACCCACGCCCCGGCGGAACTCCCCTCCTTGCAAAGAGCAGTCAATGCAACACACTTAGAACCAACACAATACGTTTCCACCCACACTTTGCAAGGCCGGAATAATATTAAAATAATTTCAAAAATAGCCCTCCAATTTGCATCTTTTTTTCAAAAATCCTTATCTTTGTAGGTATTGACTGTTGCCGGAGAGGAAGGGGAAAACAAAAATCGCCCCGTCGCCCCGCCACAGTCTGTCGAAGATTAGTTAGCGAGAATCCTATGAAGAAAACGTATGCCATGCCGGAGGGTGGACTCTACCGTCCGGAGAACGAGCATGACGCCTGCGGGGTCGGACTCGTCGTCAACATCAACGGAAACAAATACCACTCGGTCGTCGACCAGGGACTCTGCGTGCTGGAGCACATGGCCCACCGCGGCGCCGAAGGTTCGGACAACAAAACCGGTGACGGTGCGGGTATTCTGGTGCAGATTCCGCACGAATTCATCCTGCTGAACGGCATTCCCGTCCCGGAAAAGGGGCGCTACGGCGTGGGAATGGTCTTCCTGCCGCGCAACGAGGAGGACCAGCGGCTCTTCATGCGGCTGGCCACCGAATCGGTCGAGGAGCAGGGACTGCAGCTGATGGCCACACGCCGCGTGCCGGTCGACAGCACGATCCTGGGTGAGGATGCCGCCGCCACGGAGCCCGACATCTGGCAGCTCTTCATCGTGGGGTGCGACGACCGCCAGCGGCTCGAGGAGCTGCTCTACGTCGTGCGCAAACGCCTCGAGGCACGGATCGCCTCGTCGACGATCCGTGACAAGCGAAGCTGCTACATCGCCAGCCTCTCGACGCGCACGATCGTCTACAAGGGAATGCTCTCGTCGCGCCAGCTGCGCCACTACTTCACCGATCTGCAGAGCCCCTACTTCTCGAGCGCCATTGCGCTGGTCCACTCGCGCTTCTCGACCAACACCTTCCCGACATGGAGCCTGGCGCAACCCTTCCGGCTGATCGGCCACAACGGCGAGATCAACACCATCCGCGGCAACCGCCTCTGGATGGGGACGCGCGAGGCGGTGCTCCATCCCGAATTTGCCGGGCGAACCGACGGCGGACTGGGTCCGATCATCCAGCCGGGGATGAGCGACAGCGCCTCGTTCGACAATGCGCTGGAGTTCTTCCTGCGGAGCGGCATGTCGCTGCCCCACGCGCTGGCGATGCTCGTTCCGGAGAGTTTCAACGAGAAGAACCCA
Organism: Alistipes megaguti; assembly: GCF_900604385.1. Lineage (NCBI taxonomy): Bacteria > Pseudomonadati > Bacteroidota > Bacteroidia > Bacteroidales > Rikenellaceae > Alistipes > Alistipes megaguti. Next base: position 2,070,651 of record NZ_LR027382.1, on the reverse strand, counting down.
CTCTCGAAAAAGCTCAAGAGCTTCTACGAATACCACTCGATCTTCATGGCGCCGTGGGACGGTCCGGCGGCGATCATCTTCTCCGACGGACGCTACGCGGGCGGCATGCTCGACCGCAACGGACTGCGTCCGGCACGCTACCTGATCACGCGCGACGGACTGATGGTCATCGCCTCGGAGACGGGCGTACTGGATATCCCGGCCAACGAGATCGAATCGAAGGGGCGCCTCGAGCCGGGCAAGATCCTGATGGTCGACACCGAACAGGGGCAGATCCTCTTCGACGACGAGATCAAGCGCCAGCTGGCCGCGGAGTACCCCTACGACGAGTGGCTGCACGACAACCGGATCATCCTGCGCCACATCACCAGCGGACGCCGCGTGACGCACGAGGTGCCCCATTACGCCCAATCGCTGCGGGCCTTCGGCTACGACCGCGAGGAGATCGACCGCATTCTCAAGCCGATGGCCACGGCCGCGGCCGGCCCGACCGTCTCGATGGGCGACGACACGCCGCTGGCCGTGCTGTCGGAACAGCCGCAGCGCTTCTTCAACTTCTTCCGACAACAGTTCGCCCAGGTGACCAACCCGCCGATGGACTCGATCCGCGAGGAGCTGGTCATGTCGCTGACCAGTTACATCGGCGCCGTGCGCAAGAACATCCTCAAGCCATCGGCCGAGCTGTGCAAGGTGGTGATGATGGCCTCGCCGATCATTTCGGACCGCGATCTGGACATCCTGCGCAACCTCGAATACAAGGGCTTCCGCACCATCACGCTGCAGATGCTCTTCCCGGCGGGAGGCGACGGACGGGCGCTCGAAGAGGCGCTCGACGCGCTGTGCCGGGCGGCCGAACGGGCCGTCGACGAGGGTTACAACTACGTGATCCTGAGCGACCGCGGCATCGACCCGGAACACGCCGCCATCCCGTCGCTGCTGGCCATGTCGGCCGTGCACCACTACCTCATTTCGCGCCGCAAGCGGTCGCAGATCGCCGTGATCGTCGAGAGCGGCGAGGTGTGCGAGACGATGCACGTGGCACTGCTGATGGGCTACGGCGCCAGCGGCGTGAACCCCTACATGGCCTTTGCCATCCTCCGGCAGCTGACTGCCGCGGGCGAACTGCAACTCGACTACGAAGGGGCCGAGCAGCACTACATCCGAGCCGTCGACAAGGGGATGCTGAAGATCATGTCGAAGATGGGCATCTCGACGATCCGCAGCTACCGCGGCGCGGCGCTGTTCGAACCGCTGGGCGTGGGCGATGCGCTGCTCGAACGCTACATGGGCGGCGGTCACTCGTCGATCGGCGGCATCGGACTCGAGGAGGTGGCGCGCCAGGCCTCGGCCCTGCATGCGCGGGGCTTCGCCGCTCCGGCCCTCGAAGAGACGCCGCTCGAAAACTTCGGACGCTACGCCTACCGCCGCGACGGCGAGTTCCACGGCTGGAACCCCGCCACGGTGCTCTCGCTGCAGAGTGCCGCCCGCACGGGCGACGAGGCAACCTTCGCCGAGTTCACCCGCCAGGCCGAACACCGCGACAAGCCGCGTTTCCTGCGCGATCTGATGGAGATCGTCAGCGACCGCCGGCCCATCGCACTCGAGGAGGTCGAACCAGCCGGGGAGATCATGCACCGCTTCGTCGTGGAGGCGATGTCGTTCGGGGCCATCAGCAAGGAGGTGCACGAGACGATCGCCGCAGCGATGAACCGCATCGGCGGCCAGAGCAACACGGGCGAAGGGGGCGAAGATCCGGCCCGCAACACGCCGCTGGCAGACGGCACGTCGCTGCGCAGTGCCGTGAAGCAGGTGGCTTCGGGACGCTTCGGCGTCGATGCCGAGTACCTGGTCAACGCCGACGAGATCCAGATCAAGGTGGCGCAGGGGGCCAAGCCCGGCGAGGGCGGCCAGCTTCCGGGTTTCAAGGTCGACGAGATGATCGCCCGCACGCGCCACTCGATCCCGGGCATCACGCTCATCTCGCCCCCGCCCCACCACGACATCTATTCGATCGAGGATCTGGCCCAGCTGATCTTCGACCTGAAGAACATCAACCCCGAGGCGCTGATCAGCGTGAAACTCGTCGCCGAGAGCGGCGTGGGGACCATCGCTGCGGGCGTGGCGAAGGCCAAGGCCGACAAGATCCTCATCAGCGGTTCGGACGGCGGCACGGGAGCCAGCCCGGCCGACTCCATGAAATACGCCGGCGTACCGATCGAAATCGGACTGGCCGAGATCCAGCAGACGCTCGTGGGCAACCGTCTGCGGGGCCGCGTGCGGCTGCAGGCCGACGGGCAGATGAAGTGCGCCCACGACGTGCTGGTGAGCGCCCTGCTCGGAGCCGAGGAGTATGGATTCGGCACGGCGGCCCTCGTGGTGCTGGGGTGCCGGATGATCCGCAAGTGCCACACGAACACCTGCCCGATGGGCGTGGCGACGCAGAATCCCGAACTGCGGAAGCGCTTCACCGGCAAGCCCGAACACCTGATCACCTACTTCCGGCTGCTGGCCGAAGATCTGCGGCGCCGAATGGCGGCCATGGGTTACGCGCGGCTCGACGATCTGATCGGCCGCAGCGACCTGCTGCGCCAGCGTCCGATTGCCGCCGGCGCACCGGGCGACGGACTCGATCTGCGACGGCTGCTCTTCCGCCCGGCGGGTGACGCCGATCGGCGCCATACCCAGCCGCAGGAGCACGCCCTGACGGAGGTCATCGACCGACAGCTGCTGCCGCTCTCCGACCGGGTGATCGACGAACGGAAGAATCTCGTGCAGGCCCTGCCGATCGCCAACACGGACCGCAGTGTCGGAGCGATGCTCAGCGGCCACATCACGCGCCGCTGCGGCAGCCGGGGACTCACGACGGGTTCGCTGACGGTGACCTTCCGCGGAAGCGCCGGTCAAAGTTTCGGCGCCTTCCTCTGCCCGGGGGTTACGTTCCGCCTCGAGGGCGACGCCAACGACTACCTGGGCAAGGGGCTTTCGGGCGGACGGCTCGTTGTCGTACCGCCTGAAGGGAGCCGCTTCGCCGCCGAAGGAAACGTCATCGCCGGCAATACGCTGCTCTACGGCGCCACGGCGGGCGAGGCCTACATCAACGGCCGGGTCGGCGAACGCTTCTGCGTGCGCAACAGCGGAGCGACGGCCGTCGTCGAGGGAGTCGGCGACCACGGTTGCGAATACATGACCGGCGGCCGCGTGGCCATCCTCGGACAGACGGGCCGCAACTTCGCCGCAGGCATGAGCGGCGGTATCGCCTACGTCTGGAACCCGCGCGGCGATTTCGACTACTACTGCAACATGGAGATGGTCGAACTGACGCTGCTCGACCGGGCCGATGACCGCGAAGAGCTGCACCGGCTGATCATCACCCACGTCCGCCACACGAACAGCGCCATCGGCCGTCGGATGCTGGAGAACTGGGAGAGCTACGTGCGGCAGTTCATCAAGGTGACGCCCGTCGAATACAAGCGTTACCTCGAACAGACGCAGAAGCAGTGATCCGCCGGCAAGGCTCCGGACACGAAAAAAGGCTGCATCCACATAAGAGGATGCAGCCTTTTTTCGCGGTCTTGCGGGAGGAGGTTACTCCTTCGGATAGACGTTTCCGTTGTAGAAGATGCGGGACTGACCGTTGGTCCACTCGACGCGGACATCGGGAGCGGGATAGACCGCCGTATCGTAGTCGAGCGGCGAGGTGAATTCGCACTCCTGGGTGCCGTCGACGATCCGCAGACCGACGAAACGCCCCTTGGAGACGCTGTACGACATGCCCATCGGACGCGTACCGTACATGTTCGTATAGATCGAGAGACCCGAAGCCGAGCCGTCGACCTCGAACGTCTTGCCGTGGCACGACGAATAGGCCAGCGTCACCCCTTCGTCGGCCGGGCGGACAACCAGTCCGTCGATCCCGGTGCTCCAGTTCGAGGAGCCGGCATCGCTCCCCTCGACCGCCGCGGCTATGCCGGTGAGACGAATGGTATAAGATCCGTCCTGATTGTCCTTGAGCGTCGTGGTGCCGCCGTACATGTTGACCTGTGACTGCACGCTTCCGTAAGCGGAGTCACTGTAGAGTTTGAAATCGGGCTGCATCTCCACACTCCATTCGGCTCCGTTGGCCAGTTCGGCGGCACCGCCCGTGCGGACAAGCAGCGAGCCTCCGAGATGGAATCCGTCGGGCATCGGATCATCCTTCAAGAAGGTAAGCATATATCCGTCGGCTGTCTCCTCGATCTTGGTCCCGGAGTTGAAAAGCGCCGAAAGCAACAGCTGATTGCTGTACTTCACCGTCCCGATGGTCACCTCATCTTCCCCGGCGGCCCGTTGCTTGGCCACCTCGGCAGCCATCACGGCCACCCGCATGCCGGCATTGGCAGCCTGCATGGCGACCCGATCCTGGGTCATGACGTAGGTGTAGATATATTGACCGGGCTGTACGGGCAGCCAGTCCTTGTAGGAGTCATTCTCCTTGACACAGCTCGAGAGCGCCAGGGCCGCGAGCATCAGCGTAGCAAAAATTCTCTTCATGCGATGTTGTCGGTTATACGTTTCCCATAAAACGGGCTCCGGAGCGGATTACTGCATGCCCGAAGCAAAAAAAACAGGTTCACGCCCCAAAGGTACGATTTTTTTACGAAGGAGCGGAATATTTGGACAATTCGCCGCAAAATCGTATCTTTAATCCACGATGAAGACCCATTTGATAATCGGAACAACCATTATGTCCTTACTTACCTTCTTCGGATGCGGCCGTTCAAAGGCCCCCGAATACCCGTCGGACACGCTCACGGCGCGCGACGGGCGCGAAATGAGGTTTCATTTCTTCAAACACGCCTCGCTGGCCATCGAGACCGGCGGGAAGTGGATCTACGTGGATCCGGTCAGCGAATACGCCGACTACGCCTCGCTGCCGAAAGGCGATCTGGTGCTGATCACCCACTCGCACCACGACCACCTGGACATCACGGCCGTGGATCGGATTCTGACCCCCGAGACGGAGATTCTCTGCGACCGGACCTCGGCCGAAGCCTTCGAGATGAACTGTTACACGATGCGTCCGGGGAGCGTAGCCACGCCGCGCGACTACGTGAAGATCGAGGCCGTGGCGGCCTACAACACCACGCCGGGACACCTTCAGTTCCACCCGAAGGACCGCGAGGATTGCGGTTATGTGCTGACGATCGGCGGAACACGCATCTACGTGGCCGGCGATACGGAGCCGACTCCGGAGCTGAAGAAGCTGAAAAACATCGACATCGCCTTCCTGCCTGTGAACCAGCCCTATACGATGACCGTCGATCAGGCCGTGGAGGCGGTCAAGGCGATCCGCCCGGCGATCTTCTACCCCTACCATTACGGCGAAGTGGAGGAGAAGACCGATCTGGAGCGCCTCACACAGGAGCTGGACGGGGTGACCGAGGTCCGAATCCGGCCGCTGGAATAACCCTCGCGAGGCTTTTGCCCGTCCGAAACGAATCGGGGCGATCTCTCAGCCGAGAGACCGTCCCGATTCCTTTGAAAGAGGCAGGCAGTTACTTTTTCGCCGCGGATTCGGTATTCGAGGACTTCTTGACTTCGGCCTTCACCTTGAGCGAGGCCAGCCCCTGGATGATCTTCTCGTCGCTGTTCTTCGAGGCATCGTAGACCACGGTCACCTCCTTTTTCTCGAGGCTTACCTGTACGTCCTTGATACCCTTGCCGAGCGAAGGGACGTTGTTCAGGATCTTGTTGACACAATGTTCGCAGTCGACATCGGCCGCAAAGATCGTCGTCACCATCTTTTTGGGAGCGCCCTTGGGGGCAGCCACCGTCAGGCCCACGCCCATCACCAGGGCCAGGCACAGCATCAGAATTCGTTTCATTGTTTTTGCCATTTTATCGGTTGTTGTTTCGGTTTTGTTTTCCGGGTTTTCCGGCATATCGGTCTCCTGTTAGGTATATCGGCCTCCGCTCGGCAGCCGATCAATAGATATTCAGCCGCAGGCCGATATAGAACTTGCGACCCATGAGCGGCCCCCAGACGTTCATCGAGTTGAAGCGATAATCGTATGGATTCTCCGCATTTATGATCGGGTCCTTCTGGATGTAGTCGGCAATGTTCTCACACCCGACATAGAGGTCGAACTTGCCCAACTTGCGGCTCACCTGGGCGTAGAACATCGGGTAACGGGGCGAGTAGTTGTCGTAGTCGGGGACCAGCGCGCCCGCGCCGTTTTCGACAAACCGGGGCACGCGGCTCGGACCGTTCAGCTGCGCCGTGGCATCGAAGGTCCAGCGGCGGAATTTCGTGGCATACTGGATGTTGAGCAGCGTCTTGTACTGACTCACCAGCGGGCGTTCGACACGGGCCGAAGTGCCGTCCGCACGGCGGATCGTCATCTCACTGTCCGTGTAGCGGAACGTGGCGAAGATATCGAGCCGCTCGACGGGCGTCCACGAGAAGTCGACCTGATAGGTATCGGTGAACGAACGGCCGTCGGTGCTGTAGAAGACAATCCGATCGGCGAACATCTCCTGGTCGGCCACCACCGAGTTGTAAAACTGCGTGCGGAAGTAGTCGAAACTCAGCGTGGCGTCATCGGGCTCGACAAGGCCGAAGGTCTGCGTGAGGCTTCCACCCGCGGTGAGGGCCTTCTCCATACGGTCGATATCGCGGAACGAACCGTCGACGGGCAGCCCGGCTTCGTCGAAGGTCACCGGACGGATGGCGCGGCCCGTAGCCAGCACGCCGATGTTGTCCGTGATGAGGTTCGTCGAACGGTAACCCAGACCGGCCGAGGCGCGGAGCGTGGTCGAGCGGGTGATGTTCCACTTCAGATGGCCGCGCGGCGTGACGAAGAAGCGGTCGTAATAGTGGTTGTAGTCGCCGCGCACACCGGCCACGACCGAGAACTTGTCCTTGATGGCATAGGTGTACTCGGCGTAGAGGCCCGCCTCACGCTCGTTGCGGTCCAGATCGAAATCGGCGCTGGCCAACTGTGTGATCCAGGGCGTGCGGTTGAGCAGCCCCTCACGGTAGTAGTCCAGATGGAGCTGTCCGCCGACGATGAGCGACGAACGGTAGGTGAAGTAGTGGTTGTACATCAGATTCAGGGCCAGCGAATTCTGGTTGCCGTCGTAGTTGTTCAGCCCGAAGTAGGCCGCCTCGTTGAAGTGGTCGAAATCGGCCACGAACGCCAGGTTCGAACGCATCTCGTCCTGCTCGTCGGCGTCGTAGACGGCCGGTCCCACGGGCATGCCGACCTTGAAGTAGGCGTTGGCGTTGCGGTTGCGGATGTGCGACCCGTAGAGGGGCATTTTCTCATCGGTCTGCGTCCAGTCCCAGTCGTCGCGCATGTCGTCGCGCATGGCCGCCGTGTTCTTGTAGCCGAGCATGCCGCCGAGACGGTTCTCCTGCACGAACTTCCATCCCCAGCGGATCTGCATGCCGTTGTCGGCGGCATAGAGCCACTTGTTGGCCACGTTAACCTGGTTCGAGATGGGCAGATCGTGGAATCCGTCGTCGTTGTGGTCCATCCTCCGCACGTCGGTGTCACCCGAACCGTGGAGCAGGATGACGCTCGAGAGTTTCTTGTCCCGCGTGACGGGGAAAGCCGACGAGAGGTTGACCTCGGGGCGGAGCTCATCGTCGAGATAGACGTTCAGGAAGAGGCGCTCCTCGTCCGTTGGTTTGCGGTGTTCGAGGTTGATCTGCCCGGTGATGGCCTCGTGGCCGGCCGTCACCGAGGCCACGCCCTTCGAGACCTGGATCGAGTTGAGCCACATGCCCGGCGTGTAGCTCATGCCGTAGGGGGCGCTCAGGCCGCGCATGATCGGGCGGTTTTCGTCGAGGATCTGGGTGTATGTTCCGGCCAGACCGAGCATCTTGATCTGCCGGGCTCCGGAGATGGCGTCGCTGTAGCCGACGGTCACCGAGGCGGAGTTTTCGAACGACTCGGCCAGGTTGCAGCAGGCCATCTTGCAGAGGCCCGCAAAGGAGATCATCTCGCCCTTGACGATGCCATCGCGCTTGACGAAGTTGCCGCTGACGGCCCCTTCGACGACGACATCCTCCAGAGCTACGCCCTCCGCACGCAGGGCGAACTCGACGCGCTCGGCGCCGTTCTCGACGCGGAGCGTATCATTGACATAACCGAGATACGAGGCCACCAGACGGTCGTATCCCCGGACGTGATGGAGCAGGAATGCCCCCTGGGCATCGGTGCTGGCCCCGATGGTGGTTCCGGCCCAGTAGACCGAAGCGCCGACGAGGGGGTTGTTGTCGGCGTCGCGCACCACGCCGCGCAGGTCCTGGGCCACGGCGGCCCCGCACCCGCAGAGGACGGCCAAAGCCGTCATGAAAAGAGTGTTCAGATGCAAGCGAATCATGAGATCATCCAATTTGTTTACGCCGGCAAAGGTATCGCAACGTTTTTGCAACCCGATTGCAAAGACGGGCAGCGCGCGAAGATCAGTGCTTCGACCGGCAGGCGGGACAACGTCCCTTGATCAGGTAATTGATCTCCCAGACCTCATACCCCTCGGGATAGCTGATCACGGGGATATGGATGTTGTCCAGGCAGAAGGTTTTTCCGCAGATTTCGCAATGGAAGTGGCAATGCATCTCCTCGACGCGGCAGGCGTGGTCGTTGTGGCAGAGGCAGTATTTCGTGGCGCCGCTGCCGTCCTCGACGACGTGGAGCAGATGGTGACGGGCGAAGAGCGTGAGCGAGCGGAAGATCGAGGATTTGTCGAGCGTGTCGGCCTCGGTTTCGAGGTCGGCGAGGCTGAACGTATTCTCGAAGCGCTCCATGATCTCGAGCAACAGGATCCGCACCGCCGTAGGGCGGATACCGTGCTGTTGCAGAATCTCTTCCAAACGGTTGTCGTTCATGCTTTTCGACGGTCAACTGCTGTCAGGCCTGCCCCGACAGCGGAGTTCAACGATTTGCGAAACAGGGGAAAAACCGGCGACGTACGGCCAGGGAGCTCATACGCGGCGGAGTGTGCGCAGCTCCGCCGCACACGCTCCCGACTACCCTCTCACGGGAGGAGCCCTCATCCCGCGGTTCCGCAGGATGACTTCCCGGGGGAGCGGAACCGGAGCAAGCGAAGCATCGCCGGCCGGAAGGATGAGACGGGCCGGTTCGGGGAGTTCGGCCGCCAGCGAAGGCGGCAGTTCCGAGACGATGCAACGGAGATATTTTTCGCTGTCGTCCGAATGCGACGACGTATAGAGTTCGATTTCGGTGGAGTGCCGGTCGCAGTCGCAGCCCGCAGCGAGCCACCCTCCGCCGCAGGGCAGCGGATCGGTGCACAGGTCGGCCGCGCAGCACTCCGCACAACGGTGTTCGGTCTGCGCACGCATCATGCCCAGACACTTGCAGGTCATCGACGCCAGCGACACCGAGGCCGTTGCCGCGATGTACAGGGCGCAGAGCGCCAGAGCTATGCAGCGTTTGAGCTTCATGATTCGATGATCCCGCACGGGACGAGTTGTCCGATCCACTTCCGGGCGTCGCTGCGGGCTCTTTCGGGGCTCACGTTGTAGCGTTCCGTCAATGCTTCGGCCACCTGTTGGGCCGAGAATTCCCGCCCGCGGAAGAGATTCCACAGCGCACGGGCCGACGCGTTGAGCGCCAGAATGCGTGTCGGAGCGGCGGTTTCGGCCTCTCCGGGGGCCACGGCAACCTGTTCACCGGCCATTTCGCGGAGCCTGTATTCGGAACGGATCTTCATCATGCAACGACTTGTCCGAGGGCAAAAATAGGAAAAATTCCGAAGAACGCCTAATTTTTCGTACCTTTGTGAACATGGAATCTGTCACGGACAACATCTACCGCACACTCGAACGCTACTGGGGCTTTACGTGTTTCCGCTCCGTTCAGGAGCAGATCATCCGTTCGGTAATGGAGGGGCGCGACACGCTGGTGCTGATGCCCACCGGAGGCGGGAAATCCCTCACCTACCAGGTTCCGACGATGGCGCGCGAGGGGTTGTGCATCGTCGTCACGCCGCTCATCGCCCTGATGAAGGATCAGGTCGACCGACTTCGGCGGCAGGGAATCCCGGCCGTGGCGATCCACTCGGGGCTCTCGCCGCGGCAGATCGACATCGCACTGGACAACTGCGTCTACGGCGACACGAAATTCCTCTACGTGGCGCCCGAACGGCTGACCACGGAAGCCTTCCGTCTGCGGGTCGTGCGGATGCCCGTGACGCTGCTGGCCGTCGACGAAGCGCACTGCATCTCGCAGTGGGGCTACGACTTCCGCCCCTCCTACCTGCGGATCGCCGAGCTGCGCGAGCAGCTGCCGGGCGTCCCGGTGCTGGCGCTGACGGCCTCGGCGACGCGCCCCGTGGCCGAGGACATCATGCTCCATCTGAAATTCGCCGAGCCGAACGTCATCCGCAGCAGCTTCGCGCGGCCGAACCTTTCGTACAGCGTCCGCCACACGGACGACAAACTGGGCCAGCTGCTGCGGCTGCTGCGCAACGTTCCGGGATCGGGCATCGTCTACACCCGCACGCGCGACGGGGCCGAACAGCTGGCCGAACAGCTCCGCAACGAGGGCATTACGACGGCCGCCTACCACGGTGGCCTGGGCCACGCCGACCGTTCGCAGCGTCAGGAGGAGTGGCTGCAGGGACGGGTCCGGGTGATGGTTGCGACGAACGCCTTCGGCATGGGCATCGACAAGGGTGACGTGCGCTTCGTGGTCCACTACGCGATGTGCGACTCGCTGGAGAGCTACTACCAGGAGGCCGGGCGTGCCGGACGCGACGGCAAGCGGGCCTACGCGCTGCTGCTCGTCGCCTCGGACGACGGCGAACGGATCTCGCGCCGTTTCGAGCAGGAGTTTCCGCCACTAGAGAAGATCAAGGAGATCTACGAGCGGATCTGCTCCTACCTGCAGATCGGCATCGGCGAAGGGGGCGAGACGAGCCATCTGTTCAACCTCTACGACTTCTGCGCGCGGGAACACCTCTATGCCGGGACGGTGCAGAGCGCCGTGAAGCTGCTCCAGCAGAACGGCTACATGACCCTGACCGATCTGCAGGACAACCCTGCTCGGGTAATGTTCTGCGTGAGCCGCGACGATCTCTACCGGCTTCGGCTCCAGCGCGACCGGCTCGACCCGTTCATCCGCACGCTGCTGCGCCTCTACAACGGCATCTTCACCGAATTCCGCCCCATCGACGAGGGCGAACTGGCCACTTGGAGCGGCTATACGGTCGAACGGGTCAAGGAACTGCTCCGGGAGTTGTGGCAGTTGCGTGTGATCCGTTACATTCCGTCGAACCGCTCGCCGCTGCTCTACCTGAACGAAGAGCGGCTTCCGCGCGAGGATCTCTACATTGCCCCGGAGACCTACCGCCGCCGGCAGGAACTCATCCGCGAACGCTTCGAGCAGATGCTCGCCTACGCGCGCAACGAAACGGAGTGCCGCAGCACGATTCTGGAGCGCTATTTCGGGGCCGAGTCTGCGGAGCCGTGCGGGATCTGCGACGTCTGCCTGGCCCGCAAGCGAGCGGCCAAAGCGGCTGCCGGAACTCCGAATACGCCGGGCGGTGCGAACGAAAACCCTTCCTCGGCCGACTCCGACACCCCATCGACCGCCTCCGCCGCTCCGTCGGCCGCGGCTTCGGACGAGGAGTTGCGGCGACAGCTGCTCGAACGGTTGACGGCCCGTCCGGCCGATCCGCGCCAACTGGCTGCCGGTTGTGCCGCTTCGCCCGAACGCATCGCCTCGGTGCTCCGCGAATTGCTCGCCGAGGGCAAAATCGTCGCCGACGGCAGCGGGATATTGAAAATTATTCCGTAATTTTGCAGGAACATTCACTCGGGATGACCACAGTCAACAACTTTACCGATAAGATCAGCAACGAAGAGACCGCCCAGCTTCCGGCCATCGAGTTCGGAGGCCGGATCTGTATCATCGACCACGAACGCGACATCGTCGAGGCCTGCAAGGTGCTTGCCGCCGAACCGGTGATCGGCTTCGACACCGAGACGCGGCCGTCGTTCCGTCCGGGGGTGACCTTCCGCGTATCGCTGCTCCAGCTCTCGACGCCGACGGTCTGCTATCTCTTCCGGCTGAACCGGATTCCGCTGGCCAAACCCATCCTGCAGCTGCTCGAGAACAAACAGGTGCTCAAGGTCGGGGCCGATGTGGCAGGCGATCTGCGTGCGCTGCACCAGATCCGCCACTTCCGCGAGGCGGGATTCATCGACCTGCAGTCGATCGCCCCGCAGTGGGGCATCGGCGAGAAGAGCCTGCGCAAGCTCTCGGCCATCGTGCTGGGACAGCGTGTCTCGAAGGCCCAGCGGCTGAGCAACTGGGAGGCCGCGACGCTGACCGACAAGCAGCAGCTCTACGCCGCCACCGATGCGTGGGTCTGCACACGGATCTACGAAAAGCTGCTCCGCACCCCGCAAAAAACGCTACGATCATGATACCACAAGTCATTCTGCGCAAAGGCAAGGAGGAGTCGCTCCTGCGCCGCCACCCGTGGATCTTCTCGGGGGCCATCGACCACATCCGGGCCGAAGAGGAGGAGGATTTCGCCGAAGGGGCCCTCGTCGAGGTCTACACCCACACGGGCGACTTCATCGCCCAGGGCCACTACCAGGTCGGATCGATCGCCGTGCGGGTGCTCTCGTTCGAACGCGAACCGATCGACCAGGCATGGTGGAACCGGCGCGTGGCCGTGGCCCACGACGTGCGGCGCACGCTCGGTCTGACGGACAACCCCACGACGACCTGCTATCGGCTCATCCACGGCGAGGGGGATTCGCTGCCGGGACTCGTGGTGGACATCTACGGCACGACGGCCGTCATCCAGTGCCACTCGGTGGGGATGTACCGTTCACGGATGGAGATTGCCGAGGCGCTGCGCGCGGCCTACGGCGACCGCCTGACGGCCATCTACGACAAATCGTCGCAGACACTCCCCTTCAAGGCGCACCTCGGGGCCGTTGACGGCTACCTGTGGGGCCACGCCGAAAACCCGTCGCAGGTGGTCCTCGAGAACGGCGAACAGTTTCTCGTCAACTGGGAGGAGGGGCAGAAGACGGGCTTCTTCCTCGACCAGCGTGAGAACCGCGAGCTCGTGAAACGCTACGCCCGAGGCCGCACGGTGCTCAATACGTTCTGCTATACGGGCGGATTTTCGGTCTATGCCCTCTCGGGCGGGGCTCGCGAGGTGGTTTCGGTCGACTCGTCGGAGCGGGCCGTGGAGCTGGCCACGGAGAACATGCGGCTCAACTTCGGAGAGACGGACAACCACCGGGAACTGGCGGCCGATGCCGTGGAGTACCTCAAGGAGATCGGTGACCGCTACGACCTGATCATCCTCGACCCTCCGGCCTTCGCCAAACACCACAAAGTGTTGAGCAACGCCATGCAGGGCTACAAACGGCTCAATGCACGGGCATTGTCACAGATCCGTCCGGGCGGCATACTCTTTACCTTCTCCTGCTCGCAGGCAGTTTCGAAGGAGCTGTTCCGCACGACGGTCTTCTCGGCGGCAGCCATCGCCGGGCGCAAGGTGCGGATTCTGCACCAGCTGACCCAGCCGGCCGACCACCCGATCAACATCTACCACCCCGAGGGCGAATACCTCAAGGGGTTGGTTCTCTACGTCGAGTAGCGAAAGGGGCGAAGAGGGGGGGGAAAGAAAAGGGCCCGGGCCGACGAGAGAATCCGGAGCACAGGGAGAACCCGGGCAGCCGAGAGGAAGCCAAGCCGCCGAGAGGAACCCGGGCAGCCGAGAGTGTGCCAAAACGCTGCAAGGAGCCGGGCACCAAGGGAGCCGGGCCGCGGAAAAGAAAGCCGAATCGAATTCCAAATTCCAGCTAAATATGAAATGCTTGTCGATCCTTGCGGCGATACTCTGTTTCGCCGCCCCACTGACGGCAAAGAGCCGTCTGGAGACCTTAACGCTGCATAGCCAACTGCTCAACGCCGACAAGAGCTGCACGGTCTACCTGCCCGACGGCTACGACTGCGACACGACGCGCAGCTACCCGATTCTCTACCTGCTTCACGGCGCCAGCGATACCCATACGGCCTGGACCGAGAAGGGCAACATGCGCCAGATTGCCGATGAAGCCTTTGCCGCGGGACTGGCCCACCCGATGGTGATCGTCATGCCCGACGCCTCGGGCGAGGGCGAGAACCACACCGGTCTTCACATGGGCTACTTCGATGTTCCGGGCTGGCCCTACGAACGCTTCTTCTTCGAGGAGTTCATGCCGCAGATCGAGAGCCGCTACCGGATTCTTGCCGACAAACAGCACCGTGCCATTGCCGGGCTTTCGATGGGCGGAGGCGGCACGGCGGCCTATGCCCTCCGCCACCCGGAGCTGTTCGGCTCGGCCTGCTCGATGAGCGGGCTGCTGGATCTCTTCCCCTCTCCACGCAACTACGACAACGACTTCCAACGCTCCGTGGTGGAGAACTCGCCGGTGGCACAGCTGCGTGCGATGACCGACCAAGAGGTGGAGCAAGCCCGAACGATCCGCTGGTGGGTGGACTGCGGCGACGACGATTTTCTCTGGAAGAGCAACGTCGCCTTCTACACGCTGATGCGCGAGCGCAACATCCCCGTCCAGTACCGGATGCGCGACGGCGGCCACACGTGGCGCTACTGGCAGCAGGTGCTGGCCGACATACTGACCTTCTTCTCGATCGGTTTCGACGAATAGAAGGAGCACCCAATCCGGTCCCGAAGCACACCGCACGAAAAAGGACTCTCCCGCCGGGGGAGAGCCCTTTTTTCATACGGCTTCGTCCGAAGTTCCGGGACGTCAGTCTGGCCGGATCACCGACCCCGACGAACCGCGGACAACGGCCATCCGACTATTTGCGGCGGGCGCGCTGCTGCTCCTGCTGACGGAGCAACTCTTCATAACGCTGCTGGAATTTCGATTTCTTGCCCTTGGATTTTCGGGCGGCATTGGCCTCCATGATGGCATGAATCTTCTCGTCATCGACCATCCGCCGGATCACGAGCGTCTGCCCGATGGTAATGAGGTTCGAGAGGAGGTAATAGTAGCACAGACCGCTCGAGTAGCTGTTGAACCACAGGAGCATCATGATCGGCATCAGATAGAGCATCATGAACTTCATGCCGGCCATCTGGGGCTGTGAGGAGGCCGTCTGCTGGTAGTTGTACCACGAATAGCCGAAGAGCGAGATGGCCATCAGCAGGGCAAACAGCGAGACATGGTCGCCGTAGAAGGGGATCGAGAAGGGCAGATTCAGCACGCTGTCGTACGACGAGAGGTCGTCGGCCCAGAGGAACGACTGCCCGCGCAGCTCGATCGAAGCCGGGAAGAAGCGGAACATGGCGATCAGAATCGGCAACTGAATCAGCATCGGGATACAACCGCCCATGGGGTTGATGCCGGCCTTCTTGTAGAGCTCCAAGGTGGCCTGCTGGCGCTTCATGGCATCCTCCTGCTTGGGATACTTCTTGTTGAGTTCGTCGACCTTGGGCTTGATCAGTCGCATCTTGGCCATCGAGACATAGCTCTTGTAGGTCATCGGGAAGATGACGATCTTGACCAGAATGACGAGGATCAGGATGATGATGCCGAAGTTCGCGATGTAGTTGCGCAGGAAGTCGAAGACCGGAATCACGCACCAGCGGTTGACCCAACCGAAGATACCCCACCCCAGCGGAACCAGCCGTTCGAGGTGGATGTCGTCACCGGCCGGGAACTCGACCTTCTTGAGGA
Source organism: Alistipes megaguti (assembly GCF_900604385.1). Classification (NCBI taxonomy): domain Bacteria; kingdom Pseudomonadati; phylum Bacteroidota; class Bacteroidia; order Bacteroidales; family Rikenellaceae; genus Alistipes; species Alistipes megaguti. The sequence goes on along the minus strand of NZ_LR027382.1, from coordinate 2,054,924 downwards.
TCGAATACTTGTTGGGGCCGAAGTAGAAGGCGAAGTCATAGTTCTGGGTCTGCGGCGTATAGGGCACGGTCATCTGAGCCGAGAAGCTCTTGAGCAGATCCGATTCGGGAGCGGCCGTCGTGAACGACAGGTTGGCATAGGAGACATTCTCCGGGGCGATGAAGACCGACGAGAAGAACTGCTGCTTGAAGGCCACCCAGTTGACCTGCGAAGAGACTTCCTTGGACTTGGACTTTTCGCTCATGCCCAGCTCTTCGATCGAGTTTTCATCGGGGAAGCGGTAGGCCAGCGTGGTGTACATGTTTTCGTTCTGGAATCCACGCTCGTTCTGATAGGTATCGTTCGACCAGTCGATCTGAATCTGGGTCTGGTTGGCCATGGCATGAGCCATGTTGACCAGGCACACGTCGAAATCGACCAGATAGTCGCGCTGCGGGGTCTTCGTATCATATATAAGGTACCGGTACTCCAACGCAGCCCCTTCGGCCACGGGCAGACGCATGACCACCTGTCGGGCCCCGTCCCCGAGCGTCTCGACGGGCTGCGCCTCGAAGACGTAGTCCAGCGTGTTGACGGGGATATTCCGCAGGCCGTTCTTGACGTAGAACGACAACCCGAAACGCGACGTCGAGGGATCCATCAGCTCGACAAGCTGGCTGCGTTCTCCGCGGGGGGCATACTTGGTGAAATCCTTCAGGGTGACCCCCTTGACCTGACCGCCGCGGGTCGAGAAGCGGACGGCGATCACGTCGTTCTCGACGGTGAACTCCTCGGCCTCGGCCTCGCGGGCGGCCGTAAGAGCCTCGCCGAGCATCTCGACCTGACGCACCCGGGCCGCAGCGGCGAGCGAATCGGCATCGGCCGGATCGGCCAACACGGCATCCGCCGCAGCGAGCGAATCGGCGCCTGCAGCCAGCGGGGTCACGGGTTGCGAAGCCCGGGCCACCGAGTCGACATAGGCGTCGTAGAGGGCCTTCTGCTCCTGATATTCTTTCTGTTCCTTACTGCTGAAGAAGGCGAACCCCAGGAAGAGGAGCGCCACGACGGCAATACCGATAATCGATTTCTTATCCATTCAAACGTTGTTGCTTGTTTTTGAGTGAGTAATCAAACGGGGAAGCGATCAAACCGGGCCGGGCTACTTTTTTTTCGCGTCGGTGTAATCGAGTGCGGCCTTGACGAAGGCGACGAAGAGCGGCGAGGGGCTCAGCACCGTGCTCTTGTACTCGGGGTGGTACTGCGTACCGACGAACCAGGGATGGTCCTCGATTTCGACCACCTCGACCAGATTGGTGTCGGGATTCACGCCGACGGCCTTCATGCCGGCGGCCTCGAAACGCTCCAGATAGTCGTTGTTGAATTCGTAACGGTGGCGGTGACGCTCCGAGATGTTGAGTTTCCCGTAGGCGGCAGCCACCTTCGAACCCTTCTTCAGCACGCAGGGATAGGCGCCCAGACGCATCGTGCCGCCCTTGGCCGTGACACCCTTCTGCTCCTCCATCAGGTCGATGACCGGATGGGCCGTCTGCTCCATTTCGCTCGAGTTGGCGTCGGCGATGCCGAGGACGTTGCGGGCGAACTCGATCACGGCGCACTGCATGCCCAGGCAGATTCCGAGGAACGGAATGCGGTTTTCACGGGCGAAGCGCACGGCCTCGATCTTGCCCTCGATGCCGCGGTTTCCGAAACCGGGGGCCACCAGAATACCGGCCATCTTGCCCAGCTGGGCGGCAACAGTCTCGGGCGTGATCTTCTCCGAGTTGACGTAGTGGAGCTTGACGTGGCAGTCGTTGACTGCCCCGGCGTGGATGAACGACTCGCTGATCGACTTGTAGGCGTCGTGGAGTTCGGTGTACTTGCCGACCAGGGCGATGTCGATCTTCCGGGAGGGGTGCTTGATCTTGTCGACAAAGGCGCTCCAGGCGGTCATGTCGGGCTCCTTCTCGGCCGGGAGGTTGAGCTTGTCGAGAACGACCTCGTCCAGGTGCTGTTCGTGCATCTTCAGGGGCACCTCGTAGATCGTCGGCACGTCGATCGACTCCATGACGGCGTTGGCGTCGACGTTGCAGAAGAGGGCCACCTTGCGCTTGAGGGAGGTGGTCAGGGGACGCTCGGCGCGCAGCACGAGGATGTCGGGCTGCAGACCGTTCTCGAGCAGCGCCTTGACCGAGTGCTGCGTCGGTTTGGTCTTCATCTCGCCCGAAGCGGCCATGTAGGGGATCAGCGTCAGATGGACCAGCGCCGTATTCCTGTAGCCGAGCGAGTAGCGGAGCTGACGCACCGACTCGATGAAGGGCTGCGACTCGATGTCGCCGACCGTACCGCCGATCTCGGTGATGATGATATCAAACTTTTTGGTCTGACCCAGCAGCTGGATGCGGCGTTTGATCTCGTCGGTGATGTGGGGGATGACCTGCACCGTGCGGCCGAGGTATTCGCCCTTGCGCTCCTTCTCGATGACGCTCTTGTAGATGCGGCCCGTAGTGACGTTGTTGGCCTTCGAGGTGGGCTGATTCGTAAAGCGCTCGTAGTGGCCCAGGTCGAGGTCGGTCTCGGCGCCGTCTTCGGTGACATAGCACTCGCCGTGCTCGTAGGGGTTGAGCGTTCCGGGGTCGACGTTGATATAGGGGTCGAGTTTCTGAATGGTCACCGAATAGCCACGCGCCTGCAGCAGGCGGGCGATCGAAGCCGAAATGATACCCTTGCCGAGCGACGATGCCACACCGCCCGTCACGAATATGTACTTGGGTTTGGTCAGTTTCATGCTGTTTTGATTTTCTGTATTTTGTCTTGTCTGTCTCTTACGGTTGAATCCTTAAACACCGATCGACCGGACTGGCTCCGATCGATACGGTTTGAGAAGCATCTGTCAGGCGTTCGGGTCCTTGTCTGCGTCGGCCTCCTGGCGGTCGATCATGCGGACCTTCTCGACGGTTGCGGCCATCTCCTGGCGGGCCCGTTCGATCTTGGCGCGCACGTCGGCGATGAGCGACTCGGCGTTTTTCGATTTGGCGAAGAATCCGATGTTGTTCTCCAGCAGGGCGATCTCCTGCTCCAACTGACGCACCTTGTTGTAGAGACGGTCGCGTTCCGTGCGCAGGCGGCGGTCGCCGGAGCCCTTCATCGAGGAGATCTTCTCGCGGAAGCGGCCCATCGAGCGGTCGCGTTCCGAACCGCGCAGGGCGTTGAAGAGTTCGTCGACGGCGGCCTTGTATCGCTTCTGAATGGCATCCTTCTGCTTGATGGGCACGAATCCGATCTCGCTCCAGCGGCGCTGGAAGTCGCGGATCACCTCGTAGCCGCCCGTGCGGACGTCGGCCGCGGCCATTTCGTCGAGCAGGGCCTGCTTGCGGCGCAGGTTCTCCTCATACTCGCCGTCGACCGAGGCGAAGTGGGCGGCCTTGCGCTCGAAGAACTTGTCGCAGGCGGCGCGGAAGCGTTTCCAGACGGCCTCGGAGTGGCGGCGCGAGACGGCGCCGATCTGTTTCCAGCGGGCCTGCAGGGCGATCAGTTCGTCAGTGGTCTTCTTCCACTCCTCGCTGTTCACCAGTGATTCGGCAGCCTCGCAGATCTCGTTCTTGAGCTGCAGGTTGTGCTCCATCTCGGTCTTCAGGCCGGCGTAGAACTGGCGCTTGGCCTCGAAGAACTTGTCGCAGGCCGTGCGGAAACGTTCGTAGATACGGTTGTTGTCCTTCTTGGGGGCGAAACCGATGGTCTTCCAGGTCTTCTGGATCTCGAGCAGTTTGTCGCTGGCACGGTTCCACTCCTTGCGGGTAGTGAGCGGCTGCGAGGCGAGCTCCTCGGTTGCCTCGCAGAGGCCGGTCTTGAGTTCGAGATTCTTGACCTGTTCGGCCTTCAGGGCCTCGAAGTGCTCCTGATGCAGTTTGTTGATGCGGCTCGAAGCGGCCTTGAAACGCTCCCAGAGCGTCTCCTTGTACTCGTTGGCCACGGGACCCGTCTCGCGCCACTGATCGTGGAGCTTCTGCAGCTTGTGGAAGGCCTCGACCACCGAAGGTTCGAGCAGCAGGGCCTCGGCCTGTTCGCAGAGGGCGACCTTCTGTTCGTAGTTTTTCTTCAGATCCAGGTCGCGCAGTTCCTTGTTGATCTTGATGAAGTTATAGAAGTTCTCGACATGGAGGTTGTAGGTCTCCCAGAGATCCTTGATGTACTGCTGGGGAACGGGTCCCGTTTCGCGCCAGCGCTGCTGCAGTTCGCGGAACTTGTTGAAGGTATGGTTGAGCGTCTCATCGGAGTTTACGAGCTCCTTGAGCTCCTCGATGATCTGCTGCTTGACCTTGAGATTGGCCTCCTTTTCGGCCTCGAGGTTGGCGATGAAGATGTCGCGGCGGCGGCGGTACTCCTTGAAGAGCTCCTTGAGCTGCACCTCGGCGCCGTCGACGGCAGGGGCGAAATCCTCCTCGGCACCGCCCCCCTCGAGGAAGCGGCGGCGTGCCGCCTCGACCTCGGCGCGGCGCAGGCGGTAGAAGGCGATCTTCAGCGCCTCGACATCGCGGCGGATCGACTGTACGGGCTGCTCTTCGAGCATGCGGGCGAAGAGTCCCACGAGCTCCTCCTTGCTCTTGCCGGCGAACTTCTCCTCGGGCGAGCTTTTCTGCTCTTCGGCCAGCTGATCGGCTTCGGCCTCCTCGGCGGTTTCGCCCTCGAGTTCGAGTCCGGCGTCGTGGGCGGCCAGAGCGGCCTCCTCGTCGGCGAAATCGACCCGCACGTCAGCGGGAGCCGTCTCGTCATCGAATTCGACGACGGGTTCCGCAGCGGGTTTGATCCGGGCGCGTTTGGGGCGTGCCACCTCTTCCGGGGCTACCTCTTCCGGAGCGGCACCGACGGGCTCCTGCGGGGTCTCCGGCATCGGGGCCGTCACGGATTCAGCCGGGGTCGACGCCTCGGTCGGAGTTTCGGGTTCAGCGGATTCGGGAGTCGCCACGGGACTCGTTTTCGCATCTTCAGCCACGGGGCTGACTTGCTCCTCGGGAGCAGGAAGTGTCGATTTTTCAGTAGCCATCACAGTAGAGGTTTTTGCATCCCGGCGAAGGGAGCGTCCATAAATCCCGCAAATATAACCATTTTATGCGGAACCCGAAAGAGAAATCGACAAAACCTGCAACAAGCGCGCAATCCCGACCTACAGCGGAACGGTCCCGCACCGCGGGGAGGTGATCCGCCGAAAAAAACGGCGGGATTTCGGAAAATTTTTGTTACATTCGCAAGTTGTATACCCCGCGGCGCACTCCGGTCCGCCGCCCCAGAACCTGACGACAATGAGCCATCGCATCCTGCTGGTGGACGACGAGGTGGACATCCTCGAATTCGTCCGATACAACCTCGTCCGCGAGGGTTACGAGGTCTTCACGGCGCAGAACGGCGCCGAGGCGCTGAAGGTTGCCGCCGAGTGCCATCCGCATCTGATCCTGCTGGACATGATGATGCCCGTGATGGACGGTGCGCAGACCTGCCGGGCGATCCGCACCAACCCCGAACTGAAGGATACGATGGTGGTTTTCCTCTCGGCGCTGGGCGAGGAGGAGCAGCAGCTGACGGGCTTCGGCGTGGGGGCCGACGACTACCTGACCAAACCGATCAAGATGAAGCTGCTGGTGAGCCGCGTGCAGGCGATCCTCAAGCGCATCGACGCCGGCACGCCTCCCGAGAAGCGGCCTTCGGCGGGGATTACGGTCGACCGCGAACGCTACATGGTGATCCGCGACGGCGAGGAGATCAGCCTTCCGCGCAAGGAGTTCGCGTTGCTCGATTTGCTCTACTCGTCGCCGGGCAAGCTGATTCCGCGCGAGGAGATCTACGCCAAGATCTGGGGTACGGAGGTGGTCGTGGGCGACCGCACGATCGACGTCCACATCCGCAAGCTGCGCCAGAAGATCGGCGACGAACGCATCGTCACGGTCAAGGGCGTCGGCTACAAGTACGAGCCCTGAGAGGGGGCGTTCGGTCGGACCGATGGGAGATCGGTCCGCATGAAAAAGGTTAGCAAGGTTAAGAGTCATGATACAGGAAGGTAAATACCGCCGGATCGTCGTCAAGGTGGGCAGCAACGTGCTCACGCGCGAGGACGGCCGGCCCGACACGACACGCATTTCGGCGCTGGTCGACCAGCTGGCACGCCTCCACCGGGCGGGCATCGAGACGATACTCGTCTCGTCGGGGGCCGTAGCCTCGGGGCGCAGCCTGCTCGAACCGTGCACGGGACGCATCGACACGGTCTCGGCACGCCAGCTCTATTCGGCCGTGGGACAGGTGCGGCTGATGACGCGCTACTACGACCTGTTCCACGAATACGGCATTGCGTGCGGGCAGGTGCTCACCACCAGGGAGAGCCTCTCGACGCGGCGCCAGTACCTCAACCAGCGCAACTGCATGGAGGCGATGCTGACGGCCGGGGTGATCCCGATCGTCAACGAGAACGACACGATCTCCGTGACGGAGCTGATGTTCACCGACAACGACGAACTTTCGGGGCTCGTGGCGGCGATGATGGGGGCCGATGCGCTGCTGATTCTGAGCAACGTCGACGGCATCTACGACGGTTCGCCGTCGGATCCCGCCTCGCGCATCATCCGGCGCGTGGCTCCGGGCGAGGACCTCTCGCCCTATATCGACGCGACGCGTTCGTCGCGCGGGCGCGGGGGCATGACCTCGAAGAACCGCATCGCCAGCCGCGTGGCGGGCGAAGGGATCGAGGTGGTGATCGCCAACGGCCGCCGCGACAACATCCTGACGGAGCTCGTTCTGGGCGACGGCGAGGTGATCTGCACGCGTTTCGAACCCTCCGCCCGCCCGGCCTCGGGGCTCAAGAAGTGGATCGCCAGCAGCGAAGGCTTCGCCAAGGGGACGCTGCGGCTCGATGCCGGAGCGGTCGAGGCCATCCGGCGGAGCCAGGCGGCGAGCATCCTGGCCGTGGGGGTCACGCAGGTCGAGGGCGACTTCGAGCGCGACGACATCGTGCGGATCCTCTCGCCCGAAGGGATGCCGCTGGGCGTGGGACGCATCGCGTGCGACAGCGCCACGGCCCGCCGCAACCTGGGCCGCAAGGGGCTCCGCCCGCTGATTCATTGTGATTACCTCTATCTGGAATAGACGCATGCAGACCGATTACCAACCCCTTTTCGAGGCGGCCCGGCAAGCCGGCGCCGCCCTGCCTGACATCCCGGCCGAACGCCTCTCGGAGGCGGTCCGCACGGCGGCCGAAGCGCTGCGCCGCCACCTGGAGGAGATCCTCGCGGCCAACGCCGAGGATCTGGCCGCCATGGACCCCGCGTCGCCGCTGTGCGACCGGCTGCGGCTCACGCCCGAGCGGCTCGAGACGATGGCCGCAGACATGGAGTCCGTTGCCGGGCTTCCCTCGCCGCAGGGCGAGACGCTGGCCGCCTGGAAGCGCCCCAACGGCATGACGATCCGCAAGGTGCGCGTGCCGTTCGGCGTCGTGGGGATGATCTGCGAGGCGCGGCCCAACGTCACGACGGACATCTTCTCGCTCTGCCTGAAGACGGGCAACGCCTGCGTGCTGAAGGGCGGCAGCGACGCCCGCCGCTCGAACGAGGCCATTGCCCGCGTGCTGCACGAAGCGCTCCGCCGGTCGGGGATCGACGAAGCGTCGTTCACGCTGCTGCCTTCGGACCACGCCGCCGTGGGGGCGCTGCTCCACGCCGTGGGCTACGTCGACGTGGTGATTCCGCGCGGCGGTGCGGGACTGATCCGCTTCGTGCGCGAAGAGGCCCGCGTACCGGTGATCGAGACCGGTGCGGGGATCGTCCACACCTACTTCGATGCGGCGGGCGATGTCGAAAAGGGGCGCCGCGTGATCTGCAACGCCAAGACACGCCGCGTGAGCGTCTGCAACGCCCTGGACTGCCTTCTCGTCCACCGCTCGCGGCTCGACGACCTGCCGGCGCTCTGCGCCCCGCTGGCCGAACGCCACGTCACGCTCTACGCCGACACCGCATCGCTCGCGGCCCTCGAAGGGCACTACCCTGCCGAGCTGCTCCAACAGGCCACCGAAGCGAGCTACGGCACAGAGTTTCTCGACTACAAGCTGGCCATCCGGAGCGTTGCGTCGCTCGACGAGGCGCTCGCACACATCGCCCGCTACACGTCGCACCACAGCGAGTCGATCGTAACCGAGGATGCGTCGGCGGCCGAACGCTTCACGCGCCGCGTCGATGCGGCGTGCCTCTACGTGAACCTGCCGACGTCGTTCACCGACGGCGGACAGTTCGGCTTCGGGGCCGAGGTCGGTATCTCGACCCAGAAGCTCCACGCCCGGGGTCCGATGGGACTTCCCGAACTGACCACCTACAAATACATCGTCACGGGCGACGGCCAGATCCGGCAACCGTAGCAGAACGGATGAAAAATCCCGCTTTTCGGGCAAAAAACAGAACAATCCGTAATCATTTTTTTCGTTAAATTTGCAAGTCCGTAGAATAATACCTACTTTTACTTATGATTCGTGAACTCTTCTGCGTGGGACTGGGCGGCGCCATCGGCTGTATGGCCCGTCATGCGCTTTCGACATGGATGCTCGGCGGCCATCTGTTGTTCGGTTTTCCGCTGGGGACCTTCACGGTCAATGCCGTAGGATCGCTCGTGATCGGCTTCCTGCTCCAGGCACTCGACTCCTCGACGTGGGGATGGCTGCTGGTGACGGGGCTCTGCGGAGGCTTCACGACCTTCTCGACCTTTTCGGCCGATACGGTGCGGCTGCTCAGGGCCGGCGACTACGCCCCGGCGGTCTGCTATGTGGTGCTGAGCATCGCGGTCTGCCTGCTCTTTACGGCGCTGGGCATGCTCCTCGGCTCGCAGACCCGCACGGCGTGAGGCAAAAACGAATGAAACAACAAAGACTCAAAAAGAATAAACTATGGTAATTCTCGTATTGAACTGCGGTTCGTCGTCGATCAAATACCAGGTGATCGACATGACGGACGCATCGGGCAAACTGCTCGCCAAAGGACTCGTGGAACGCATCGGCCTTCCGGAGGGAGACCTCACGCACAAACCCGTGGGGAAGACGCCCTTCGAACTCCACCAGCCGATTCCCGACCATACGACCGGCATCAAACTGGTGCTCGAGGCACTGACCGACCCCTCGCACGGCGTCATCGCGTCGCTCGACGAGGTGAAGGCCGTCGGCCACCGCGTGGCCCATGGCGGCGAATACTTCCCGGCCAGCTGCCTGGTCACGGAGGATGTCAAGGCCAAGATCCAGTCGCTGTGCCAGATCGCACCGCTGCACAACCCGGCCAGCCTCGAGGGAATCAACGCCGTGGAGAAGGTGCTTCCGGGCATCAGACAGGTGACGGTCTTCGACACGTCGTTCCACCAGACGATCCCGGCCGTGAACTACATGTTCGCCCTGCCCTACGAATACTATGAGAAATATCGCGTGCGCAAGTACGGCTTCCACGGAACGAGCCACAAGTACGTGGCACGGGTCGGCGCCGAACTGGCCGGTCTGGACTTCGCACATTCGAAGATCATCACCTGCCACATCGGCAACGGCGCCTCGATCACGGCCGTGCTCGACGGCAAGTCGTACGACACGTCGATGGGCTTCTCGCCGCTCGACGGTCTGGTCATGGGCACGCGCTGCGGCCAGGTTGACGCCAGCGCCATCACCTTCATCGGCGAAAAGGAGGGGATGAGCTACGCCGAACTCGACACGATGATGAACAAGAAGTCGGGCGTGCTGGGTCTGACGGGCATCTCGAGCGACATGCGCGACATCGACCGCGCCTACGACGAGGGCAACGAACGGGCCATCCTGGCGCGCGACATGTACTACCTGCGCATCAAGAAGTTCGTCGGGCAGTATGCGGCCGAGATGGGCGGCGTGGATCTGATCGTCTTCACGGGCGGTGTGGGCGAGAACTCGAGCGAGATGCGCGAGGCGGTCTGCACGGGTCTGGAGTTCATGGGCGTGGAGTTCGACCCGGAGGCCAACCGCGGCGCCCGGGGCGTGAACAAGCTGCTCTCGAAGGCCGACTCGAAGGTGAAGGTGGCCGTGATTGCCACCGACGAGGAGCTGATGATCGCCACGGACACCTACAACCTGGTCAAATAGAAGAGACAAACAAACAACGGATAAACCATCCCAAAAAACTCAAACATCATGATTCAGCATCTTACCGAGATCGTCGAAGAGGCGAGAAAGAGGGGTAAAAAACGTCTTGCCGTAGCCTACGGCCAGGATTCGCACACGCTGGCAGCGGTCTACGAAGCCTACAAGAAGGGACTTGTCGAGCCGACGCTCTACGGCGACAAGGCCGTGATCGAGCAGGTCTGCTCGGAAAACAACATCGACATCAAGGCCTTCAACATCGTCAACGAAACCAATGACGTGAAGTGCGTGCAGCAGGCCGTCGCCGCCGTAGTGGCCGGCAATGCCGACGTACTGATGAAGGGTCTGGTCTCGACGGACAAATACATGCGCGGAATCCTGAACAAGGATGCCGGCCTCTTCCCGCCGAAGGGCGTGCTGAGCCACGTCTCGATCATCGAGATGCCGTGCTACCACAAGCTGCTCATCATCTCGGACGTGGCCGTCATTCCGCTGCCGGACTTCAAGCAGAAGATGAAGCAGATCGGCTACCTGGCCCAGACGGCCAAGCTGCTGGGCATCGACTGCCCGAAGATCGCCTGCATCGCCCCCTCGGAGCAGGTTCTCACGAGCGTGGTATCGTCGACCGACGGCGCCATTCTGGCCAAGATGGGCGACCGCGGCCAGTTGGGCAACGTGATTGTCGACGGCCCGCTGTCGCTGGACGTAGCCCTCTACAAGGAGGTTGCCGAGCACAAGAAGGTGAAGGGTTCGTCGGTGGCCGGCGATCCGGACTGCCTGCTCTTCCCGAACCTGGAGTCGGCCAACGTCTTCTTCAAGAGCACGACGCACCTGTGCGGCGGCGAGTTGGCCGCCATGGTCATGGGTACGAACGTACCGTGCGTGCTGACCTCGCGCGGCGATACGAGCCTCACGAAACTCTACTCGATCGCACTGGCTTGCCTGGCCGTGAAGAAATGACCTTTGCGGCGGGATAGCCGCGCACTAACCCTGAACCGAAAACTTTATGAGCTACAAGATCTTAGCTATAAATCCCGGCTCAACATCCACAAAGGTCGCTCTTTACGAGGAAGAGCGGCCTTTGTTGGATTTGACGCTGCGCCATTCGACCGAGGAGCTGCAACGCTTCACCGACGTCATCGACCAGTTGGACTGGCGGCGGGGATTGATCCTTTCGGCCCTTCGCGAGGCAAACTTTCCGCTTCGCGAACTGTCGGCCGTCATCGGCCGCGGAGGGCTGATCCACCCGATACCGGCGGGAGTCTACGAGGTGAATTCGCGGATGCGCTACGACCTGCGCAACGCCGTGATGAAGCACGCCTGCAACCTGGGCGGACTGCTTGCGGCTCAGATCGCCCACATGGCCAAGGTGAAGGCCTACATTGCCGATCCGCCGGTGGTGGACGAGATGGACGACACGGCGCGGATCACCGGCATGCCGATGTGCCCGCGCAAGTCGGTCTTCCACGCCCTGAACCAGAAGGCCATCGCGCGGCTGCACTGCAAGAAGACGGGCCGCACATACGAGGAGACGAACCTGATCGTGGCCCACATGGGCGGCGGCATCTCGGTGGCAGCTCACCGCCGGGGGCGGATCGTTGACGTCAACAATGCGCTGGACGGCGACGGACCCTTCGCCCCGGACCGTGCGGGGAGCATTCCGTCGAGCGACCTGATCAAGGTCTGCTTCTCGGGACAGTACACCCGCGAGGAGCTGTTGAAATACGTTTCGAGCAAGGGCGGACTGGTGGCCTATCTGGGGACAAACTCCGTCATTCAGGTGATGGAACGCATCGCACAGGGGGACCAGCGGGCCCGAAAGGTGCTGGACGCCATGTGCTACAACATCTCGAAGCAGATCGGTGCGATGGCCGCCGTGCTCGAAGGGCGTGTGGACGGCATTCTGCTCACGGGCGGCATCGCCTACAACGAGCCGGTCGTGGAGTATATCCGCCGCCACTGCTCGTTCATCGCCCCGGTGACGGTCTATCCCGGAGAGAATGAACTCGAGGCGCTGGTACAGAATGCGCTGGTGGTGCTGCGGGGGATCATCACCCCGAAAGTCTACGAATAGGAGACGGGCATCGCACCCGAATGGAAAACAGATCGTCTACGCCTTGTGGACGATCTGTTTTTTCAGGAGGTCGCAGACCAGACGGAAGGCTTCGAGGCGGAAGAGGGCCGAGAGGCCGACGTAGAGCGCCACGCCGACCGTCACCCCGGCCAGCAGACGCAGTATGGCACTGTCGGGGATCCACATTCCGACGCCGCGTACGGCCAGCCACATCACGACGGAGAGCAGTGCCATGGGGAGCAGCGTGCGGAGGAAGCGGCCGAGGGTCAGCTGCGTGAAGCGGCGCGTGGCCCAGAAGTTGATGGCCATTTCGCAGAAGGCGATGGCAACCAGTCCCCAGACGACAGCCATGACACTGTGGGGGATCGTCACGGCAAAGATCACCGTCATAACGATCTTTTTCAGGATTTCGAGCCGCACGATGAGCGGGCCGGCGCTGCGAGCCTTGAGGATGTTCATCGAGATGACGGCCACGGGCGAGAACAACCCGGCCAGACAGACCACCTCGAAATAGGGGACCGTGGGCATCCACTCTTCGGACAGCAGCACGGCGAAGAGGTCGTGGGACACGGCCGAGAGCCCCAGCATGACGGGAAACATGACGTAGGCGACGATCATCACCACCTGGCGGTAGCTTTCGGTAAGTTTCGGAAGGTCGTCGCGGATCTTCGAAAAGGCCGGGAAGGTGACATTCTGCACGGCCTGGACGCCCGTCACCGCGGGCATGTCCTTGATCTTGACGGCCTGATCGAACGAGCCGAGCGTAGCGGCCGGATAGAGCGATCCGAGGAAGAACTGCGGGATCTTGTTGTAGAAGTTCGAGATCAGGTCGGTGGCCATCAGGCTGCATCCGAACTTCGACATCTCATACAGCGGCTGCGGGGAGAAGCTGCCGCGGGGGCGCCAGTCACTGAGCCACCAGAGGATGCCCGTGCGCAGCCCCACCGAGACGACCCGTTCGATGACCAGACTCCAGATTCCCCACCCGGCCAGCGCGCAGCCGATGGCGGCCAGCCCGCCGACAAGTGACGAGAGGAAGGTGACCTTCGACAGCAGGGCGAAGCGGAACTGCCGGATGAATATCGTGTTCTGCACGGCACACAGGGCCGTCAGCGGGAGCAGCAGGTAGAAGACCGGAGCAATCTCAGCGATGACGGGCATGTCGTACCAGCGGGCCAGCAGCGGCGCCGTAGCCACCATTCCCACGTAACAGCCCAGCGAGACGGTCATGTTGAAGAGAAAGACCGACTTGTAGTCCGTTCCCGAAGGATCCTTGCGGCGGATGAGGCCCTGCGAGAAACCGCCGTCGACGATGACCAGAAGCACGGTGACGATGGCCGTGGGGATGGCCATGAAGCCCATGATCTCGCGCGTCAGCAGACGCAGGATCACGAAGCGCACGGCCATGGTCAGAAGCATGGATCCGATCTTCTCGGCCATGCTCCAGGCGACCCCCTGAGCGACCTTCTCTTTGAGTTCTCCGGACAAGACCTAGGCTTTCTGCTGGGCGACGATCTCGGCGTTGCGGCGCCGGAGATTTCTCACGTTGGAGATCTCGACGTACGAAGCGCCGCCGTCGGGGCCGAAGCTGCCGCCGACGATGGCCATCAGATCCTCGTCATCGAGTTTGCGGTACTGGTCGATGAACTCCAGCGCATCGACCAGGAAGTGGTAGCGGTCCGAGAGCTCCTGCTTGCGCAGAATGGGCACTACGCCGTACGACAGGGCCAGAATGCGCTGCGCGTGGAGCGAGTAGCAAACGGCCATGACGGTCTTGCGGCCGCGGAACGCCGCCAGATAACGCCCCGTGCGGCCGGTCTTGGTGTCGAGGATGACATACTTGATCGGCAGGTTGGTCGAGGCGCGCACGGCCGACCGCGCCAGCTGGGCGGTGATTTCGTGGTTTACGGAGACCATGTTCATGTCGATCATCGGCTGGAAGTGCTCGCCGTCGCGTTCGATGGCGCGGGCCACGCGGGCCATCGTCTCGACCGACTCGACGGGATAGTCGCCCATGGCGGTCTCGTCGCTCAGCATCACGGCATCGACGCGCTCGTAGATGGCGCTGGCCACGTCGCTGACTTCGGCACGGGTCGGGCGCGGCGACTTGACCATCGAATAGAGCATCTGCGTGGCGATGATCACCGGACGCTTGGCGCAGATGCACTTCTCGACGATGCGGCGCTGGGCATTGGGGATCTCCTCGGCGGGGAGTTCGACCCCCAGGTCGCCGCGGGCGACCATGATGCCGTACGAGGCCTCGATGATCTCGTCGATATTATCGAGCCCCTCCTGGTTTTCGATCTTGGAGATGATCTTGATGTTGCTGCCGTGGGCGTCGAGGATCTCCTGCACGGCCTTCACGTCGCGTGCCGAGCGGACGAACGAATGGGCGATGAAGTCGACGTCGTTGCGCACGGCCCACTCGATGAAGCGGCGGTCCTTGGCCGTCACCGACGGGAGGTCGATCGAGACACCCGGCACGTTGACGCTCTTGCGCGAGCGGAGGGCTCCGCCGACCACGAATTCACAGTCGAGCTCCTCGTCACTCTTGCCCAGAACGCGGATCTCCAACTCGCCGTCGGCGATCAGCATGCGGGCGCCGACGGGGATGTCGCGGACGATCGAGGGAACGTTCATGTAAATGACCTTGCGCGTCGAGAGGTCCGAGCCGTCGGAGCCGCGCACGACGACGCGGTCACCGGCCTGGAAGCGGATGCTGTTTCCGTATTCATCGGCGATCGTCGTGACGCGGATCTCGGGACCTTTCGTGTCGATCATGATCGGGATGGCGGGGTTAACCCGGTGTACGGTCTCGACGATCTTCGTGGCACCCTCCTCGGAGACGTGGGCCGAATTGACGCGGACGACGTCCATTCCGGCGTCGAAGAGCTTCTGGACGAACTCCTCGGTGCAGCGGAAATCCGACATGGTGGCAACGATCTTGGTTTTTTTCATGCGGTACATAACGATATTCTTTTTTTGCGTTGATAACTTGTGAATCCCCCAACTATCGGGCCGCAGCGGCGTGAATGAGCGCCTCGACACCCAGACGATAGGAGTCGAGCCCGAAGCCCATGATCGACCCCATGACCACGGAGGCGAGCAGCGAGGTGTGGCGGAACGACTCGCGGGCGAGGATCGAGGAGATGTGCACCTCGACAACCGGCACCTCGACGGCAGCCACGGCATCCCGCAGTGCCACCGACGTATGGGTGTATCCGCCGGCATTGAGCACCACGCCGTCGAAGCGGCCGTCGGCCTGCTGGATCGTGTCGATGAGCACCCCTTCGTGGTTCGACTGCACGTAGTCGAACTCGACCTGCGGATAACGGGAGCGCAATTCATCGAAGAGTTTCCCGAAGGTTTGCGTGCCGTAGACGGCCGGGTCGCGACGTCCCTGCAGGTTGAGATTCGGGCCGTTGAGAATCAGTATTTTCATGAGTTTACGGGTTATGGGTCCGCACCGCGGGGATCGCGGCCGGGGAATTCGGAACAAAGGTAACTATTTTCGACGAAAAATCGGTATCTTTGCCCCACAGCCGCAACAAAAACATGACCGAATTCGGATTCATCGAACAGATACGCCGACTTTTCGCCCCGATTCCCGATCAGGGATTCGAGGGAATCGGCGACGATTGCGCCGTGCTGCCGCTCGCCGGGGGCGAGGCGCTTGTCTTCACGGCGGACCTGCTGACCGAGGGGGTCCACTTCCTGCGCCACGCCACCTCGGCGCGCGAACTGGGCGGCAAATCGCTGGCCGTCAATCTGAGCGACGTGGCCTCGATGGGGGCGCGTCCCGTAGCGACGCTGTTGTCGATTGCCCTTCCGCGGGATGCCGCCCAGTCGTGGGCGCTGGAGTTCATCGAGGGGTACCGCACGCTCTCCGAACGCTACTCCACGCCGCTTGTCGGGGGTGACACGACGCGCTCCGAAGCCGGCATCACGATCAACGTCACGGCCATCGGCCGCGCCCCCCTTACGCACCTCAAGCGGCGCCGCGACGCCCGCCCGGGCGACGTGATCCTTGCAGCGGGCGAACTGGGCGCCTCGGGAGCCGGACTGCGCGATCTGCTTGCCGGACGGCTCGACACCCCGCTGGCTGCCCTCCACCGCAACCCCGCGCCGCAGGTCGACGAGGGGGTGTGGTTCGGCTCGCGGCCGGAGGTCCACGCCATGATGGACCTCTCGGACGGGCTGGCTTCGGATCTGCGCCACATCCTCGACCTCTCGCACGTCGGGGCGGAGATCGACCTCGAACAGATTCCCGTGGCCGCGGGCTCCGACCTGCAGACGGCGCTCTGCGGGGGCGAGGACTACAAGCTGCTGCTGACGGCCGACACCGCCTCGGCCGAACGGCTCACGGCGGAGTTCCGCACACGCTTCGGCACGCCGCTCTACCCCATCGGCCGCATCACCTCCGAAGCGGGGCTCACCTGGCTGCGCAACGGCCGCCCCGAGCCCCACGACTGGCAGGGATTTTCGCACTATTAGCGGAGCACCCGCGCGGACCGAAACGACAGCCCGTACTTTCGCTCCACCGTCGTTCCGGGAGCAACTCACCTGCCACTCCCGCCAGCCCCCAAAAAATCGGGCCCTCTCCCAATGGAGAGGGGCCCGATTCGTTGGTGCCGCCTATCGGCCGTCTACTCTTCCAGGATGTAGACGTGTTCGTTGCGCCGCTGCATGTGGTAATGCTCGCGGGCATACTCTTCGAGATAGTCGTCGTAACGCAGTCTTTCGAGCAGCGTACTGTCCTGAGCGATCTTTTCGACGTAGAAGTCATACTGCCGCTCGAGGCCATTGATCTGCCGTTTGATCTTCACGGCATGCAGGGCGTTCCGCCCGATCACGAAGACCGAGAAGACCACGATGCCTGCCGTGAGGAGGATCCAGAAACGACGTCCAATCCGAATCTTCATCACCGGCTACGGAATATGCATGTACTTGTGGGTCTGGATCGAGATGTTCCAGCGCGGATGGGCCTTGGCATACTCCACCAGCAGGGGCATGACCTCCTCCGAACGGCTCCATTCGGGCTGCAGGTAGAGCAGGCAACGCCGGCGTACGCGGGCGGCATTCTGCTCGGCCCACTCCAGATCGGCCTCCGATTCGATGATTACCTTCAGTTCGTCGGCCCGGCCGTATGCCTCGTCCAACGGGGGCTGCTGCCGCTTAGGCGAGAGGCAGACCCAGTCGAACACCCCGCTGAAGGGGTGCGACCCGGAGGTTTCGAGGAAGATCTCGAGACCCTTTTTGCGCAGTTCGTCGGTCAGCACGCCCAGAGGATAGAGCAGCGGTTCGCCGCCCGTAATGACGATGGCCTGCGCCGGACACGACGTGGCACGCTCGATGACCGTCCGCACGTCGGTCGGCGGATAGAGCTTCGGGTTCCACGTATACTTGGCGTCGCACCACCGGCAGCCGACGTCGCAGCCGCCCAGCCGGATGAAATAGGCGGGCTTTCCGGCGTGGAAACCCTCGCCCTGAATCGTATAGAAGTCCTCGACGAGGGGCAGCAGCCGCCCGCCGTCGAACAACGCGGGATCAGTTGTCACAGCCATTACTCCGTCACGACGTAAATATCCTTCAGACTGCGGCCCAGCTGGTTGTAGTCCAGACCGTAGCCGACGATGAATTCATTACCGATCTCCATGGCACGATACTTGATCGGGCGTGTCTTGCGGTAGGAGCCGGGCTTGAAGAAGAGCGTGCAGACCTCGATCGAGGCAGGTTTGCGCTTCTCCAGATCGCGGATCATGTGGTCGATCGACTCGCCCGTGTCGACGATGTCCTCGACGATGATGACGTGACGGCCCTCGATCGGCGTGGTCAGACCGATCAGACTGCGCACCTGTCCCGAGGATTCGGTGCCTTCGTAGGAGGCGAGTTTGACGAACGAGAGTTCGTTCTGGAACTCGATCTTCTTGATCAGATCGCTCATGAACATGAACGAACCGTTGAGAATGCCCAGAAACAAGGGGGTCTCCTTGTCGGCGTAATCGTGATTGATCCGTTGGGCGACCGCCTCGACCGCCTGGTCGATCTTGGCCGCGGGAATCATGATCTTGAACTTCCTGTCGTGAAGTTTTATGATATCCTCCATGCAGTTCGGGAATTTTTTGGGATTATGAGATTACAATAGTGCAAAAATAGCGAATTGCCGTCAAGAAACGAAGAAACGCCTCATTTTTTTACAAAGAAACGGTCCGCACGTCGCTGCACGAAGGCAGAACGACGTACGGACCGAATCGTTAGCGGGCGGCGGACCGGCGCAGGTCCGTCCCCGGGAGCATTCACTAAACCAGACCCGAGAAGCCGAGGAAGGCCATGGCCAGGATGCCGGCCGTGATCAGGGCGATGGGGACACCGCGGAAGGCCTTGGGCACCTCCTCGAACTCCAGACGCTCGCGGATGCCGGCAAAAATCACCAGTGCCAGGGCGAATCCCAGGGCCGTGGAGACCGAATAGGCGACACTCTGCAGCAGGTTGAACTCCTTCTGGATCATGAGGATGGCGACGCCCAGCACGGCGCAGTTCGTGGTGATCAGCGGCAGGAAGATACCCAGCGCCTGATAGAGCGAGGGGGAAACCTTCTTGAGGATGATCTCGACCATCTGCACCAGCGCTGCGATGACAAGGATGAAGACGATCGTCTGCATGTACTCGATGTGCAGCGGGACGAGGATATAGGTCTGAATGGGCCAGGCCACCAGCGCGGTCAGGGCCATGACGAACGTAACAGCGGCACCCATACCCATCGAGGTTTCGACCTTCGACGACACGCCCAGGAAGGGGCAGATGCCGAGGAACTGGGCCAGAACGACGTTGTTGACGAAGATGGCGCCGATGATGATTGCGAAATAGGAGATCTCCATGACTACTTCTTGGCTAATTTGTTAAACAGAACCATCAGATACCCCAACACGAGGAAGGCACCGGGTGCGAGGACGAAGATCAGGGGCGTGTAGTCGGAGATGCCGAGGCTGACGCCGAAGATGGCGCCGCTGCCGAGGATCTCGCGCACGGCGCCGATGACCGTCAGCGAGAGGGTGAAACCCAGACCGACGCCCAGACCGTCCATCATCGAGTCGACGGGCGAGTTTTTCGAGGCGAAGGCCTCGGCGCGTCCGAGGATGATGCAGTTGACGACGATCAGCGGGATGAAGACGCCCAGCGAGGCGTAGAGTGCCGGCACGAAGGCCTGCATCAGCATCTGGATCACGGTAACGAACGAGGCGATCACGACGATGAAGGCCGGGATGCGGACCTTGTCCGGGATGAGGTTCTTGATGAGCGAGATCACGAGGTTCGACAGGGTCAGCACGGCGGCCGTAGCCAGACCCATACCCATGCCGTTTTCGGCCGAGGTGGTGGTACCCAGCGTGGGGCACATGCCGAGCACCAGTACGAACGTCGGGTTGTTCTTGATGATGCCGCTCAAGGCGATTTTCAGTTTATTCATATTGCCCTCCTTCCTGAGCCGCAGGCTCATTGGTTTGTTCAGCGACGGGATGCGTGGCACCGGAGGCGGTATCCGTAGCCTCGACGCCCGCAGCCACACTCTTGTAGGCCATCCAGGCGCGGTTGACGGCATCGACATAGGCACGCGAGGAGATCGTAGCGGCCGTCAGCGCATCGACATCGCCGCCATCCTTCGTCACGGCGAGTTTTCCGTCGACGAGTTTCTTGTTTTCGAGTTTCTGGCCCTGAATGCTGCCCAGCAGCGGGTTGCCTTCATCGGCCATTTTGGTTCCCAGACCGGGGGTCTCGGACTGTTCGAGGACGTTGACGTTGACGACCTCGCCGTCGGGCGTGAAGCCCACCATCAGCCGAACAACGCCGTTGAAGCCCTGTTTGGTCATCGTCTGCACGGCATAACCGGTCACCTGACCCTCTTTGGTGGCGGTGTAGACCGTAATGGGGAGTTCATCGACGGTCAGGGTCTGCTCCTCGGTCGAATCAAAGGCCGGGAGTACTTCGGCAAGAGCGGCCTTCGTGGCGGCCTCCTTGGCCAGGGCGATCGGCTCTTCGGTGATCATGTTCACGACGCCGACGCCGGCCGACGCCACGAGCGTAATGACGAAGAGGACCGCAGTCATGTTGACAAGTGTACTTTTCATGGATCCTTCCTCCTTATTTTACGCCGAAGCGTTTGGGTTTGACATACTTGTTGATCAGGGGCACGCAGGCGTTCATCAAGAGGATGGCGAACGACATGCCCTCGGGATAGGCGCCCCACAGACGGATGAGCATCGTGATGACGCCGATACCGATACCGAAGATCACGCCGCCCTTGACGGTCATCGGCGAGGTCGAGTAGTCGGTGGCCATGAAGACCGAACCGAGGATGGCGCCGCCGGCCAGTACGTGGAACAGGGGCAGCTGCCAGAGCATGGCGCCCGACTCGTCCTTGCACAGGGCCACCACGAAAGCGAACAGGGCCATCGTCACGAGGATCGTCACCGGGATGTGCCACGTGATGACGCGGCGCCACAGCAGGTAGACAAACCCGACGAGCAGGGCCAGTGCGGCAACCTCACCCAGCGAACCGGGCATGTTGCCCAGCAGCAGATCCTGCACGCCGAGGGCATCGGGGGCGGCCAGACCCTGTTTGACGGCCGCCAGCGGCGTAGCGCCCGACAGGGCGTCGAAGGCGCCGTTGACGGGCAGGGGCCAGGTGGTCATCTGCACGGGATAGGCCACGAGCAGGAAGACACGTCCGACCAGAGCCGGATTGAAGGGGTTCTTGCCCAGGCCGCCGAAGGTCATCTTGGCGATGGCGATGGCGACGAAGGCGCCGATGAGGACGATCCACCAGGGGATCGAGGCCGGGAGGTTGAAGGCCAGCAGCACGCCCGTAACGACGGCCGACCAGTTGGAGATGGTCAGCGGGCCGCGGACCACGTATTTCTGAATCAGGAATTCGAACACCACGCAGGCAGCGACCGAGAGGGCCGTCACCCGAAGCACGTCGACCCCGAAGACGATGGTCGAGACGACCAGCGCGGGCAACAGGGCGATCACCACGTCGCGCATGATGTGGGCCGTCGACTGCAAGGTCTGGACGTGCGGCGAGGGAGCGACAATAAGTTTGTTTGCCATAAGTGTTATCGTAAGTTTTAATTTTCGGATTGACGGACCGCGTTATTTTTTGGGGGCAGCGGCGGCCGCACGGGCGCGGATACGCCCCATGGTGGTCTGTTTGCCCAGACGGATCCAGTCCAGCAGCGGCAGATAGGCCGGGCAGGTCGACTGGCAGCAGCCGCACTCGATGCACGAGGTGATCATGCGGGCCTCGATCTCGTCCCAGTTCTTCTTCTGGGTCATCTTCGAGAGGTAGTAGGGCTCCAGACCCATCGGGCAGGCGGCGACGCACTTGGCGCACTTGATGCACTGCGTGGCCACCCGGCGGCGGGCGTCGTGTTCCGCCATCACGGTGATGCCCGAGCAGCCCTTCGTGACGGGCGAATCGAGGTTGACCATCGCGCGACCCATCATCGGACCGCCGTTGATCACCTTGCCCGTATTTTCGGGCAGACCGCCGGCGGCGGCGATCAGCGTCGAAACGGGGGTACCCATGCGCGTCAGCAGGTTCTTGGGCTCCCTGAGGCTCTTGCCGGTGATCGTCACCACGCGCTGAATGAGCGGCATGCCCTTCTGCACGGCCTGGTAGACGGCATAGGTGGTCGAGGCGTTGCAGACCACGGCGCCGACGTCGATCGGCAGTGCGGGCGGGGGCGGCACCTGACGGCCCGTCACGGCAGCGATCAACTGCTTCTCACCGCCCTGCGGATAACGCACCTGCAGCGGCACGACCTCGATTCCCTTGTACGCAGCGACGATCTTGCGCAGATGGGCGATGGCATCGGGCTTGTTGTTCTCGATACCGATGTAGGCCTTCTCGACGCCCACGGCCTTCATCAGGATCGTGACGCCAACGACCAGCTCTTCGCCGTGTTCGAGCATCACGCGGTGGTCGGAGGTCAGATAGGGTTCGCACTCGACGCCGTTGATGATGACGCATTCGGCCTTCTTGCCGGCCGGGATCGAGAGTTTGACATGCGTGGGGAAGGTGGCGCCGCCCATGCCGACGATGCCGGCCTGCTTGATGCGGTCGATGATCTCCTGCGCGGAGAGGCGGCACTCCTTGACGAGCGTTTCGGAGCGGTCAATGCCCTCGGCCCAGTCGTCGCCCTCGCGTTTGATGGTGATCATCATCTGGCGCAGGCCCTGACCGTTGGCCACCAGGTCGACGGCCGTCACCGTACCCGAGATCGGGGAGTGGATGTTTGCCGACATGAAGCTGCCGGCTTCGGCGATGAGCTGCCCCGTGAGGACCTTGTCGCCCTTGGCGACCTTGGCCACGGCCGGAGCTCCGATGTGCTGCGCGAGGGGAATCGTCACCACCTCGGGCAGCGGAAGCACCTCGATGGCCTTGGCGCTGCTCAGTTTGTTTGCCGACGGATGGACTCCGCCTATTGGAAATGTCTTCATATCTCTGCTAACGTTATTTACGATTCATGATTGGGCTCTTTCGGGGTCGAAGGAGCCTCCGCCGGAGCCGCTTTCGGGGCAGCCGGAGCGGCCTTTTCAGCCGGTGCGGCCTTGGGAGCAGCCTTTTCGGCGGGCGCCGCGGCCTTCGGGGCAGCGGGAGCCTTGGGCTCCTTGGGCAGCGGATCCATGCCGACGAGCTTGATGGCACCCGTCGGGCACTCGTTGACACACTTGCGGCAGAGCTTGCACTTCTGCGGGTCGATGTAGGCCAGGTTGTTCGTGACGGTGATGGCCCCGAAGGCGCAGACCTTCTCGCACTTGCCGCAGCCGATGCAACCGGCCTTGCAGGCCTTCATCACGACGGCGCCCTTGTCCTTCGAGACACACGACACATAGACGGCGCGGTTCTTGGGCCACTTCTTGCGCAGTTCGATGACCATCTTGGGGCAGGCCTTGACGCAGGCGCCGCAGGCCGTACACTTGTCGGGATCGACCTCGGGCAGCCCCGTTTGGGGGTTCATGTGGATGGCGTCGAAGACGCAGGCGGCCACACAGTCGCCGAATCCCAGACAGCCGAACGCACATCCGGTCTCGCCGACATAGAGCGATGCGGCCACGGCACACGACCGGGCACCATTGTACTCGTTCGTGCGGGGGCGCTTTTCGCACGTACCGCCGCAACGGACAGTAGCGACTTCGGGCTGTTTTTCGGCCGCAGCCTTGCCCAGATAGCCGGCAATGGCCTTCATGCAGTCGCCGCCGCCGACCGGGCAGAAGAGTTCGGAGATGTCATCGCGCTTGACCAGGGCATCGGCCATACCGCGACATCCGGCGAAACCACAACCGCCGCAGTTCGCTCCGGGCAGCATTTTCTCCACCTCGTCGATCCGGGGATCCTCCTCGACGCGGAACTTCTGGGCCACGAAGTAGAGGATCACGGCGGCGAGCACACCCAACACGCACAGTGTCAGGATCGTGTAAAGTAATACTTCCATCAGATTTTAGTTATTGTAAATTGAATTGTGTGTTCGATTCTGCGGCGGAAGACCCACAGCAGCAGGTAGTAGATTGCCACGCTGCCCAGTGCGGCCAGCAGCCCTGCGCCCTCGGAGGCTCCGCAGACGACGATCGTCACGACGAGCGCCGCCAGCAAAACGACAAGCGCACCGCCATATGCCAGCATAACGGCGATGCGCCCGGCCTTTTTCCGGACACCGACCCGGACCTCCTCCCCGGGGCGATACTGCTCCGCGTCAGACGTCGGGACGACAATGATCTTCTCCTGCGCCTCGGCCATACCGCACGCCTGCCGGGCCTTGCAGGCTCCACAAGCGCTTTGCGAGGTGATCTTCACGCGAACGCACCTTTTTTCGACGCGTTCGACGATCCCGTCGTGTTCGATGATTCCAACCTCCACGGTTCAGTCTCCGTATTTGTTCGTCAGTGGCATGAGGCGCTCGTGCCCGAACGAGCAGGAGGACAAACGCAGCACGGGCGGGAACTGGAAACGTTTCTTTTCGTTGTGCATGATCATCGAGTGGATCTTCTCGACCACGGCGGAGTCGAAACCGGCGTTGACGATCTCCTCGCGGTGCTGCCCCTCCTCGATCATGCGGAACAGAATGGCGTCGACCACCTCGTAGGGCGGAAGGATATCGCTGTCCTTCTGACCGGGGTGGAGTTCCGACGAAGGCTCCTTGTTGAGAATCGAGTCGGGAATCACATCGCCGAAGCGGCGGTTGATATAGCGGGCCACGTCGTACATTTCGCTCTTGTAGAGGTCGCCCGTGGGGCTGAACGCACCGGCCGTATCGCCGTAGAGGGTGCAGAGGCCCAGGGCATTTTCGCTCTTGTTCGAGGAGTTGAGCAGTACGTATCCCGTCTTGTTCTGCAGGGCCATAAGCAGCACCGTGCGGATACGGGTCTGGATGTTCTCCTCCGTGGAGTCGAACTCCGTGACGCCGATGGCGGGTTTCAGCGTATTGACCACGCTGGTGTAGATCTCCGAGATGGGGATGACGTTGTATTCGATGCCGAGGTTCCGGGCCAGTGTCTTGGCATCCTCGACCGAGGCGTTCGACGAGAACTGCGAGGGCATGAGCAGCGCCCGGACATTCTTCGCGCCCAGCGCGTCGACGGCCAGACAGGCCACTACGGCCGAGTCGATACCGCCCGAGAGGCCGATGGCGGCCTTTTCGTAGTTGTTCTTGCGGAAGAAATCGCGCAGACCGCAACGGGCTGCCTCATAGACAAGCCGGTTGCGGTCGTTGTAGGTCGAGGGGATGACGACGGGGGGCATGGTTTCGGCGACCTCCGTGTCGAAGATCTGGAAATCCTCCTCGAAGTTCTTCATCATCAGCACCGGGACGCCGTGTTTGTTCAGGGCGCCGGACGTGCCGTCGTAGACGATCTCGGTCGAACCGCCGACCTGATTGACCATCACGAGGTTCTTGCCCTCGACGAAGGCCAGGTTGTGCATCATTTCGTAGCGGTAGATCATCGTACCCTTGCCGTAACGGCGGGCGTTGATGGAGATGATGGTCTCGACGGACTTGTCGAAGTCGTGTTCGCGACTGAGGTCATCGCCGACGATGATGGCGCACTTGTGCCCCTTGATGGTGGCGTATTCGTATCCTTTGGAGGGGACCAGGAAACCCATTTCACGGCGTGCGGAGATGTATTTTTTGCCGACATAGCGAAGGACCTTGCGATCCTGGATGAGGGCTGCGGCACTGACGGTTCCCTTGTCGGTAAGAATCGGGAGGCCGACGATGGCGGCGATACCGTCGCAGCAGGAGGCGATCTCCACCAGGGCATCTTCACACAGTTCGAGGAACGTCGTTTTGCGGAGGAGGTCGAACGCCGGAGTCCCGCTCACGGCCTGCTCGGCGAAAATGACCAGATCGGCATGCCGGGCCTTTGCTTTGTTAATGGAATCGATGATTTTCGAAGTATTGCCGTCGATGTCACCGATCGTGTAGTTCAACTGGGCTATGGCTATTTTCATGGCAGTAATTTAAGTCGGAAAGATCCAATCGCGGCAAATTTAAGGATTATTTGGAAAAGTAGGAAAACTTTTCCGTGTTAATAAATTAACATCCGCAGTTCCGAAAAAACTTTAAAAAATAGAGGCATACGAAAACGGGACTCCGCCTGTGCGGAATCCCGTTCCATGATTCGATACTTTCGAGGGAGAAGGCTTTTCAAAGGTGGGACCTTCGGATGACAGCCCCTGCCCCGGCCCCCCGCCCCGGCCCCCTGCCTGCTCCCCCGGGCCCCCGGCCCCCACTTATTCCTGGGCGGCCTCGGGATCGGCTACGAGAATGCGGCCGCAATACTCGCAGACGATAATCTTCTTGCCCTGACGAATCTCCACCTGACGCTGGGGCGGAATGCGGTTGAAGCAGCCGCCGCAGGCATCACGCTTGACCGTCACGACGGCCAAACCGTTGCGGACATTGCGACGAATGCGATCGTAGGCGGCCAGCAGACGTTCGTCGATCTTGGCCTTGACCTGCTCGCGCTGAGCCTCGTACTCGGCTACCTGCGGGCCGGTTTCGGCCTCGATGCCGTCGAGTTCGGCCTTTTTGGCCGCCAGGTCGGCCGAGCGGTCCTTGGAGAGGTTTTCGGCCTCTTCGAGCTGGAGTTTCTTGGCCTTGATGCCGGCCGCATACTCCTTGAGGCGCTTCTCGGCCAGTTCGATCTCGAGTTCCTGATATTCGATCTCCTTGGAGATGGCATCGAACTCACGGTTGTTACGCACGTTGTTCTGCTGCTCCTTGTAGTTGCCGATCATGATTTTGGCCTGATCCACCTCGCGTTTGCGCTGCTTGGTCAGGGCATTGAGCTCCTCGATCTCCCCGTTGATGTGGTCGATGCGGGTCTTCATTCCGGCCATTTCATCCTCGAGATCCTGGACCTCGAGAGGCAGTTCACCTTTCACCTTGTTGATCTGGTCGATCTTGCTGTCGATCTTCTGCAGCTCGTAGAGTGCGAGGATCTTCTCCTGCATCGAATAATCAACGTCGGCGGTTTTCTTTTGCGTTGCCATATAATGTACTGTATAGTTTAGACTTACACGAGATAATTCACCGGATTGCGCGAGCGTTCACTCTTGCGAACCGCAAAGGTACATAAATTTTTCGACAAAACCTCAAATAATAACTGAATTGCACAATATTCGCTCTCAAAATGACCGACATCCGCCACCATGAGGCGCTTGTCGGGGGTCATAAAGTCGTTATACTTGAGATCCGCCGTGATGTAGAGATCGGCCCCGGCCTGCAGGGCATCGCCGATGAGCGAGGCTCCGGCACCCGTGCAGAGGGCCACACGACGCACCGCCGGGATGGCGATATCGCTGTATCGGATGGCACCGCAGCCGAGCCGTTCGCGCACCGTGCCCAGATAAGCGAGGGGCTCCACGGCTTCGGGCAGTTCGCCGACAACGCCGAATCCGACCCCTTCGACCGACGAGGGCTGCAACAGTCGCAGATTCCCGATACCGAGGATCCCGGCCAGACGCCAGCTCATGCCGCCGGGCGCACTGTCGAGATTCGTGTGACAGGCGTAGAGGGCAATGCGGCTGCGGATGGCTCGCTCGACACAGCGCTGCACGGGATCCGCCGAATTGAAGCGTTTCAGAGCGTGGAAGATGATCGGATGGTGCGTGATGATCAGATCGCACCCCGTCTCTTCGGCCTCGTCCAGCACCTCCTCGGTGACATCGACAGCCAGCAGCGCCCGACGTACCTCGTCGTCACTGCGGCCGACCACAAGTCCTGCATTGTCATAGGATTCCTGCCAGCCAAGCGGAGCAAAGCGTTCGATGACATCGGTTATCTCTTTTATTTTCATGGCATTCATAGGTATTTTCAGGTTTCAGGTTTTCGATTCCGGGTGATCGTAAAGCAGGACACGGCGCTGACCGACGGCCTCTGACCGGTGGCCTCGAACCGTTCAGAAAAGTGACTGCTCGTAGAAGGCAAAGAGCTCTTTGTTTTCGGTTTCCTCCTTTTTGCGGCGAGGTTTCCGGGCCGTACGTCGGGTCGGTTGTCCGGGGACGGGTTCGGAAGCGGGTTCGGCAACGAATTCAGCAACGGGCTCGGCGACCACGGGTTCGGCAGCGGACTCGGAAGGTTCAGCAGCAGGCTCGGCAACCACGGGCTCGGAGGCGGACTCAGCAACGGGCTCGGCGACCACGGGGTCGGCAGCGGACTCGGCAGGTTCAGCGGCAGGCTCGGCAACCACGGGGTCGGCTGCAGGCCCGGAAGTGGGCTCGACACCACCTCCGGCGGCAGAATCGGCCTCGGGTTCGGCGGCCTCGGGTTCGGCGGCTGGCTCTACATCCACCATCTTCGGTTTGCGGAACCGATCCGCAGACACTCCCCGGCGTCGCGGCTCCTTGCGGGGCATCTCCTCCTCCGGAGCCGCAACGGAAGATTCCTCCTCTTCATCGACAACCTGTCCGTTGTCGGCCTTCAGATCCTCGCGGACCTCAACCAGCAGCGAACGAATCCGTTGCAGATGCTCCATGAGCTGCGTATCCCGTTCGACCGCCGTGGTTGCCCCCTCCTTGCGAAGCACCTTCCGGGCCCCGTCGAGTGTCATGCCGCACTCCTTGACCAGGTGGTAGATCATCTTCAGATGCTCGACATCCTGCGGCGTGAAGAGGCGGTTGCCCCTCTTGTTGCGCTTCGGGCGGAGAATCGGAAACTGCGACTCCCAGTGGCGGATGAGCGACGTGTTGACGTCGAACATCTCGGCCACTTCGCCCATCGTATAAAAAATCTTTTCGGCCATATCTATTGTTTCATGATTCGCAATGAGTTCGGATAGAGGTTGTTGACCCGCGATCCGATCCGTTTGGCAAAGCCCAGTCCGCGGTCCCGCACACAGATGAGGTTCATCCCCTCGGCCAGTCCGGCTGCCGCAATCTCCTGACGCCGCAGGTAACGCAGCGCCTCCTCCTCCGCCAGTTCTGCCACGGGTACCGCCGTGCGGTTCAGCCCTGGGAAGAAAGCCAACGCCGGATCGGGTTTCAGCACCCCCTTGAAGATCTGCCCGAGGGCCACCCCCGAGCCGATCACCGGCAGCACTTCGGAGAGCGTCCGCACCGCCTCGGCCTGTCCGGCATACCAGGCGTAGCAGGTGTCGCCCGCCATCCCGAAACGCATCGCTTCGGGTTCCGTCAACCAGCGCCACAGCTCCGCCGCGCATTTGCGGTCGACGGGCGTCAGCACCGAACGGCGCGATTTCGGAGTGCGCGTCCGTGCATCGGCTTCGGCCGACTTGCGGGCCACGGCGGCAAAGAACCCCTCGCCGCAAGTCCGATGGGGATAGAAGCGGAAGGTACGGAAGGCCCCTACCCTGCCGCAGCAGATCCCCCACGCCGGGTCGACCTCGACCGGTCCGGTCTCCTCCACCTCCGTTTCGGCCCATGCGAGCATCCGTTCAAGCGACCCCTCGTCCTCCTCGCGGTTGAAGGTGCAGGTGCTGTAGAGCAGCACGCCGCCGGGCTTCAGGGCCCGCCACGCCTCGCGCAGAATCTCGTCCTGACGCGCGGCACAGAGACGCACGTTCGCCTCGCTCCATTCCTCGCGGGCAACCGGGTCCTTGCGGAACATCCCTTCGCCCGAACAGGGGGCGTCGACCGTCACGGCATCGAACCACGCCTCGAAGCGTCCCAGCGAGGCGGCGTCGCAGCACGTCACGGCCACGTTGCCCGTTCCCCACTTGCGCACGTTGTCGGCCAGCACCGAAGCCCGCCGTCGGTCGATCTCGTTGGCCACGACCAGCCCCTCACGTCCGACCAGCGAGGCATAGAGGGTTGTCTTGCCTCCCGGCGCCGCACAGAGATCCAGCACACGGGCCCCCGCGGGGAGCCGGCCGCGCAACAGGTGGCCGACGAATTGCGACGAGGCCTCCTGCACGTAATAGGCCCCGGCGTGGAAATCGGGGTCGAACGTGAACGAGGGGCGTTCACGCAGATACCAGCCGTCAGCGCACCACGGAACCCGTCTCAACAGCGGCAGATGGGGCAAATCCGGCAACAGCCGGGCAACAGCATCGGCATCGGCGGAGTCAGTCGGGAGACATGGGGCTGCGGGTGCAGCTGCGGCCGGCAGCTCCGCGGCTTCCGGCCGTTTATCGGCATCTGACCGGCCTCCGGCATCCGGCAGGCCATCGGCATCCGTCGGCATCGCGACACCCGGCAACGTCGCAGTCTCTTGTCGGTTATCGGCCGGTGAAGCTCCCGCCGGCCGGCACTTCGACGCATTGAGACGCACCGAGGTCGGGGACTCCGACTCCAGCGCCTCGCACAAGGCCCGACCCTCCTCCACGCCGAGTTCGCGCAGCGTGCGTTCGACGAATCGTTCGGGCAGACTCATCGCTCTTCGCGGGCTTTGAGAGCATCCAACCGCGCGCAGATCCGCTCGAAGACCGCCGGATCCGAAACAAAATCCTCGTGGTCCTTGTCCACGACAAAGACCTCCCCTTCGTAGATCGTGTCGATCCAATGGTTGTATTTGTCGTTCAGACGTTTCAGATAGAGTTCGTCGATATTCATCTCGTACTCGCGGCCCCGTTTGCGGATCTGCGAGATGAGCGTCGGAACGCTCGCCTTGAGGTAGATCAGCAGGTCGGGCTGCGGAATGAGCGACGTCACCAGGCGGAAGATCTTCATGTAGGTCTCGATGTCGCGCGTCGACATCAGTCCCATTTCATGGAGGTTGTCGGCGAAGATGTGAGCATCCTCGTAGATCGTGCGGTCCTGAAAGATCACCCCCGATTTGTTGTCCGAAAGCATATCCATCGTCTGCTGGATCCGGCTCCCGAGAAACGAGATCTGAAGTTGGAACGCCCAACGGTTCATGTCCTCGTAGAAATCGCCGATATAGGGGTTGTCACACTCCTCCAGATAGCATTTGGCATCGTATCGCTGCGTCAACATCTCAGTCAGCGTCGTCTTCCCGCTCCCGATATTTCCTGCAATGGCTATGTACATGACCGTATCCGTTAATGGTTTGAAAAGAGATAACGTAAAGCGTTATCCTCCCGTTAATATCGTTAATAATTTTTATTACAGCTTCTTGAATGTTATATCATCCGGTACTCCCAGCTCTTTCCGCCTCACTTCAAAGGCCTCTTCATCGAATGCCCCGAATTTGTTTTCCTGCGCCTCCCAGGCCTCCTGCGCGTTATTGACGGGAATGATGTAATATTCGGTTGTATGCCTGTCATAACGCGGTAAGGAAACTCCCATACTGTCCTTCAACGCACGGTACGCCTTGACCAGAATAAAATCATCGTCATATCCCACGGCATAAACACTCGCCCCGGTTATGCCCGTATAAGGTGCATCATCTTCCGGTTGATGATAACACACATCCATATCCTCTTTGGTATCCACTGCGATCAAGTAATAATTCCCAGTAAGATGCCGTTCATAGACAAATCCGCAGCTTTGCATGATCAAGGGCAACAACAAAATGAGGAATGATGAAACCGTTTTCATACGCTCGTTTTATCGGATCTGATGGCGCCCAGTTTACGAACGACGACAGGCTCAGTGCCCCTCTTCGCCGCCGATCCCCGCAAACGACTTCACGTCGTCGGCCACCCGGCGGTCGTTCATCAGCCGCGGAACCTTGTTCTTCCCCCGCGCCCGCATCCACGCCAGGAACCCCCCGCGCGGCATGCACAGCAGATGCTGCCTCTCGAGCGTCGTGCGGCGCTTGGCGTCATAGTCCGAATTGACGGCCCGCAGCTCCTCGTCGAGCGCCGCCGCAAACGACTCCATCGAATCGGGTTCGCGGTCGAACTCCACGATCCACTCGTGGGCGCCCCGCTCGCGCAGCGACATGTAGCACGGCGAGACCGTATATTCGCTCACCACGGCTCCCGTCCGGCGGCAGGCGGCCGCGAGCGCCCGCTCGGCATTGTCGACAATCAGCTCCTCGCCGAATACGTTGATATACTGACGCGTGCGCCCCGCAAAACGGATCCGGTAGGGGTTCGTCGAGGTGAACTCCACCGTATCGCCGATCTCGTAGCGCCACAGGCCGTTGTTCGACGTGATCAGCACGGCATAAACCTTGCCGCACTCCACCCCCTCGAGCGGAACGATCCGTTCGCCGTCGCGGAATTCGAAGAAGGTCCCGTAATCCAGCATCAGCAGCATGTCGCTGCGCGAAGGATCGTCGGCCAGGGCAAAAAAGCCCTCCGAGGCGTTGTAGGTCTCCATGTAGTGCATCCCGTCGGAGGGGATCAGCTCCTCGAACGAACGCCGGTAGGGGGTGAACTCCACCCCGCCGTGGGCGAACATCTCCAGATCGGGCCAAACCTCCAGCAGATTCCGACGCCCGGTGTACTCCAGCACGCGGCGCATCAGCGCCAGGTTCCACGACGGAACCCCCGCAAAGGCCGTGATGTGCTCGCCCGTACATTCGCGGCAGATCGCCTCGCACTTGGCATCGAAATCGGCAATGATGGCCGTCTCGATGCGCGGTGCCCGGAACCACCCGCTCCAGAACTTCGTCTCGTGGATCAGCAGCGCCGAAAGATCACCCACCAGATTGCGGCCCTCGGCAATGCACGAACCGCCCAGCGTCAGCGTCTTGCCCTCAAGCACCCGGCTGCGCGGGTAGTTGGCCGCATAGACCGTCGCCACGTCGCGCATGCCGAGCGTATGGTTGCGCCACAACGACTCCCGCGTCACGGGGATGTATTTGCTCCGGTCCGACGTGGTGCCCGACGAGCGGGCAAACAACGAAACCCGGCCCGGCCACGTGACGTTCCACGCCCCGGCACGCATCTGCTCGATGTAGGGCTTGAAGGTCTCGTAGTCGAACGTCGCAACCAACGACTCGAACTGCTCCACCGTACGGATATGCCGCAGGTCGTAACGTTCGCCGAACTCCGTCATGCGGCCGCGGCGCAACAGCCGGCGGAACATGCGCATCTGGGTCTCGACCGGATGGCGGCGGAACCGGTCTATCGACCGTTCGCGCTGCGAGAACCACGCTCTGAGTATGCTGTTTCGAAAAGACATTTTCTCCAGTTTTCGGCGGATGACACCGCGTCGTCCGGATCGGAATGCCCGGCGCCCGTCCGCCTCCCGACCGGTATCTCTCCGTCCCGGGGCACCGCCCCGTCAGTTAAATCAGTTAAAGTAATATCCTATGCGCCCTACCGACGCCGGCATGGCAAAGACCACCACGCGGTCGTAGGGGTTGATCTCCATGTTGTCCACGGCGATGAAAACCTTGTCGCCGCGCACGATGCCGCCGATGATCGTATCCTCGGGAAGTCCCAGATCCTTGATCCGGCATTTGGTCGCCGGCGAATTGGGCTTGACGATGAACTCCAGCACCTCGGCGTCGCTCCCCGTCAGGCACTTGATCGCCTGCACGTCGGTCGACATCGTGAAGCGAAAGATGTTCGACGCCGTCACCAGCTTCTTGTTGATGATCGTATCGATGCCGATCGACTCCGCCAGGTTGATGTAGTTCAGGTTCTCGACCTCGGCGATCACCTTCTTCACGCCCATCCGCTTGGCCAGCATCGCCGCCAGGATGTTCGTCTCGCTGCGGCCCGTCACCGCCACAAAGGCGTCCATGTTCGACAGGCCCTCCTCCATCATGGCTTCCGTATTGCGACCGTCCTCGTTGATGATCAGCGTCTTGTCCAGCATCTCGGCCAGCCGGTAGGCCTTCTCGGCGTTGTAGTCGATGAGCTTGATGTTGACCTCGTCCTGCAGCTCCGTGGCTACCCGGATGCCGATGCGCGAACCGCCCAGGATCATCATGTTGCGGATCTCGATGTTCGTCTGCCCCGAAAACTCCATCACCTCGTGCACGGCGTCCTGGCGGGCTATCACGTAGATCATGTCGCCCTCCATGAACTCCTCCCCCGCACGCGGGATGATCGTCTGACCGCCCCGCGTGATGGCCACCGTACGGTAGCTCAACGGAGTCTGGTCGTCGGCAAAGCCCGTCAGCACCTGTCCCACCAGCGGCGAGGCCGGCTCCAGGCGGAAGACCACCAGCGAAAGCTTGCCGCTCGAAAAATCCACGTATTCGGTCGTCGAGGTGTGGCCCAGCAGGTTGATCACCTCCCGCGCCGCCACCTTCTCCGGATAGAACAGGTAGTCGATGCCCATGTCGATGAACATCTCCTTGTTGTTGGGCTCGAGATACTCGTTGTTGTCGATGCGCGCGATGGATTTCCGCGCTCCGAGCTTCTTGGCCAGCATCGCCGCCACGATGTTGTCGTTCTCCTCGTGGTTGACGGCGATAAAGAGGTCACACTTGCGGACCGACGCCTTGCGCAACACCGCAAAGGTCGTCGAGTCCCCCTCGACGGTGATCACGTCGGCCAGCGCCCCCACCTCGGCCAACAGCTTCTGATCGCTGTCCACCACCGTGATGTCGTGTCCGCTGCCGCTGAGCATCCGCGCCAGATGGCTGCCCATCTCTCCGGCTCCCGCTATGACGATTTTCATACGTTTTCCGAAATTGTATCCTGCGATCCGTCGCCCGAATCCTTCGGGCAACATTTTTGCAATTTATCTGACAAATATATACATTTGTCCCCGAAAGCCAAAATTTCAAACCACAAAAACTTGACCGCCATGCCCGCCTGGTTAATCGTACTGATCTGCGCCATCGTTGCCGTTGCCTTCTTCGTCGTGGGGATGTCCCTGACGCTGATGATCAAGGGTCACCACATCGACTCGGAGATCTCGACCAACAAGGACATGCAGCGACTGGGAATCAAGTGCGCCGTGCAGGAGACCCGCGAAGCCGACGGTACGGCCGACTGCTCCGACAGCCACTCCCTGGCCGGATGTTCGGGAAACTGCGGCGCTTGCGACATCGAACACAAGGCCGCCAGGTAACCATCTTTCCATCAACGCATACCACAACCTCCGGGGCTCCGCATTCCCGACAGCAGCAGACGCGCGACAATTCCCGGGGCATGGCCGAAGTCCGCACCTCCCGGCAATATCCCGGCCATTCCATCCCCGACAGCACCGCCAGACGTCAGTCAGCCCAACGCCATCGACCCCGACACATTCCGAGAACATTCCGGCTGCCCGACAAATCCCGGCGCCCCTCACGAAAAAAATCCCGGTCTCCGCACAACGGAAACCGGGACCTTTATATAATTATAATGTCGCCCGCCGGTCCTCAGAAGGGGCAGTACTTCGACCGACAGCAGAACCACGGATTGTGCAGGTCCTCCTCGTTGTAGCGCAGTTCCCGTTCGTCGGGCAGCGACCGCGTGGAGCCCCCTGCCTCCAAGAGAATCAACTCGCCGGCCGCCGTATCCCACTCGTAGGTATGGGTCGTGCGCACGTAGTAGTCGACCCGACCCTCGGCCAGCATGCAGAACTTGTAGGAGCTCCCCTGCTCGACAATCTCCAGATCGGGATAACGTTCGCGGAGCCGCTCGACAGCCTCGTGCGTCTCGCGCGTCTGGTGCGACCGCGAAAGAGCCACCCGCAGGTGGTCGTGGTGCGCCTCACTCTCCAGCGGCAAACGCCTCCATCCGCCTACAATCTCCTCGTACGTATAGTTTGCCCCGGCATCCGGCACCACATGCTCCTTCAGGTAAGACCCCGAGTCGCGCCCGGCAATGTACATCTTCTCGAAATAGGGCACGTAGATCACCGCTCCGATGCAGACGTTGTTCTCCATCAGGGCGATGTTGACCGTGAACTCGTTGTTGCCCTTGATGAACTCCACGGTCCCGTCCAACGGATCCACCAGCCAGTAGAGCTCCCAGTTGCAGCGCTCGTCGTAGCGCATCTCACGACCCTCCTCCGAAAGAATCGGAATACGCGTCGGCCCCAGATACTCGCGGATCGTGCGGTGGGCCAGCCGGTCAGCCAGCGTAATGGGTGTACAGTCGGCCTTGAGGCTGATGTCGTAATCGTCGAAATTCTTGTATACTTGCATGATCGAGGCCCCGGCCCTGACTGCCGCATTGAAAAGCGGAGGCAGCAGATATTGGCGCACCTTGTCGTTTATCATCGTCACTCGCGGTTTTGAATTCCTGACTTCTGTTTCCGTCATTGTCATGGTAAAGGTAGCAAGAATTTATGAGACCCGGAAATTTTTCGGACCCGTCAGCCCCTCTTCCCGTCAAAGAGTACAGATTCGATCCGAAAATCGCCACTCACCCCTCCCGCCAAAACCGTGCCCCGATCCCTCCCGACAATTTTTTTGTCGCCGGCGTTTTGTTTCTCGGAAATTATCCGTATATTTGCCTCCCGAATTCATTCAATTACACGTAGAATGTACGTAATCGTAGAGATCGCAGGTCAGCAATTCAAAGCTGAAAAAGGTCGGAAACTTTATGTTCACCGTCTCCAGGGCGAAGAGAATTCGTCCGTAAGTTTCGACAAAGTCCTGCTCACAGACAATGACGGTCAGGTCAAAGTCGGCGCACCTGTAGTTGAAGGCGCCGCAGTAAAGTGCAAGATCCTCAAGCATCTGAAGGATGACAAGGTTCTGGTCTTCAAAAAGAAACGTCGCACCGGATACCAGAAGTGCAACGGACACCGCCAGTTCCTCACCCAGATCCTCGTGGAAGAAATCGTTGCATAAACCTTTAAAAACTGAAGCATCATGGCACACAAAAAAGGTGTAGGTAGTTCGAAGAACGGCCGTGAGTCCGAAAGCAAGCGACTCGGCATCAAATTGTTCGGCGGTCAGTTCGCAAAGGCGGGCAACATCATCGTCCGCCAGCGCGGTACGGTGCACAATGCCGGTGAAAATGTCGGCATGGGCAAAGACCACACGCTCTTCGCTCTGGTGGACGGAACCGTCGAGTTCTGCAAGAAGCGCGAAGGAAGATCCTATGTCAGCGTTACCCCGCTGAGCGAGTAGTCTCCCTCTGTCTGAAGATAACGGTCCTCTTCCTTGCGGAAGAGGACCGTTTTTGGTTATCGCACCCCGCTACAACTTCGCCAGCGCCCCTTCACCCCACAAAAAGGGTCCCGCGTCCTTGACTGACGCGGGACCCTTTTTCGAAACCCGAAACCCAGACCGCTGCAGGTTCGGGTATCGGGAAGAGAGATGGATCGGGACCACAGCGGGCGAATCGGGCCTGAGAGCGAGAGAATCAAACCATTCGCAGACGGTCCCAACCACGGCGGAGGGTTTTGACATTGCCGCCAGACCAAACCGCAGCGGGCAGAACGCACCCCACCCCGGACATCCGGCTATTCGGCGGCAGCCTGCGTTCCCTGGAACTCGGCCAGAACCCGATCGCCGTCGAGAAGCTTCAGATCCGAACCCTTAATCTCGAATCCGTTCACCTTCGAGAGCATCTCGACAAACGAAGTCTCGTACTGCAGATCGGGGCAGGCCATCCGCGTCATGCCCAGATTCCCGAACTTCAGGCTCTTGCCATTGAGGATGTAAGGGCCGAAGAAGCGGTTGCAGTTCGTACGTCCGGCCACCAGCGTATCGGCGGCATTGAACATCAGCGTGAAGGCATCCTCCTCGGCCGAAACGGCCGTTGCGGGGATCGACTCCATCTTGGAGAGTTTCCACGAAGTGCCTTCGAGAGGCAGGTTCTCCTGCTGGCAGCAGCAGGCGGTCATCGCCAGAAGCAGCCCGGCGGCTGCAAGAATCTTTTTCATAATCGCTACAATATATTTAGTTTAGGTGTTATTGCTTCCGCTGTCGGAGTTCAAAAGCCGGGCCAAAACAGGATCGGGGCATGGACTCCGCAACCAAGACAAGCATCGCGGCCAGGCCGGAAGAACCGTTCCTCTCCGCATCGCTCATCGGTCTCCGAGGTTCGTGCCACGGTGCAGATCGCCCCGAATACCGTGTGCAAAGATATTCAATATTCTCAACGCCGGCAATATTGCACGATTGTATTTTTTTCGTATCTTGACATCAGAAGACATGACACCCTCCGTCGCAGGGCGTCGGCCGCATCGACTTCCGATCAGGCCGGAACCGTCACCGAAACATGGACAAAAAGAGATAAAAACATGAGACACGTTGCATATCTTTTTTTACTGACGCTAGCCGCCCTGCTGTCGGGCTGTGCCTCGCAACGGCGGGCAACCGCCACGGCGGACTCCGGCAACCAAACCTTTCAAACGGCGCTTGCAGCGCTCGAATCGCAGCGGTTTGTCGTCGACATCGACGAGGTCTACACCCGAAAGGGGAAAAGACTGGACACCTGCCAGAGCTACGTCCGCATGCAGGGGCCGCAACTCGAGGTCAGCTTCGCACCCGACCTCTTCGGGCCGCGGAACTCCCACAGAATGGACCAGATGCGCGCGACTGACGAACAGGGCCGCATCGAAAGGATCGGCACGAAGGCAAACGGAGATGTGCAGTTCCGAATTCACGGCCGCTGGGGATGGCAGCAGCGAAGCCGCTCCTGTCTGGTGACCCTCTTCCACAACTCCGACCGGGTCTTCCTGGAGTTCCGCACCGAACGGGACCGTCCGGAAGGAACCGCCAAAGGGACGCTTCGCCCGCTCGACCGCTAAGCACCACGCCCCATTTTGCACCGGAGGTGGGCCGGAGGTAGGCCGGAGCCGAACAGGCCTCCGACAGATCCGGTCTGAGGTGGGGCCGGGCTATGTAATCCGAGAGGGGCCGGCCAAAGTAATCCGAGAAGGGCCGGGCTGTGTCGAGTGCCCGGCTGCCGCAGAGCGATCCGAAAGAGGTCCGGACGGGGATGAGAGAAGCGACCCGGAAAGGAACGAGCAATCCGGAGCGAAAACAGAACTGCCCGGGAGAGGATTCTGCCGAGGCTTGGCGATCCGGGCGGACAAAATGCCGTCATCCGCGCATTTCGGCCGGCAAGGGCTTTGCATTTGAGGATTTATTTTATAATTTTGCACCGATTTCCCCGTCATCGGGCAAATTGGTCCCGTAGCTCAGTTGGATAGAGCAGCAGATTTCTAATCTGCCGGCCGCGCGTTCGAGCCGCGCCGGGATCACTTTTTTCTCCCATTATTTGGCCAATCTGTTTTTTTTCCCTACATTTGCACGCTTAAATGCCCGAACCGGGTGAGCGTTTTTACTTTAATTAACAAAATTTTATAGCAAATGGCTGTTAAAATTCGTCTGGCACGCCATGGTAAGAAGGGCTACGCCTTCTATCATATCGTTGCCGCAGATAGCAGAGCGCCACGTGATGGTAAATTCATCGAAAAGTTGGGTACCTACAACCCCAACACGAATCCTGCTACGATCGATCTGAACTTCGAGAAAGCTCTGGATTGGTTACTCAAAGGCGCACAACCTACGGATACTTGTCGGGCTATCCTCTCGTACAAGGGCGTACTTTACAAAAAGCACCTGCTGGGTGGCGTTGCCAAGGGTGCATTCTCGGAGACCGAGGCCGAGGCTCGCTTCAACAAGTGGATCGAGGCCAAGAACGGTAAGATCGAGGCCAAGAGCAACAAGATCGCTTCCGACGCCAAGTCGGCCGAAAAGGCCCGTCTGGCTGCCGAAACCAAGATCAAGGAGGAGCGTGCCGCTGCCATCGCCGAGAAGAAGGCCGCTGCCGAAGCTGCTGCCCGTGAGGCCGCAGAGGCCGCTGCCGCCGAGGCTGCCGCTGCCACCGAAGAGGCCGCTCCGGAAGCTCCCGCTGCCGAATAAGCAGGTTTTCTATTCCGATAAGACAGGAGATCACCCGAAGGGGAGATTTCCTGTTTTTTTTGTACTTTTGTCCCAAACTCTTTCGTAATGGCTGCATCCGCTGGACGTATCAACAAACTTTTCGGCACGGACGGGGGCCTCATGCTCTCGCTCTACTCCACGTTCCCCGACAACTTCGACCCTCAGACCATGCCGCTGATGGTCACGATCGACGCCCTGGAGGTGCCGCTCTGGTGCGACCGATTCGAGCGCCGCGGAATCGCTGGCGCTACGGCCTCGTTCGCCGACTTCGACACCGAACGCCGCGCTCAGGAGCTCATCGGTCTCGAATTCCGCGTAGACGATCCCGCCGACGAGCAGGATGACGAATTCTATCTCGAGGATCTCATCGGTTTCGAAGCCGTGGTCGAAGAGGCCGGATCCGAGACGAAACATGCCGGAATCGTCACCGACTTCTACGACAGCGAGATGAATCCCCTGTTCGAGGTGGAGACCGGCGGGCATCAGGTGCTCATCCCCGCCGCCGAGGAGTTCATCGTCCACATCGACTTCGAGGAGCGGCGGATCCACTTCGTCCTACCCGAGGGGCTCTTAAATCTGGAATAACATGGCACGCGTTGTAATCGGTCTTTCGGGCGGCGTCGATTCGTCGGTGGCCGCCTGGCTGCTCAGGCAGCAGGGACACGAGGTTATCGGCCTCTTCATGATCAACTGGCACGACACAACCGGTACGCTCGAGGGCGACTGCCCGTGGCACGACGACCGCCTGTTCGCCGAACTGGTGGCCAAGAAACTCGATATTCCGCTCCATGTCGTCGATCTCTCGGCCGACTACCGCACGCGTGTGGTCGACTACATGTTCGCCGAGTACGAACGCGGCCGCACACCCAATCCCGACGTGCTGTGCAACCGCGAGATCAAATTCGACGTATTCCTGCGCGAGGCGCTCAAACTGGGGGCCGACTACGTCGCCACGGGCCACTACTGCCGCAAGGAGGAGGAGCTGCTGCCGGACGGACGCATCGTCTACCGGCTGCTGGCCGGTTCGGACCCCAACAAGGATCAGAGCTATTTTCTGTGTCAGCTTTCGCAGGAGCAGTTGAGCCGGGCCCTCTTCCCGGTCGGCGGGCTGCTGAAGCCCGAGGTGCGGCGCATCGCCGCCGAGCAGGGACTTGCCACGGCCAAGCGCAAGGATTCGCAGGGAATCTGCTTCGTCGGAAAGGTCGATCTGCCGGTTTTCCTCCAGCAGAAGCTCGCCTCGAAGCACGGGAACGTCCATGAGATTCTCCCCTCGTGGCCCAAGTATGCCCGCAAACCGGCCATGCCGGCTCCGGACATGGAGACTTCGGACGAGGAGCTGGCCGCTCTGGCCGAACCGTGGCACTATACGGTGCGCGACGGAAAGAAGATCGGCGAGCACAACGGCGCCCACTTCTACACGATCGGTCAGCGCAAGGGACTCGGAATCGGCGGCCGCAAGGAGTCGTTGTTCATTCTGGCCACGGACACCGTGCAGAATGTGATCTATGTGGGTGAGGGGGACGCCCATCCGGGGTTGTGGCGGCCGGCGCTGCGCATCCTGCCGGGCGACATCCATTGGGTCAACCCCACGCGGGAGATGAAGGTCGGAGAGAGCGCCCGCTTCTCGGTACGCATCCGTTACCGGCAGCCGTTACAGGGGGCACGGCTCTTCATCCGCCGCGAAGGGGCCTATCTGCTCTTCGACGAACCCCAGCGGGGCATCACCCCGGGGCAGTTCGCCGCCTGGTATGACGGCGACGAGCTGGTCGGCTCGGGGGTGATCGACGCATGATCCCCACAGGCAACTGAGACTCACCGGGCTTCAAACTCTATACGACGCACCCGTCGCCGTACAGAGACTGAAATCCGGGGGGGGGTCATGTCTCACTGGATTTCAAAAGCAATTGAGCGCAACCAAGCCCAAAAAGAGAGAAGACCTTTCATCTTTCGAAAGGACGCTCAGTGATAACTGAGTATCGGTTGTGTATACACAAGCGTTTCGAAGAATAAGTTGCTTAGTTTTACTTGATAAAACAAGCAACTTGTGATATACCCGATCGACCAATATATTATCGACGCCGTTCGTAAAGAGCGGAAACGCCAGAATATCTCCCAATCCATGCTGGCGTATGGAATCGGTGTATCGAAAAGTTTCATCGGGCAGGTCGAAAGCCCCAAATACGATATCAAATACAATCCCCACCATATCAACGAAATCGCCAAGTTCCTCGGCTGCTCGCCCCGCGATTTCCTCCCCGAAAACCCCCTTTAACCTCTCCGGCCGGTCATGATGCGTCTGCTGTCGATCATCATCGCACTCGTCGCGGCGGGGCTCGCCGCATTCGGACGCCAGCCCGTCGGAATCGCCTTCTACGACGTCGACCGGATCTACGACACCATCCCCGCCCTCTTCTACAATGACGAGGCGTACACACCACAAGGCCGTTACGGCTGGAACTCGGAGCGTTACGAACGCAAGATCCGAAACACGGCCGCTGTCATCGACTCCATGGCGCTGGAGATCGTCGCCCTGTGGGGCGTCGAAAACGAACAGGTCGTCCGCGACCTCTGCTCGGCCTGCCGCGGCGAATACTCCTACCTCCACCGAACACTCAACACGCTCGACGGCATGGACTTTGCCCTGCTGTACTACGGCGACCGCTTCTACCCGGAACGCGCCGAAGTCGGACGTCGCTATCTGCTGGTCATCGGCGAACTGGACGGGCTGCGCGTAGGGCTGGCGATGTGCGGCGATCGAAGCACGGGACGATGGCTCGCGGAGGATTTGCGCGACAACTATCCCGGGTTGCCGCTCGTGGTCATGGGCCGTGTCGACGGCCAGAAGGCCGCACGCCTCGGGCTGCGCGATGCCATGGCACGTGCCGAAAAAGCCGGACGCGGAAATATCCGCCGCGCGGGACGCTGGGAGATGCGCGACCGGATTCTCGTCGACACGGCATTCAAATGCCCGGCAGGCGATGTCTATATCCGCCGCCAACTGGTTGACCAAAAGAGCGGTAACCCTCTTGGAACCTTCTCCGGAAGCATCTATCGGGGCGGATACGGATATTCACTGCCCGTGTTTGTATATATCGGCCACTGAGATTTGTTTTTTCCGGAAAGTTTTGCTATATTCGCAACCCCTCCGGGCAAAAGCCCCTCTTTTATAGGTGGCAAAACGGTTATCACCGCAATTTTTTCGACTTCGGAGGCTCTTTTTTGCGAAAATTTTTTTATATATTTATCATACAATTCAAAAATCTCGAAACTATGGCAGACGTTAAACGAGTCTACACCTTCGGCAACAAAGAGGCCGAAGGAAATGGCAAAATGCGTGAGCTGCTCGGCGGTAAAGGTGCAAACCTCGCCGAGATGAACCTCATCGGCATACCCGTTCCCCCGGGATTCACCATCACTACGGAAGTGTGCACGGAGTACTACAGCCACGGCAAGGAGGCCGTCATCAAACTCCTCAAGCCCGAAGTCGAAAAGGCCATGAAGAATATCGAAAGCCTCACCGGCATGAAGTTCGGCGACAAGGAGATGCCGCTGCTCGTCTCGGTTCGCTCGGGCGCACGCGCCTCGATGCCCGGAATGATGGACACGATTCTCAACCTCGGTATGAACGATCAGGCCGTCGAGGCCGTCGCCAAACGCACCGGCAACCCCCGCTTCGCCTGGGATTCGTACCGCCGTTTCGTCCAGATGTACGGCGACGTCGTGCTCGGCATGAAACCCGCCTCGAAGGAGGATCACGACCCCTTCGAGGAGATTATCGACGCCATGAAGAAAAAACGCGGCGTGAAGAACGACACCGATCTGACGACCGACGACCTGAAAGAGCTCGTCAAGGAGTTCAAGGCCGCCGTCAAGAAGCAGACCGGCGAGGATTTCCCCACCAACCCCTGGGATCAGCTCTGGGGTGCCATCTGCGCCGTGTTCGGCTCGTGGATGAACGAGCGCGCCATCCTCTACCGCAAACTCAACAACATTCCCTCGGAATGGGGTACGGCCGTTTCGGTACAGGCCATGGTCTTCGGAAACATGGGAAACAACTCCGCAACGGGTGTCGCCTTCTCGCGTGACGCCGCCACGGGCGAAAACATCTTCAACGGCGAGTATCTGATCAACGCCCAGGGCGAGGATGTCGTGGCCGGTATCCGCACCCCGCAGCAGATCACCATCGAGGGTTCGAAGCGCTGGGCCAAGGCCCAGAACATCTCCGAGGAGGAGCGCAAGAACAAATACCCCTCGCTCGAGGAGGTGATG
The DNA here is from genome assembly GCF_900604385.1 of Alistipes megaguti. NCBI lineage: Bacteria > Pseudomonadati > Bacteroidota > Bacteroidia > Bacteroidales > Rikenellaceae > Alistipes > Alistipes megaguti. The sequence continues at coordinate 2,011,327 of NZ_LR027382.1, read as the reverse complement.
CCCGATGTCTACAAGGAGCTCAACGAGATCCAGCACCACCTGGAGCAGTACTTCACCGACATGCAGGACATCGAGTTCACGATCCAGGACGGCAAGCTCTGGATGCTGCAGTGCCGCAACGGCAAGCGTACGGGTGCCGCCATGGTCAAGATCGCCATGGACATGCTGCGCGAAGGGCTGATCGACGAGAAGACCGCCGTGTTGCGCTGCGAACCCGCCAAGCTCGACGAACTGCTCCACCCGGTATTCGACAAGAAGGCCATCGCCTCGGCGCAGGTCATCACGAAGGGTCTGCCCGCTTCGCCCGGCGCCGCCACGGGTCCCGTGGTCTTCTTCGCCGAGGATGCCGAGAAGGTCTTCGCCAAGACCGGTCAGAAGGCCGTGCTGGTGCGCATCGAAACCTCGCCCGAGGATCTGAAGGGTATGCTCGACGCCGCAGGTATTCTGACCGCCCGCGGAGGTATGACCTCGCACGCCGCCGTCGTGGCTCGCGGTATGGGCAAGTGCTGCGTGTCGGGTGCCGGTGAGCTGCAGATCGACTACAAGACCCGCACCATTCACGTCAACGGATTCACCGTCAAGGAGGGCGACTGGATCTCGCTCAACGGTTCGACGGGCGAAGTCTATCTGGGTGAGGTAGCCACGAAGGACGCCGATCTGAGCGGCGACTTCGGCAAGCTCATGGAACTGGCTTCGAAATACGCCGTGCTGAAGGTCCGCGCAAACGCCGACACGCCAAAGGATGCCGCTCAGGCCTTCGAATTCGGCGCCGAGGGTATCGGCCTCTGCCGCACGGAGCACATGTTCTTCGAAGGTGACCGCATCAAGGCCATCCGCGAGATGATTCTGGCCGACGACGAGGCCGGACGACGGGTCGCCCTGGCCAAACTGCTGCCGATGCAGCGCGGCGACTTCGAGGGTCTCTTCAAGGTCATGAAGGGTTATCCCGTCACGGTCCGCCTGCTTGATCCCCCTCTGCACGAGTTCGTGCCCCACGATGTGAAGGGCCAGAAGGAGATGGCCAAGGAGATGGGCGTGCCTCTGCAGAAGATCGTCGAGAAGGTCGAGTCGCTGGCCGAGTTCAACCCCATGCTGGGTCACCGCGGCTGCCGTCTGGGCAACACTTATCCCGAAATCACCGAGATGCAGACCCGCGCCATCATCGAGGCTGCCATGAACGTCCGCGCAACGGGTACGCCCGTTCACGTCGAGATCATGGTCCCGCTGGTCGGAAACCACAAGGAGCTCCGCTACCAGAAGAAGATCATCGACCAGACGGCCGATCAGGTATTCTCCGAGCGCAACGACAAGATCGACTACATGGTCGGCACGATGATCGAAGTACCGCGTGCCGCCGTCACGGCCAACCAGATCGCCGAAGTGGCCGAGTTCTTCTCGTTCGGTACGAACGACCTCACGCAGATGACCCTCGGATTCTCGCGCGACGATATCGGCAAGTTCCTCCCGATCTACCTCGAAAAGGGTATTCTGAAGAACGACCCGTTCCAGATCCTCGACCGCAACGGCGTGGGCCAGCTGATCCGTGAGGCCGTCTTCAAGGGCCGCGGCACGCGTCCGACCCTCAAGTGCGGTATCTGCGGCGAGCACGGCGGTGAGCCCTCGTCGGTGGAGTTCTGTCACTATGCCGGTCTGAACTACGTGAGCTGCTCGCCCTTCCGTGTGCCCATCGCCCGTCTGGCTGCCGCTCACGCTGCCCTCAACCAGAAATAACCGGGGCCGTAGAGGGGGGGGCCAAGCGGAGCCGGGACCAAGTGGAACCGGGGCCATGAGGAGCCGGGGCCATGAGGAGCCGGGGCCATGAGGAGCCGGGGCCATGAGGAGAACAAGCTGAGCTGAGCCGGGCCGCCCGGAAGGAGGAATCGGGCCGAAAAAAACACCCCGAAAAAAGGCTGAACCTGTCGGGAAGAGAAACGGACCGAAGCAAGCCGCCTGAAAGCGGGAAACAGCCTTAACGTGCCGCCTCAGAAAGATGGCCAACCTACCGGATTCTGCCCCGAACAACCCCCTACCCTTCCAAAGATCATTCGTCAAAATCCCGCAGCCTCGGGCTGCGGGATTTTCCGTATGTTGACAAATCTGCCGGTTTGGTTGAATTTATTTGCACGACACTCCCTTTTTTGCTATATTTGACTTGGTAAAGTTTTTGAACGGACGTTTTTAAAATCTCAACGAAACCATGAAAAAGATCCTCCTTTCGGCGATCGCCGCTTTGTGCGTAGCCACGGCAGCTTCGGCTCAGGATGCAGGGAATTGGGCAGTCGGTCCCCGTATGAACATCTACACCAATACAGGAGACGGCATCGTCGGATTGGGTGCATTCGCCCGATACAGCTTCACGGACAACTGGCGCATCGAACCCTCGATAATCGCCTTGCTCCACAACTATTGCTCGATCGATCTCAACGTCGATGTGCAGTATGTATTCGACCTCGGTAACGGTTGGAAAATCTATCCCGCAGCCGGTCTGACTGCAAACGATATCGGTCGATGGGCTGCCGGTCTGAATCTCGGCGGCGGTTTCGACTACAAGGTCGCTCGCGACTGGGACATCACGGCCGGACTCAAATGGCAGCCCATGTTCGATGATCTACGCAAAAACCCAGTCACGATCAGTATTGGGGCCGCCTACCGGTTCTGACCAGCCTCTCCTCCAATCCATCCCGGAATGTCATTCATCTGACTTCCGGGATTTTTTCTGCCCCTGTTGAATCATCCTGAACAACGGATTGCAGGTTCCGAATAGATGAAATCAAGAGGCCCCGAATTTGGTTAACCAATTTATTTTCGTTAATATTGCAATTGGCAAACCAATTTCAACCCAAAACAAAGATGAAAAAGACCTTTTGCGCGTGGGTACGGACCGGAATGCTCGGTCTGGCCCTCCTGGCATGCGCAGCGTGCGGCGGCGACAACGACGAAATGCCCGCGTCCGGAACAGAAACCGAAACGGACGGCGGCTCCGGTTCGGATTCAGGGGAGAAGCCCGACGAAGGCAATCCCGACGAGGAGAATAATCCGGACGAAGAGATTCCCGAAGGGGAGGTGACCAGCACCATCTCCTCGGCGGCGGAACTCGAGGCTCTCGGGCCGCTCGAAGCCGGTCGCACCATTATCTGGAAAGACGGCACCTACGATGCCCAGAAGATTCACCTTACAGGTACGGGAAGCGAAGCGGAGCCGATTCTCTTCCGCGCAGAAAACCCGGGCGGAGTCCGCTTCACGGGAGCTTCGACACTCAGCATCGACGGCAGCTATCTGCACGTCAGCGGATTCCAATGGATCGACCCGGTACCCGACGGCGAACATCTGATCCGCTTCGAAAGCGGTTCACAGGCATGCCGACTGGAGGATTGCGCCATCGACGGTTCGGGGTCGGAGTCCGATGCCGTGAACAGCACGAAATGGGTATCGCTCTACGGCACACACAATGTCGTTACGCACTGCCGCTTCGAGAACAAGAACAACATGGGCGCACTGTGCGTCGTCTGGCTTGAGGAGGGGGTGACGGCCGGTCACGAAATTTCATACAACCACTTTTCGCGTCCCGAGACAATTCTCGACGCGGACGGTGAACCGGCCAACGAGCAGGAGACCATCCGCGTCGGCGACAGCGCCCACTCGATGCAGAAGGGCGGATGCGTCGTCAAGGGCAACTACTTCTACCGGTGCAACGGCGAGGCGCAGGAGATCGTCTCGAACAAGTGCTGCGGCAACACCTACTCGGGCAACGTCTTCTACGAAAGCAAGGGGACGCTGACGCTGCGTCAGGGAAACGGCTGCACCGTCAGCGGCAACTACTTTCTGGGCAACGACATCGCGGATACGGGCGGTGTGCGCATCATCGGAGAAGATCACGTCGTCGAGGAAAACTGGTTCGAACGGTTGAACAGCGTCGGATACAAGGCGGCATTGTGTCTGGTCCGCGGGGAGGAGAACGTCTCGCTGAGCGGCTATGCGCAGGTAAAGAATGCCCTGGTGAAGGGCAACACCTTCGTGGACTGCAATCTGGCCATGCACATCAACTACGGCTCGTCGAACATGACCCTGCCGGTCATCTCATCACGCATCGAGGACAACATAGCGGTCGTACCCGAGGGCAACACCAGCAACTATGTCGTCCGATACGAGGACTCGGATCCCCAGGCCGAAATCACGTGGAGCAACAACCGGTTCTACGGGCGTTTCAAAAACGACCACTTCGGTCTTACCGCCCTCAAGGTGCGCCCGGACGTCGGCAACGCAGCGGCTGAGATGGATGCCATCGAACAGGCTGCCGGCACCTCCTGGGAGTAGGTAGATCCGTCTTCTGCAGGTACGAAAAACCCCGGCAGCCGTGTTCACGACTGTCGGGGTACTTTTTCGGGGAAAGCCCTCACGCGGAACCGACATCCGAAGCCGATCCGGTAAGATTCAGGAGAATCTCAGAGAATTCGAGAGCAGGCTTCCAGCCCTTCGGAACTATCTGTACCACAGCGCGACGCTTCGCTCAGCCCTCATATCCGGCCTCATATCCGGTCATTACACCAGGTCCATTCACCGGTCCGGCCCCTATTCGGCCCCTACTCGGCCCCTATTCGGCCCCTATTCGGCCCCTACTCTGCCCCCTCGTTGATGCGGATCATCTCGAAGATCCGGTAGCCGATCGGCGCATAGCTGCGCCAGGCCGAACGTTTGGCCCGATAGAGCCACGGGCGTCCATCGATATAGAGCGTCACTTCAGGGAGCTGGCGCTCGTCGAAGAAGCCGCACAGCTGCGAAGCGTCGAGATCGAACGTATAGCGATGTTTCCAGCCTCGCTTTTCGGGCTCTAGGTAGAGTCGGCCGACCGGCCCGGAGAGAATTACGCCGCCCGAAACAAAACGCACGGAATCAACCGTCTCGGGACGTGCCATCCGGCACGTGAAGTTCAGCGTCGCCCGTCCTCCACGGTGCTCCTTGTAGGTAAGGTCAAAGGTCAGATCGCCCGCCTCGGGATTTTCGAACAGCGTCACCGGAAGGGTGTGGTAGATCGTGCCGTCGGTCTCGGCCTTCGAGACATAGTGCGAGCGGATCTCCTGCCCCGAAGCCGTCAACAAGGCTCCCCAGCAGCACACAACCGCCAAAAGGCCCCGACCGATCCGCCTTCCATCCTCCGGCATCGCAAACCTCTTCCACACCTTCTGCTCCTTCTGTCCCTTCAGCTCCTTCTGCCCCTTCGGCCCCCTCGGCCCTTTCCGGCATTCGGGAAACGGCCCGCCCGGCTGTCGACAATCAGTCACCGTAGACGATGATCGTATAGATGGTATAGAGCCCCACGTAGGACTTCATCTGGTAGTCGACGTGGTGGATACGCGTGATGCCGGCTTCGCGGGCCGCCGTCTGGATGCTGGCATCGCCCAGCGCCACCAGACCTACGTACCCCTTGACCTCGGCCGTGCCGACCTTGCTCGATCCGGCATTGCCCGTAACGGCCATGCCGTCCTTGATATCCGTATAGGCGAAGCCCGAAACGGGCGACTTCACGCAACCCGTCAGCGAAAGGGCTGCCACGGCAAGGGCTGCAAAGAGGAACTTCTTCATGTTATCGCGTTTTGTAGGCACAACGGAACTTTCCCTTGGCCAGATTCAACAGTTTGCTCTTGAGCAGCTGACGACGCAGCGGCGAAATGCGGTCCGTAAAGACCTTGCCCTGGATGTGGTCGTACTCATGCTGGATGACCCATGCCTTGAGCCCCGTGAACTCCTCGTCGTGCTCGACGAAGTCCGTATCCTGGTAGCGCATCCGGATCCGCAGCGAACGCTGCACGTCGGCATAGATCCCCGGAAACGAAAGGCAGCCTTCGTTATAGATCTTCGTCTCCTCGGAGTATTCATAGATTTCGGCGTTGACGAAGGCCCGCTTGTAGTCGGCACACGACGGGTCCTCCTCGGCCCACGGCGTACAGTCAACCACAAAGAAACGCAGATTCTTGCCCACCTGCGGGGCTGCAAGCCCTACGCCGCCCGCCTCGTCGAGGGTCAGGAACATGTCCTCCTCGAACTTCTTCACGTCGAGCGTCTCGGGCGTGACGGGTGCACACGCCTTGCGAAGCACCTCGTCTCCATAGATCACTATCGGGTAAATCATCGGTTGAATTCCATGTAACTTTGTAAAATAATCGTCGCGGAGATCTTGTCCACCAGCGCCTTGTCACGCCGCGCCATGCGTCCAATGCCGCTCTGGAGCATCGTGCGGTGGGCCAGCACCGAGGTGAAGCGTTCGTCGTGAAAGACCACCTCCTTGTCGGGCCACGCTCGCTGCAGGCGGCGCGCCAGCGGCTCGATGAAGCGCCACGTTTCGGAAGGCGTGCCGTCCATCTGCATGGGTTTGCCCATGACGATGGTCGAGACCTCCTCCCGCGCAAAATAGTCGGCCAGCCAGCGTTCGAGATCCCGCGTCGGAACGGTCTCCAATCCCCCGGCAATCAACCGCAGAGGATCGCTCACAGCGATCCCCGTACGTTTGGTGCCGTAGTCGATGGCCAGAATCCGTCCCATGTCGGATGGCGTCGCGCGGCGACTACAGATTCAGTTTCTTGAACAATTTGCGGTAGGAGCACTCCTCGTCGACCAGGGCCGGCAGGGCCTCGATCTTGACGCGCTCCTGCTGCATCGTGTCGCGGTGACGGACCGTCACCGTACCGTCCTCGAGCGTCTGGCCGTCAACCGTCACGCAGAACGGCGTACCGATGGCATCCTGACGGCGGTAGCGTTTGCCGACGGAATCCTTCTCGTCGTAGGCCACGTTATAGTCGTACTTCAGCAGGTCGACGATCTTCTGCGCCACTTCGGGCATGCCGTCCTTCTTCACAAGCGGCAGGATGGCCACCTTCACCGGTGCCAGTGCGGCCGGGAAACGCAGCACAACTCGCGTATCGCCGCCCTCGAGCTGCTCCTCGGTGTAGGCCGCCGACATCACCTGCAGGAACATGCGGTCGACACCGATCGAAGTCTCCACCACGTAGGGTACGTAGCTCTCGCCCGTCTCCGGATCGAAATACTGCATCTTCTTGCCCGAATACTTCTGGTGATTGCCCAGGTCGAAGTCCGTACGCGAGTGGATGCCCTCGACCTCCTTGAAGCCGAACGGGAAGTTATATTCGATGTCGGTGGCGGCGTTGGCGTAGTGGGCCAGCTTCTCGTGGTCGTGGAAACGGTAGTTGTCGTCGCCGAAGCCCAGCGCACGGTGCCAGGCCATACGCGTGTTGCGCCACTCGTTCCACCACTGCATCTCGGTGCCCGGGCGAACGAAGAACTGCATCTCCATCTGCTCGAACTCGCGCATGCGGAAGATGAACTGACGAGCCACAATCTCGTTGCGGAAGGCCTTGCCGATCTGTGCGATACCGAACGGAATCTTCATGCGGCCGGTCTTCTGCACGTTCAGGAAGTTGACAAAGATGCCCTGGGCCGTCTCCGGGCGCAGGTAGATCGTCGACGAACCTTCGGACGTCGAACCCATCTGCGTCGAGAACATCAGGTTGAACTGACGCACCTCGGTCCAGTTGCGCGTACCCGAGATCGGGCAGGCAATCTCGCAGTCGAGGATGATCTGCCGCAGCCCGGCCAGATCGTTGGCATTCATCGCCTCGGCATAGCGGCGGTGAACCTCGTCACGCTTGGCCTGCGTCTCGGCCACACGCGGCGACGTGGCCCGGTACTTGGCCTCGTCGAAGTCCGCTCCGAAACGCTTGCGGGCCTTCTCGACCTCCTTCTCGATCTTTTCATCCTGCTTGGCGATCCAGTCCTCGATCAGCACGTCGGCACGGTAACGCTTCTTCGAGTCCTTGTTGTCGATCAGCGGGTCGTTGAATGCCGCCACGTGGCCCGATGCCTCCCACGTCTTGGGGTGCATGAAGATCGCCGCATCGAGCCCCACGATGTTCTCGTGCAGCTTGACCATCGAATCCCACCAGTAGCGCTTGATGTTGTTCTTCAACTCGACACCGTTCTGTCCGTAATCGTAGACCGCACCCAGACCGTCGTAGATCTCGCTCGACGGGAATACGAATCCGTACTCCTTGCAGTGAGCGACCAGCTTCTTGAAAAGTTCTTCCTGAGTCATCGTATTTTGAATTTACTGATTTTTCCGATTTGTTCTTCCAAACGACAAAAATACAAAATAAAAAGAAATTGACACCTCCCGCTCCCGATTTATTTCCTATTTGTCACAACGGACGGCCCCGGATCGGGCAAACCGCCGCAAACAACGTCCAATCTCAAGACTCATGATGATGAAAACATGCAGGCCCCTTGCGCTGCTGCTGGTTTCCACGCTGCTGCTGGCGGTCTGCGGCGACAATGACAAAACCCAGGCGGGCGACTTCGGACAGATTCAGATTCCCGACGTTTCCCAACTGGTCCAGATGGCCGAAGCCGAAGCCGAAACGGGAAGCTCCAGCGTAACCTTCACCACCCTGGCAGCGTGGAGCACCTCGATCCGCGAAACGCGCACCGAAACGCCCGAATGGATATCAATCTCGCCCAACCACGGCGACCTGGCCGGAGACTATACCATACGGATCACCCTGCAGCCCAACTTCGGACAGCAATCCCGCACGGCCATCATCCCATCACCTGCGGCTCGACGCAGATCGAAATCTCCGTTACGCAGAAGGCCCCCGCAGACGGGTCGGACGAGGGGCACTACATCTACCGGATAACAGCTGTTCGCAGATCCGGTGGACGAAGAACGGCACGCAGGAGTTCACCTACGACGCGAATGTCACAAGCAGACATACGAGTACGAACGGCTCAACCAGCTTCAGACCATCGATCCGGGGCTGATCTTCATCTACGACTCCGACATGCTACGCAGTCTGGGACTGCTTGGTCCGACGGGTAACATGCTGCCTGTCAAGGTGGTCACGACGCTGACCAATGGCGAGAAGGTGACCGGAAATCTCTCCTACACCTACCACAGTCTCGACAACTGGCAGCGGGGCGAGGAGATCGACGGCATGGAGTTCACCCTGCGTAACAACCTCGGCTCGGAGTACCGCTACGTATTGACCTATCTGGGAATCTGAACCGCTCCCGACCACAGTACAAAAAAAAACGACGGCATCCCTCGATGTCGTCGTTTTTCGCTTTCTCGGGATAACTCCGAAAACAATTTTCTCATGGGGCCGTCCGACCGGAAGTTCCCCTTGCGGGCTGCCGCCCGAATGCCCGCCTAACCCATGGAACGCTATCCCAAGGGCCGCTGTCAGCCGGCCAGTCCCCGTCGGCCTCCGTCTGCTCCTGCCGTCTGCCTCGGTCACGCTCGGCCTGCCCCGTCTATCCCGGTGGCCCCGGTGGCCCCGGTGGCCCCGGTGGCCAATCATCGAGAACTCCCGGGTATTCCGTCCAACCCGCCCCAAGGCCGGTTATCCGATCAATCCCGCCTCCCGAAACGAAAAGTCCCCGCCGCCGCGGGCTATGATCACGTGATCCAGCAGCCGAATGTCAAACAGTGCAGCCGCCTTGGCAATACGTTCGGTCAGCGCCCGATCCTGCGCACTCGCCTCCGGACTCCCCGAAGGGTGATTGTGAATCAGAATAAGCCGCGTGGCGAGCAACTCAAGGGCCCGTTTGGCGATCAACCGGTGATCGACCACCGTCCCTGTCACCCCGCCCTGACTCACCCGTTGGCGCTCAATGATGCGATTGGATGAAGTGAGATAGACTACCCAGCACTCTTCGTGGGTCAAGCGTTCAAGTTGCGGACGAAACAACCGCACCACATCATCGCTCGTTGCAATGGAGTCGGACTCCCCCGCCCCTTCAGCCGCCACCCTGCGGCCCAACTCGGCGGCCAACAACAGATTTCGGGCCCGCCTGAGCCCCATTCCGCCCACCATGCGCAATCGGGCTTCCGGTTCGCGGGTCATGCGTGCCAACGAACCCCCGTAAGTTGCCAACAACATCTCGGCCAGTTGTTCGTCCTCGATCAGCAACGACAACAACTCCCGGTCGTCGAGAGACTCGACGCCTCGTGAAGTCATCTTGCTGCGTATGTTCTCCATGATTTTTACGGTTTTCTTTCCAGACACCTGTCAGTCCCGCAATTCAGGCATATTCCAAGCTACTCGGTACGGCCCGATCCGTGCCCCCGGTACGACTCTCCCGGGCTGTAATCCCGGTCAGCTGTCTCTGTCTGCCTCCGGTCAGCCACCTCTGTCAGTCTCCGGTCAGCCACCTCCGTCAGCCCCCGGTCAGCTCCTTCTGTCAGCCCCCGGTCAGCCCCTTCTGTCAGCCCCCGGTCAGCCCCCTCTGTCAATCCCCGACCCCGGGTCAGTGAGAAAGACGATCGACCTTGTCCAGTAACAAGGCGCACTGCTCGTCGGTCAGATACTGCGACACAGAAAAGGCGGCATGCTGTTCGGCCTCCTTCTTCGAATCGCCCGCACCGTGGCCAACCTCCATGTCGTCGACAAGCACCGTACAGTAGAAGACCGGACGGTTGGCCGACGAACCCTTTTCGTTCTCCGTACGGAAAAGCACCCGGTGGCGGTTCTTCTGGCACCACTCGATCAGGCGGCTCTTGAAATCGGTCTCCGATTCGGTCAGCTCCTCAAGGTCCAGGCAGCGGTAATAGATGCGGTTGATGAGCAGCCGGTTGACAAAATCGTACCCCTGATCGAGGTAGACGGCTCCCATCATCGCCTCGAAGGCGTCGCCGAAGATGTGTTTCTGGGCAATGCCCGCTCCGCCGTTCGAAATCACATAGCGGTCCAGGCCCAGCTTCACAGCCAGGGCATTGAGCGACTGCCGCGACACGATTTTCGAGCGCAGCTGGGTCATGAAGCCTTCGTCGCGATCGGGATATTCGATGAAGATATAGTCGGAAGTTACGGCCTCGATCACCGCGTCACCCAGGTATTCGAGGCGTTCATTGTTGATCGCACGGCCGTCTTCCAAAACCAAAGAAGCTGACTTGTGAATCAAAGCCAGCTTGTAAAGTTCGACGTTGTGCGGAATGAATCCGAACAGGTCGTCGACCATTTTGTAATACGCCCGGTCACGCCCGAAATTCCGCCGTAGCGGACGCAAGAGAAAATCAATCACTGCGCGGACGTTTTTTAGGGGGGGGGTTAGAGCTTGCGGAAGATCACCGTCGAGTTGTGACCGCCGAAGCCGAACGTATTGCTCAGACAGCACTTCACGTCACGTTTCTGTGCCTGGTTGAGCGTCAGGTTGAGTTTCGGATCGATCGCCGGATCGAGGTGCTCGCAGTTGATGGTGGGAGGCACGACTCCGTGCGTCATGGCGAAGATGCAGGCCAGCGCCTCAACGGCTCCGGCGGCACCCAGCAGGTGACCCGTCATGGACTTCGTCGACGAGATGTTGACGTTGTAAACGTGGTCGCCCAGAACCTCCGCTACGGCCTTCAGTTCGGGAAGATCGCCGGCAGGGGTCGATGTGCCGTGAACATTCACATAGTCGATATCCTCGGGGCGGATGCCGGCATCCTTGATGGCATCGCGCATGGCCTTGATGGCCCCCTTTCCTTCGGGGTGCGGAGCCGTGAAGTGGTAGGCATCGGCCGAAGCGCCGCCGCCGATGATCTCGCAATAGATCTTCGCTCCACGGGCCTTGGCGTGCTCGTACTCCTCGAGAATGAGCGCTCCGGCTCCTTCGCCGATCACGAAGCCGTCACGGTCGGCGTCGAACGGACGCGAAGCATGCTGCGGATCGTCGTTACGCGTCGAGAGTGCCTGCATCGAGTTGAATCCCCCGACGGCCGGTTCGTTGACTGCGGCTTCGGAACCGCCGGCAACCATCACGTCGGCCTTGCCGTAACGGATGGTGTCGAAGGCGGCGATCATGCCGTGGTTCGACGAGGCGCAGGCCGATACCGTACAGTAATTCGGACCCATGAAGCCGTACTTCATGGAGATGAACCCGGCGGCGATATCGGCAATCATGCGGGGAATAAAGAATGGGCTAAACCGCGGGGTTCCTCCCCCTGCGGCATAGCCTAAACACTCATCGAAGAACGATTTGAGTCCTCCGATACCCGAGCTCCAGATCACACCGACCTGCTCCTTGTCGATCGTCTCCAGATCGAGAGCCGAATCCTCCACGGCCTGCGTGGCGGCAATCAGTGCATACTGCGTAAAGAGGTCGTATTTGCGGACCTCCTTGCGGTCGAAATGCTGTGCCGGATCGTAATTTTTTACTTCACAAGCGAATTTGGTCTTAAATTTTTCCGCGTCAAAATGAGTAATGGGTGCGGCACCGCTGACTCCCTTCTCCAGATTGGAAAAATACTCTTCAATATTATTACCGAGCGGGTTGATCGTTCCGATGCCCGTAACAACTACTCTTCTTTCCGTCATAAATTCAAGCCTTATTCCGTGAACGTATTTTCTTGGTTAATTATTTCTTGTGCTCCTCGATGTACTTGATGGCGTCACCTACGGTAGCGATCTTCTCAGCGTCCTCATCCGGGATCTGGATATCGAAAGCCTTCTCGAACTCCATGATCAACTCTACGGTGTCGAGCGAGTCTGCGCCCAGGTGGTTGGTGAAGCTGGCTTCGGGTACTACCTCCGACTCCTTGACACCCAGCTTGTCGACGATGATCTCGACAACTTTTGATTGAACTTCTGACATAATCTTAAGTTTTTAGTTAAACAATTATAGGGAATAGTTTCAATACATTTCCCGGGTAATTTTGCGCAAAAGTAACACTTTTTTTATTACTTTTGACAAAACGGCCCGATTTTTTATTCACAACTTTTTCGACATTTAGCACAAAAACATACACAATAATTTAAGAATCACCGAATTATGAAATTGCTTCTGATCTCGAATTCGACCAATGCCGGCGAAGAATATCTGCGCTATCCGCTGCCCGAAATCGGCCGCTTCCTTGCCGGGATTCACGAAATAGCCTTCGTCCCCTACGCCGCCGTGACCTTCTCCTACGCCGACTACGAAAAAAAGGTCCAGGCCCGTTTCGACGAACTCGGAATCCGCGTCCGCTCGGTCCACCGGGCCAAGGACCCCGCTGCGATGATCCGCACGGCCGAAGCCGTCTGCGTCGGCGGCGGAAATACCTTCGCCCTGGCCCGCAAGATGCAGCAGCAGGGGCTCATGAAGGCTATTCTGGGCCGAATCCGCGCCGGAGTGCCCTACGTCGGCTGGTCGGCCGGCAGCAACGTCTGCTGCCCCACGATCTCGACGACGAACGACATGCCCATCGTCCAGCCCGAATCGTTCCGCGCCATCGGAGCCGTCAGGTTCCAGATCAACCCCCACTACCTCGATGCCAACCCCGCGGGCCACGCCGGAGAAACGCGCGAACAGCGTATTCTGGAGTACATCGAAGCCAATCCGCGCCGTTGGGTCGTCGGACTGCGCGAAGGATGCATGCTGCGCCTCGAGCAGGGAAGGATGGAACTGATCGGCAGCCGTCCGATGCGTGTATTCCGCAAAGGAGTCGAGACCTTCGAGGTCGAACCCGGAGGCGACCTCTCGTTTTTATTATAAATAGGTATCGAAGGGAAGGGGCGTCGTTCTCCACCCCTCAAAAGGCATAAATTCCACCACTGATGAAAGTCATGATCGTCGGACTGGGCCTCATCGGAGGTTCGTTCGCTCTCTCGTTGCGCGACCACGGACTCGCCGACGAGATCCTCGGGGTCGAAAACTCCGAGGAACATGCTGCGGAGGCCCTCCAGCTGGGGTTGGCCGACCGCATCGTTCCGTTCGAAGAGGGAATCGCACAGGCCGACCTCACGGTGCTGGCAACCCCCGTGGACACCATTCCGCTGCTGGCCGTCAAGGCCCTCAACCGCGTCTCGGACCGCCAGGCGGTCATCGACATGGGCTCGATCAAGGGCGAGTTGTGCGAGGTGATCTCGATGCACGCCCGGCGGAGGCGTTTCGTCGCCGTACACCCGATGTGGGGCACGGAGTACAGCGGCCCGAAGGCCGCCCAGCACGGTGCCTTCACTGGCCGTCACGTCGTCTTCTGCGACACGGAACACAGCGATGCCGATGTCCTGCAGACTGTCGAGCGGATCTTCCGCACGCTCCGGTGTCCGGCCATCTACATGAATCCCGAGGAACACGACCTGCATGCGGCCTATGTCTCGCACATCTCCCACGTCTCGTCGTTCGCCCTGGCGCTGACCGTCCTCGAAAAGGAGCTCGAGGAGCGTCACATCTTCGATCTGGCGGGCGGAGGTTTCGAAAGCACCGTGCGGCTGGCCAAGAGTTCCGCCACAACGTGGGTGCCCATCCTGCTGCGCAACAAGTACAACGTCCTGGACGTCCTGCGCGAACACATCCACCAGCTGCAAGTGCTGCGCAAGATGCTCGAGAGAGACGATGCCGAGGGGCTCCGACAGGCCATCGAACGAGCCAACTCCATTCAACGGATCATCCACTGATGATGACGGATCATCCACTGATGACGACGGCCGAAACGGGACGCATCGGCGAAGAGGCCGTAGCCGACTATCTCCGCCAGAAGGGCTTCTCGATCCGGGCGCGGAACTGGCGGCAGGGGCACTACGAACTGGATCTGGTGGCGCTGCGCGACGGGATTCTCCACATCGTCGAGGTCAAGACCCGCCATGCGGGATCGCTCACCCCGCCCGAGGCGGCGGCCACACACCGCAAGTTCCGCGCCGTGAGCCGCGCCGCAGCCGGTTACATCCGCGCCGTCGGGTGGAAGGGCGACGTGCAGTTCGACGTGGCGGCCGTGGAGCTCGACACAGACGGGGGCGTCCGCATCGACTGGATCGAAAGCGCCTGGGAGTACAACTGGTAATTTGGCGTTTAAGACAATTTATACTATCTTTGCCCTGCCAAACGCCTCCGGGAACTCCCGGTGTGACGACCGGCTTGAGAGGTGAAAACGAAAATCAAGAAATTCCTGGAAAAATTCAACACCATAGACTGCTGATGTGGCTCTATAATTTCGGTCTGTTGCTTTACGTTTGGGCAATCCGTCTCGTGGCCCCGCGCCACCGGAAGGCCCACCTTTGGCTCGAAGGACGCAAGGACCTCTTCCGCAGAATGCGGGAAACCATCGACCCCGCGGCGCGTATCGTCTGGATACACGTCGCTTCCCTCGGAGAGTTCGAACAGGGACGCCCCATCATCGAACAACTCCGCAAATCACATCCCGAATACAAGATCCTGCTGACCTTCTTCTCCCCCTCGGGTTACGAAATCCGAAAAGACTACAAGGGCGCCGACTACATCTTCTACCTGCCGCTCGATACCCCGCGGAACGCCCGCCGTTTCCTCGATGCCGCACATCCCGACGTGGCCATCTTCGTCAAATACGAATACTGGTTGAACTTGTTGCGCGAACTCCGCCGCCGGAAGGTCCGCACCTATGTCGTCTCGGCCATCTTCCGCCGCAATTCGGTCTTCTTCCGCCCCTACGGCGGTCTGTGGCGCCAGGCCCTGGAGTCGTTCGACGTGATGTTCGTCCAGAACGAAGAGTCGAAGAAACTCCTCGCCACACTCGGTTTCGACAACGTCCTCGTGGCCGGCGACACACGATTCGACCGTGTGGCCGAAATCGCCCGCGCCGCCAAGCATGTCGATATTGTCGAACGCTTCAAGGGCGAAGACCGCCTCTTCGTGGCCGGATCGACCTGGGGCCCCGACGAAGAGCTGCTGATCCAACTCATGAACGACAACCCCGACGTGAAGTTCGTCATCGCCCCCCATGAAATGGACGAGACGCGCATCGCCCGGCTCATAGCCGAAACGCGCGGCGGCGCACTCCGCTACACGCAGTGCACCTCGCGAACGGGATACGGAACCCGGCAACTGCTGATCCTCGACACGGTGGGGCTCTTGTCCTCGGTCTACTCCTACGCCACGTGGAGCTACATCGGCGGGGGATTCGGCGTCGGAATCCACAACACGCTCGAGGCCGCAACCTTCGGGCTCCCGATCGCCTTCGGCCCCAACTACCAGAAGTTCAAGGAGGCCCGTGACCTCGTGACGCTCGGTGCGGCCCGTTCGGTGACCTCCTACGAGGAGCTGCGGAGCTGGTTCATTCCCCTGCGTGACAACGAGGAGTTCCTGCAGAAGACCTCCCGCATCGCCAAGGACTACACCACCCGTCATCAGGGGGCCACAAACATCATCGTCAAGACCATCTTCCCGCAATAACCGGAGGGGGGGGGTATTAGGGACCGGAAAGAGGCTGGGCTGCAGAGACCGAAAGGGACCGGCCGGACAGAAAAAGGGCAGCAGAGACCGAAAGGGGCCTCCGGACAAAGGCAGAGTCGCAGAGAGCGGGAGGAGCAGAAAGAGACTGAGCCGCAGAGAGCGGGAGTGCCGAAATAATGTGCCGGAGTGGCAAGTCTGTCTCTCACGGAGAAGAGGAAAAACCGCACCGCATAAAGACAAACAGGCGGGACCATCCAATCGGATGGCCCCGCTTTCCATATCCGGAGGATTGTGTCAGGCGACCGTCTCACCTGTCGTTTCTGACACCCCTGACGTTCCTGACGTTCCTGTCGCCCTTCCTGGTCGTTTCTGGCATCCACCAGTCGTCATTTGTCGCTCCCGGGCTCACAGCCGTTTCTGGCACCCTCTCACGCCTCGGTCGTCTCTGGTCGCCCTCTCACGCCTCGGTCGTCTCTGGTCGCCCTCTCACGCCTCAGACACCTCTGTCGCCCTCTCGCGCCTCGAACACCTCGGAACGCACCACTCCGGTCAACACTTGTGGGTCATAATGTTGAGCACCAGACGGTCGGTCTCGTTCATGCCGTCACGACCGATCTTCGTCAGATTGCGGATACAGCGGTCGACATCCTCTTCGATGATCCCCTCGACGGGCGTCACACACTGCCCGTCCATGGCCATCATCGCCGAAAGAACGGCCGTCGAAACACCGCTCGTGAGCTTCATCGCACAACTCGGCTTCGCACCGTCGCAGATCATACCCGTCAGATTGGCAATCATGTTCTTCACCGCAGCGGCGACCTGGTCGTACCCTCCGCCCATCAGATAGACAATGCCGCAGCTCGATCCCGTCGCAGCCACCACGCAGCCGCACAGGGCCGACAGCCGACCCAGACTCTGCTTGATGTAGATCACCGTCAGATGGCTCAACGTCAGCGCCCGGATCGTCTGCTCCTCCGTGGCGCCGGTCTCCCGCGCGTAGACCGCCACGGGCATCGTCGCCGCAATCCCTTGGTTGCCGCTTCCGGAGTTGCTCATTACCGGAATCATCGCCCCGGCCATGCGCGCATCGCACGCCGCAGACGTATAGGAGAGAATCCGCGTGAAGATGCTGTCGCCCATCACCCGCTGCTCGCGGTCGCAGCGCAGCGTACGCCCCACGCTGTGGCCGTAATCCCCCGAGAAAGCCTTCTCGGCGGCATTCCAGTTCAGACGCCGCGATTCGAGAATGAAGCGGATCTCGTCGAGCGGTGTGGTCGTGGCGAACTCCCATACGCGGCGCAGCGTCAACGGGACTTCGCCCGCATCAGCCTCCGACGAAGCTCCGCTGCGCTTATCGAGCAGCACCTCGCCGTCGCGTTCGACATAGACAAAGGTCGTATGTCCGCCGGCAATGACGGCCTGCGCCTCGTGGCCTGCCGCCACAACCTCCACTTCGATATAGAGTTTTTCCGAAATACCCTCCTTCAGCTCGATGGTGATGCGCTTCTCTTCGATCATCCGCCGTCCGCGCTCCACCGCCTCGGGCGTCACGTCACGCAGCACCTCCAGCTGATACTCCGAGCGTCCGATCAGCGCCCCGAGCGCCACGGCAATCGGCAGGCCGATCATCCCCGTACCCGGAATGCCGACTCCCATGGCATTCTTCAGGATATTGGCACTCAACCGGACGGCGATCCGTTCGGGCTCGGCGCCCAACGTTTCCGTCGCACGTGCCACGCACAGCGCTACGGCGATCGGCTCGGTACACCCGATGGCCGGAATGACCTCGCGATGAATCAGATCAATGATTTGCTTGCGTTCAGACTCTGGTAGCATAGACTTTTGGGTTTAGCGAAAACAAAGATACTATTTTTTCCCTATTTTTGCAGCATGAAAGATCCCGAAGATCGCAAATGGAGGGTACTCTCGAGCGAATACCTCTTCCGGCGGCCGTGGCTCACCATACGGCACGAGAGCCTCGAGCTGCCCGACGGGCGCCGTGTGCCCGACTATTACGTCCTCGAATACCCCGACTGGGTCAACGTCACGGCCATCACGCGCGACGGACGCTTTGTCCTGATCGACCAGTACCGCCACGGTCTGGGCGAAACCTCCTACGAGATTCCGGCCGGTTGTGCCGAACCCTCCGACGCCTCGATGCTGGACGCCGCACGGCGCGAGCTGGCCGAAGAGACCGGTTATGGCGGCGGGGAGTGGCGTCTGCTGACAACCGTAGCCCCGAATCCCGCCACGCAGAACAACCTCACCCACTGTTTCCTGGCAACGGGCGTCGAGCGTCTCGGTGATCAGCACCTCGATCCGACCGAAGATCTGCGCGTTCACCTGATGACGCGCGGCGAGGTGCTCGAACTGCTCCGCACCAACCGCATCCGACAGGCACTGATGGCCGCACCGCTGTGGCGCTACTTCGCCGAACACCCCTCGCCCGACAACTCCTGTCCGCTTGACGGCACGCCGGCCGGACATGACTCCGCAGAGACCGACACCCAAGCATAACCCATAACCCGTAACACGACACACACCATGCAACCATACGATTCAATCCAGACACTCTTCTTTTCACCGACGGGAACCACCAAACGGGTGGTCCAGGCCATCGCCCACGGAATCGCCGGCCCGAAATCGGGAACTTCCGCAGCCCCGACCCTGCGAAACCTCGACCTGACCTATACGGAGGCCCCCGCGGCACAGATCGCCCGGAAGAAGGTGACGATTCTGGCCGTTCCGGTCTATGGCGGGCACGTGGCCCCGACGGCCCGACAACGGCTCGAAGGGATTCACGGCGCCGGAGGTCCGGCCGTGGTGGTGGTCGTCTACGGCAACCGCGCCTTCGAACACGCCGCCGTGGAGCTGGCCGAACTGGCCCGCCGGCAGGGTTTCGTGCCCATAGCTGCGGCGGCCTTTGTCGGCGAACACTCCTACTCGTCGACGGCCACGCCCATTGCCGCCGGACGTCCCGATGCGGCGGATCTGGCCGCCGCCGAGGAATTCGGCCACAGGGTGCGGCAAAAGCTCGACCGCGGAGACCTCTCGCCGGTCGATGCCTCCCGGCTGAAGGAGCGTCCTACCCCACTCTTCGCCACGCTGCGTTTCATCGGATTCGCCCTGGGCTACCTCTGCCGACAAAAGCGCAATCCGGTCGTCTATCTGCCGGAGTGCGACGCCGCGCTCTGCACCCACTGCGGGCGTTGTGCGGCCATCTGTCCCGTCGGGGCTATCGCGCGCGGCGACGAAACCCGCACCGACCCCGCACGCTGCATCCGCTGCTGCGCCTGTGTCAAGGGGTGCCCCGTCGGTGCACGCACCTTCTACACCCCCTTTGCCGCCGCGCTGTCTCGCAACTTCGCCCGTCGCAAGGAGCCCGTCACCCTGCTGTAGGGACCAGGAAGAAGCCAATCGAAGGAGCGTAAAAGATTCCCAGAAAATCTCCTAAGAATCCCCTGACAAAAAACGGACGCTCCCTGACGGAAGCGTCCGTTTATCAGATCCGTGGGCGTCGGCTACTCCATGTAACCCACCACCGAGAGGGGTTCCTCGCCCACCTCGATGGTCACCTGCGAGGCCTCGCCCCGCGCATTCTCGTAGCGGAACGTATAGGTGCGATTCTTTTCGAGCAGGATCCGGTAACCGTCGTTCATGTCCTGCAGCGGCCCCGCCGTGCGTCCTCCGCCCACCTGTTCGGCTCCGCAGAAGACATCAACATTCGCGGCAACACGGCCTTCGGACATTCCTTCAAGAGCCCGGTTGCGGTACATCGTGAAGCGCACCTCGACGTGCGTCTGCCGGGCCCGGCGCAATTCGCTCACCTCCCGGTAGGCGGCCCGATAGCGCGAGGTCACCTCCACGGCGTGCACGTCGTGCGACGACTCGTTCCACACCATCGGGAACCAGTCGCCCGTCGGGTGGAACGACACGGCATAGACGGCATGCTGACGGTCGCCCTCCGTAGCCTGTCCGGCATCGGCCAGAAACCACGCCCGGTCGTAACCCGGAAAGTAGTACTCCGTAAAGTGCCAGGCGTCGTCGAACCACACCTCCGTCCAGCTGTGGTTGCCGCGGTTGTCGTGCCAGGCCGCCGTCCCGACAAAGCGCGCCGGGATACCCACAGCCCGCAGCGCGTCGACCAGCAGCACCGAGAGCCCCGTGCAGGAGGCCATGTGCTGGCGCATCGACTCCGAGGGGCTCTGGTTGGTCTTCTCGCGGCGCGTGTTGTACTCCACGCCGACCCGTTCGACGATGGCCCGGTTGACGGCCTCGGCCGCCTCGCGCAGCGTCCGGCATCCGGCCACGCAGGGCGTGAAGCGGTCGAAAAAGTCGCCGCGCCACGCATCGCGCACCTCGTCAACCACGGCATAGGGCAGCACCTCGTTCAGAAAGAGCGAATCGGGCAGCGCCTTCGTCCAGGGAAACACTTCGCGGGCCTTGCAGGCGTAGGCCACATTCTCGCGCAGCAGGTCGAGGCGCATCGTGTCGCGGTCGCCCTGCGGCATCCAGGCCACCAGCCACGCCATCGCTTCGCGCTCCTCGCGGGGCGTCTCGCGCAGCAGGTGTCGCAGGCTGTCGGCGCGCGGGCACTCGGCCAGCGCCGCATCGAGCAGCGGATCGTACGTTTCGGGAATGCCGCTTCCGTAGCGGCTGCCACCGCAGGCGCACAAACCCAGGCAGGCAATCAGGGTCA
This sequence comes from Alistipes megaguti, assembly GCF_900604385.1. Lineage (NCBI taxonomy): Bacteria > Pseudomonadati > Bacteroidota > Bacteroidia > Bacteroidales > Rikenellaceae > Alistipes > Alistipes megaguti. Next base: position 1,990,458 of record NZ_LR027382.1, on the reverse strand, counting down.
GCAGTCGTATCATCGTTCAAGAGCTTTGAGTATTTCCCGGATCTTCGCCTCGTCGGCGCACAGCGTCGCATATTCGGGCACCCCGTCGAGTCCTCCCATCGAGACCTTCGGATTGCGGTAGTGCATACGGCTCTCGCGCCAGCCCCGGGCACTGAAGTGCAGCGCATCGACCCCCGTTGCGGCCAGCTGCCGCGCATTGGCGGCATTCACGCCGCTGCCGGCCATGATCTCGATGCGCCCCGCGGCCCGCGTGACCAGTTCGCCGAGGGTCGCAATCCCCTCCACGGCCGTATTGCTTCCCCCGGAGGTGAGGATGCGCCGGCATCCGCACGCGATGACCGTCTCAAGCGCCGCCATCGGGTCGCGCGTCATGTCGAAGGCCCGGTGGAAGGTCACCTCCAGCGCTCCGGCCTCGGCCACCAGACATGCCGTGCGCACGCGGTCGACCTCGCCCTCCGGAGTCAGCAGCCCCAGCACCACGCCGTCGGCCCCGCATTCACGGGCGAAGCGGATCTCTTCGGCCATCTGCGCGACCTCGTCATCCGTATAGCAGAAATCGCCGCCTCGCGGGCGGATCATCACCTGGAGACGGATCCCCTCCACACGGCGCGCCCCGCGGATCGAGGCGGCCGAAGGGGTCGTTCCCCCCTCCCACGGCGAAGCGCAGAGTTCCACGCGGTCCACCCCCGCACGTGCCGCCGTACGGCACGATTCGACAGAGTAGGCACACAATTCGGTTTTCATCGTTCTTCGTTTTTTCCGAAAGAGGCGGCCGCCACGATGCGGCAACGCCCTCGCATTCATCCTTTCCCGCCCGGTTACCGGAGCACGACCGTGACCGTCATCGGTCCGTGGGCCCCGAAGACCAGCGCCTGTTCGATGTCGGCCGTCTTCGAGGGACCCGACATGAAGCAGCCGTAGCCGAAGTCGTCCACCTCGGGGCGCACGACCGCCTCGTGCATCGTATCGACCAGCGCATCGCGCGGAATGACGATCATCAGCGACGTGGCGCCGAAGTAGAGCGCCTTGTGGCGGATATCCTGCGCAATCCATACGGCGCCGTTCTCCGCTACGCCGAACGAGCCGCGCACCACGCCCAGATCCACGTCGACCAGTTGGCGCGGATCCTCCACGCGGTCGGGATCCACCGTTGCCGAGGTCACCTCGGGCAGCGTCGAGGCGATGCGCCGCGCCTCGGGGTAGAGGCGGGCGATCAATCCGTCGAGCGTCTCGCCCGGCTCCATCCGCACGGCCGTACCGCCCGCAGCCTCGAGCCGCTCGACAAACGTCTGCTCGCGGTCGGCAAAGCGCTGCGGAACGAAATCCATCGTCGGGCGCGGCCGGACGGCCATGCCGTCCGCCGCCAGACTCTTCAATATCTTCTCCTTGCTGTTCATCTTACTTGTTCGCTTTCTCTTTTTTCCACCAGGCGTTGAAACTCTGCCCCGCAATGGGCGGCAGCGCACGTCCCGGTGCACTCCACGGATTCAGGCCGCTCTCGACCAGCCCCCGGGGCAGCTTCTCGGCCAGGTGTCCCAGCGCAATGCCGCCGTAGAAGCGGCGACGCCCCCCCATGATGAAGTCCATCCCCTTGACGGCCGCCTTCTTCATCGGATCGGCAAGCCCCATGCCGTCGAGCCGCTGCCGCCACTCGTAGATCTGCTCCCCAAGGTCGATCTTCGCCGGGCAGACGCTCGAACACGAGTAGCACAGCGAGCAGGCCGAGACGTTGCCGTGGTAGAGCTTCGGCGAGCGCAGCATCCCGAGGTTGATCCCCAGCGGACCGGGGATGAAGTACGAATAGGAGTAGCCGCCCGAACGCCGGTAGACCGGACAGGTATTCATGCAGGCGCCGCATCGCAGGCACTTGAGCATGTTGCGGTGCGCCTCGTCGGCCAGCCACTCCGAACGGCCGTTGTCGACCAGAATGACATGGATCTGGCGGCCCGGGTCCGGCCGCCGGTAGAGCGACGTGTAGGTCGTCACGGGCTGTCCCGTACCCGAACGCGCCAGCAATCGCGTGAAGACCCCCAGCGCCTCCATGTCGGGAATCACCTTCTCGATGCCCATGATGGCGATGTGCAGATCGGCGAACGAGGTTCCCATGTCGGCATTGCCCTCGTTCGTGCAGACGGCCAGCGCCCCGGTCGAGGCCACGGCAAAGTTGACACCCGTCATCGAGACGTCCGCCTCGAGGAACTTCTGCCGCAGGGCGCGCCGTGCAGCATGGGTCAGATAGGTCGGGTCACTGTTGCCCGCCTCGGTCCCCATCTTGCGCTCGAACAGCGCCCCCACCTCCTCTCTGCGCACGGCGATGGCCGGCAGCACGATATGGCTCGGCGGCATGTGCAGCAGCTGCATGATCCGCTCGCCCAGGTCGCTCTCCACGGCCTCGACGCCCCGCGCCTCGAGGTAGGGCGTCAGCCCGCACTCCTCGGCGAGCATCGACTTGCTCTTGACGAGGCGCCGTCCGCCGTGGCGGCGGATCAGCTCCCACACCGTTTCGTTCATCTCGGCGGCATCCGCGGCCCAGTGGACCTGCATGCCGTTGGCCGTGGCGTTGCGCTCGAACTCGCAGAGGTAGTCCCCCAGGCGGCTCAGCGTATGCAGCTTGATCTCCGACGAGAGGCGCCGCAACTCCTCCCACTCGGGCACCGTCTCCATCATCCGGTCGCGCTTTCCGCGCACGGCGTACAGCGCCCGGTCGTGCCAGGCCAGCCGTTCGGCATCGGCCACGAATCGTTTGGCGGCTTTGGAATGCGTACTCATGACCTCGAATTGAGAATTTCAACCATGTGGATCGTCCGGATCGGAAGCTTCTCCCGCGTGATGATCCCCTGCATGTGCATCAGGCACGACGAATCGGCCCCCGTGATATACTCCGCTCCGGTGTCGATGTGGCGGCCGACCTTCGCACGGCCCATGGCCACCGAAACCGCGTTCTCCTCGACGGAGAACATTCCGCCGAAGCCGCAGCACTCGTCGCGCCGCTCGGGCTCCACCACGTCGATCCCCTCGACCAGCGACAGCAGGTCGCGCAGCTTCGAGTGGTAGGGAACCTTCTCCTCGCTCGGCGACGAGAGCCCCATGCGCCGCACGCCGTGGCAGGAGTTGTGGAGGCTCACCCGGTGCGGGAAGCGGGCATCGAGCCGCGTCGGGCGCACCACGTCGTGCAGAAACTCGCAGATCTCCCAGATCCGCGCATCGACGCAGGCGTGTTCGCGGTAATCCTTCAGCAGCCGCGGGTAGCCCTCGCGCACGAAAACCACGCAGCTGGCCGACGGCCCTACCACGTAGTCATAACGCGCAAAGAGTTCGTTCATGTGTTCGGCCAGGGCCCGGGCATCCTTCTCGAAGCCCGCATTGGCCATCGGCTGGCCGCAGCAGGTCTGATCCAGGGGGTAGTCCACCTCGCAGCCGACCCGCTGCAGCAGTTCGTACGAGGCGCGACCCACCTCGGGGTAGACCGCATTGATATAACAGGGAATGAACAGTCCGACCTTCATCCGTTCTTGTTGTTCGCTTGTTGTTTGTTATGGGTATGTTCGGTTCTGCGTCCGCCGCGCCGGGGCGCACGAACGCACCGTCAAAGATAGCCGTTTTTTTTCATAGCTGTTCCCCCGCAGGGCACTTTTCCTCGCACGAAGGCGGCTTTTCCGCTCGCCGGAGGGCTCTTCTCCCCATCGTCCGTCGCGCTCCGCCGGGCCCGGCCCCCCCCCGAAAGGCGGCCGACCGGAGAGGGCCAGGCCGCATACGGGCAAAAAAAAGAGAGCCCCGCTCTCGCAGGGCTCTCAAAGGCCGGGTACCGACGATTATTTGATCTCAATCTGACGAGCCACAGCCGAAGCTTCCGTCTCCTTCTTCTTCGGGAGGTCGATACTCATCACACCGTTCTCCACTTTCGCGGAGATCTTCTCGCGCTCGACATTGTCAGGAAGCAGCAGGTTCTGCTGGAACTGCGTGTAGGAAAACTCCCGACGCAGATACGTGCCTTTGTGCTTCTTGTCCTCCTCCTTCTCCTCGCTGTGCTTCTCCATCGAGATGACCAGCTCGTTGTCCTCGTTGATATGCACCTTGAAATCCTCCTTGGTCATACCCGGAGCGGCAACTTCGACCTTATACTCGTCGTCATTCTCGATGATGTTCACAGCCGGAGCCGTCGTGTTGCGGCGTTCCATCAAGAAATCGTTGTTCAGCAAATCGTTGAAAATACTCGGCAACCAGTTTTGATTACGTCTTACAGGTACCATAATTAAATCCTCCTTGGTTTATTTTAGTTTAACATTTTCTTATTCTTCCCCGCCTCTTTCGAAGCGGTTTCACCCCCTATCCGATCAAATCGTGTGCCACGACCAAAAATCCAGAAAATTGTCATAAATTGTCACATATTGTCCGATTTTGTGTCAAAAAGTGACAAAAAGTCAGCGACGACGAGGTGACAAAACGCCATGTCCGACCGTCCGGAACGCCCGGAACAGGCTTTTTCACCGGTGCGGAGGCTGCACCGCGTCGGAACTTTTCGTATCTTTGTCGGAAACGGAATGCGCTTGGCACGGTCCGTCCCCCGAAAATGCCGTCCGCCGGATGGTCGGCGCGCCCCTCGGATAACGGACTTTGGCACGCACGTCCGCCCGAACCTCCGCAAAAGATCGACTCGTCATGGAAAAAACACGCTTCCGAAGCGCCGCTGCCGGCGATATACCCCGCATTCTGGAGATCATCCGCCAGGCCCGGCACCGCATGGCCGCCGCCGGAAGCCAGCAATGGCAGGACGGCTACCCCGCTCTCGACGACATTGCCGCCGACGTGGCACACGCCTGCGGATATGTGCTTTGTCACGCCGGAGAGGCCGCCGGACATACATTTGCAGAGTCCGGCTCCGGAGAGAACCGCCCGGAAAATGGCAACAGAAAGGAGGAGCCGATCGTCGCCTACGGAGCCATCCTCTTCGACGGTGAGCCCGCTTATGCCGAGATTCGGGGCGCATGGCTCACCGCCGGGCCCTATGTGGTCGTCCACCGGCTGGCCGTGGCCGACGAGGCGCTGGGGCACGGACTGGGGACGGAATTTCTCCGCCATGCCGCCCGTCTGGCCCTTGAGCGCGGCATCCGCGCCTTCCGCATCGACACCAACTTCGACAACCACCGCATGCTGCGCATCCTCGCGCGCAACGGATTCACCCGCTGCGGGACGATCCGCTACCGCAGCGGCCAACGCGAGGCCTTCGAGAAAATTCTCCTTCGGGAAGCAGCCGACTGACAGGCCCCGGTTCACCGCACCCGACAGACACAAAAAAACCGGGGCCAAAGCCCCGGTTTTCAGACAGTGAACGGGCGGACCGTTCATTTACGCGTCACGACCTCCCTGAAGAAGTCCTCCAGCGAGATGTGGTAATAATCGCACAGATCAGCCAGCGTCGTCAGCAATATGCTGTGACGGCCGCTCTCGATACGGCCGATATTGAGGCCGGTATCAAACCGGACGCTCTCCTGAGTCAGGCCCTGGGCACGACGGATCGACTTCAACCGCTCCACGACCTGCTCCACCAAAATGTCATTACGTCGTTGTCGTTTCATGTTACAAAGGAGCGGATTTCTGCTCTCAAAAGTTACTACACGCTTGTGAGAGCCCGCCAACAAAAGAGATTTCTTTTCGGCAACAAGCCCCGCAGCACCGAATCACGGGGGAAGATGGCCGCCGACTCACTCGGCCACAACCGGGACGGGGACGACCGAAGAGGGTTGCTGCACGGGGGCCGAGACGATGCTGTCGACGACAAACTTCGTGAAACCGCGCCAGGGAAGCGCCCCGAAATACTCCTTGTAATGCAACTCGACGGTCCGGCCACCGAGGAGCATCAGTTCACGGGCCAGCGCCTCGTCGTCGACCGAAAATTCAAACTCGTAGGACTGGATCGTACCGGCCGTCCGGGATCGGATCCCCGACTGGATGAGCTTGCCCTCGTAGGTCTTGAAAAGAACCCCCTTGTAGACGACATAGTTCAGTTCGCCGCTCTTGACCCCTTCGCCAAAGACAAAGTAGAAGCGGAAATAGAAAAAGAGTGCCAGCCCTGCGACAAGCACCGAAAGGGTGATGATCCAAAATTTCTTCATGATCGGCTCCTTGAGGATACGGATACAAAGGTAGCAAATTTCGCGGATCGCAGGGGCACGGACCGGAAAAATAATTCTGCCGAAGGGAGATTCGGCGGCATCGGGAAGGGGTAAAGGCGAAAAAACACGATATTTTTCGAGCAAAGATTTGCAGAATGATTTTTTTTGTTTACCTTTGCACCACGATAAAACCGAAAGGCCTAATCGTCGGATGGTGCCATAGCTCAGTTGGTAGAGCAAAGGACTGAAAATCCTTGTGTCCCCGGTTCGATTCCTGGTGGTACCACTTTGAAGAGAAGCAAAAAGTTGCAAAACCCTGATTTCCAAACGAAATCAGGGTTTTCTCTTTTTGCCGGCAGCGCAAAAAACAGCGGTTTTCGGCACCTTTTGGTGGAGCAATCGGTGGAGATGGAAGCCGGGAACCGGTCTTTTGGCAAACTCCTGCTTACAGACTCAATATTCGGGATTACAAAGAGATATTTTTGTCGGATATTTGTGGGCCCCCCACGTCCTGTCACACAATCGGGGAACGGGAAAATATTCCAAAAACCGGACGGCTCAATTGTGCCACAGCAAAACGGCGATCAGCGGCAAATATTCTTTGAGCCTTATGCGTAACAGCTTCAGGCTCTGCTGGATCCGATAATCAACCGTCTTGGGTGAGATATCCAGCAGACCGGCGATCTCTTCATAGGTCTTGTGCTGGAAACGGTTGAGTTCGAATGCCTCCCGATAGCTGGGCGGAAGCTGCTCGACCGCCTTGCGGATCCGCTCCTGCAGCTCTTCGATGACGTAGAAATCCGGGGCCTCGAACTGTTCATGCAACTTCTCGGAAAGCTGCCCCAACACCCGACGCTCGACCATCTCGTGATTCAGATACTTGAGACACCGGTTGCGTGTCGCACGAAACAGGTAGCGCGACAGGGACTCGGTGATGTGCAGCGTCGTGCGGTTCTCCCACAACCACAGCATCAGGTCCTGAACGATGTTCTCGCTGACTTCTCCCCGCACATACAGGCGCGTATAGGCACACAGCGTCGTATAGTAACGAGTGAAGATCTCCTCGTATGCCCGCATGTCGCCCTGCCTGATCTGTTCCAAAAGATGGATATCAGCGAGTTGTCGGTTTTCAACCATAATGCGAATGTAATAAATTATTGCGAAACCTCGACTCCAGAAAAAATTTTTATCAAAAAAAGCCGCTCCCGTTTAGGAGATTGTCGAATTAAAGGGTCTTTAAGTAAAACGAACCCCGAAAATGAAAGAGTGTGACATGGAAGGCCTGCTCGTCCGCTTCTACAACGGTGAGACAACGGCAGACGAATCCGCACGGATCGAATCCTGGATAAACCAGTCCGCAGATCATCGCAAGATTGCCGAGCAGGTCTACTATCTCTGTTTTGCATCCGATGCTCTCGAGGCTCGACAGCAGATCGATGCCGAGGTCGCACTCAAACGCGTCCGTTCGCGAATCTGGACCGAACGCTGGCGCCGCGGCTTCCGGCGTCTGGAGCGTGTCGCCGCCGTACTGCTGCTGCCTCTTGTTCTCCTTTCGGGCTGGCTGCTCATCCATTTCGGAGGCGAATTCAACACGATGATAGAGATTCGCTCGACAACCGGCATGGTCAGCTGCGTGACGCTCCCCGACAACACCCGCGTCTGGCTCAACTCCGACTCCTATCTGCGTTATCCGGCCCGCTTCGGCAAGGAGCGCAGGGTGACGCTCTTCGGCGAGGGCTACTTCGATGTGGCGAAGGATCCCGACCATAAATTCGTGGTCGAGGCCCGGTCGTTGGAAATCGAGGTCTACGGCACGGAGTTCAACGTCGAGGCCTATGACGACTGCATCCGCACGACGCTTGTCTCGGGGCGTGTCGGCGTCAAGTACGACGATCAGTTCCACCACCGGCAGCTCGTGCGCATGATGCCCAACCAGCAGGCCATCTACAACGCCCGTACCGGTTTCATGTATCTCAACGGGGCCGACATCACCTGCAATACCTCGTGGAAGGACGGTTGCATCGTTCTGAACAATACCTCGCTCGAGGATGCGCTCCGTGTCATCGGGAACAAGTACAACGTCCAGTTCCGGATCGCCAACAACAGCCTGCGAGGCAACAAGTTCACGGGAACATTCTCCAACCAAAGCCTGGACGTGATCTTCCGCTACTTCAACATCTCATCGAATATCCGCTTCAAACAGATTGATCAGCCGCAGGACGATCGCGACGCCACGGCCGGCCGGACACTCTTTGAAGTCTATTGAACCTGCTGAACAGCAACCTGACCCGATTACTCACCTAAACCCAACCTGCTCATGGCATTGAAAAGCTGACCTACTCCAACAAAAAGAACATACGGAAAGACAGGGCACGTCTTCCCGTATGGTGAATCAAAAAACGCATGCACTCAGCGGTCTGCATGCAGAAATCCAATTCAATTCTACAAATCTATGAAAAAAAACATTACCTCCCAAACAATTGGGCGGGGAAATAGAGTGCGGGTATCTTCCGCCGCAGGATTCCGTATAACGGTAAAGAATCGGTTGAGGGCCTTATGCTTTGCCCTGACCGTTCTGGTCTCGCCGGTCTTTGCCCAGGAAACCAAACCCATAACCCTCGAAGTGAAAGATGCACCGATCGTGTCGGTCATCAAGCAGATCGAACAACAGAGCGGCTATACCTTCTTTTATAACACGAAGGATATCGAAACCGTTCGCAACGTGAGCCTCAACCTCCACGACAGCGACCTCAAGTCCGCTCTCAACCACCTCTTCCGCGGTACGGGCATCACCTGGTCGATCGACGAAAAGCATGTTATTCTCAAGGGGGGGGCCGATACTCGTCCGCAGCCCGCACAGGCCGATCGTCTCTCGGGTAAGATCGTCGATAAGAACGGCATGCCGATCATCGGCGCCACGATTATCGTTGCCGGCTCCACGACACAGGGTACCACCACCGATGTCGACGGCATGTTCTACTTCCCGTGGAGCAGCCAGATCGCTTCGGCCACGCTCAACATCTCGTTTATCGGTTATGTTTCGCAGTCGGTGCCGGTCGGCGGCCGCACGATGCTCGACATCACCCTGCTGGAAGACAACCAGCAGCTGGAGGCCGTCGTCGTGACCGCTCTCGGTATCAAGCGCGCCGAGCGTGCCGTGTCGTACAACGTTCAGAATGTCATCACGGACGAGGTCTTCAAGGCCAAGGATATCAGCCTGGCCAATAACCTCTCGGGCCGCATCGCCGGTGTGCAGATCAACAGCAGCGCAGCCGGTATCGGCGGTGAGACGAAGATCGTCATGCGCGGTACGAAGTCGATCAACAACGACAACAACGCCCTCTACGTGCTCGACGGTATTCCGCTGCCGTCGCTCTCGACCGCTTCGCCGTCGGCCTCCTACACGATCATGCGTACGTCGAACCCCTCGGGCGACGGCATCTCGATGTTCAATTCCGACGATATCGGCAACATGTCGGTGCTGACGGGTCCCTCGTCGGCCGCCCTCTACGGTTCGAAGGCCGCCAACGGCGTCGTCATGCTTTCGACGCGTACGGGCGAGGAGGGGCTCTCGGTCTCCTACAGCAACAACACCACCTTCATGTCGCCCTTCATGATGCCCGATTTCCAGCGTTCGTACGGAGCGTTGGAAGGAAGTTTCGGTTCGTGGAGCACGACCCGCATGTCGAAGGCCTCCACGTGGTCGCCCGAGGATTTCTTCCAGACGGGCTACAACACCACCAACTCCGTGAGCCTCTCCTTCGGCAAGGGTAAGAGCTCGACCTACCTCTCGGCCGGCGTGGTCAAGGCCGAAGGCATCATCCCCAACAACGAGTTCAACCGTTACAACTTCACGGCCAGCCATACCAACTCCTTCCTCAAGGACCGCATGCACCTGAGCGTGCTGGGCATGTACATCAACCTCAACGAGCAGAACATGCTCGCCTCGGGTCAGTACTACAACCCGCTGGTGCCGATCTACCTGCTCTCGCCGAGCGAGGATCTGAACAAGTATGCCGTCTATGAGCGTTACGACGCCTCGCGCAACTTCAAGACCCAGTACTGGGACTGGGGCGACATGGGCATGTCGATGCAGAACCCCTACTGGATCATCAACCGCAACATGTTCAACACGGCGAAGAATCGCTTCCTGATGGGCGCCTCGCTCAGTTATGACATCACCGACTGGCTCGACGTGACGGCCCGCGCCCGCATCGACTACACAGACATGCTGGCCGAGCAGAAAAACTACGCCTCGACCAACAAACTCTTCGCCGGCGACTACGGCCGCTACTACTACAACGAGTATCGCACGATGCAGCGCTACGGCGACGTGATGGCCAACATCAACAAGACCTTCTTCGACCAGCAGCTTTCGCTGACGGCTACGATCGGTGCCTCGATCGAGGACCTGAAATACCGGGCCACGCTGCTCGGAGGCGACCTGACCTCGGTGGCCAATCTCTTTACGCTAAGCAACATGACCGCCAACAAGGCCAGTTCGAAGACGACCTACAACGATCAGACCCAGTCGGTATTCGCCACCGTTCAGCTGGGCTTCCGCAACATGGTCTTCCTCGATCTGACGGGCCGAAACGACTGGTCCACGGCGCTGGTCAATACCAAGAGCCTCTCGATGTTCTATCCTTCGGTGGGTCTCTCGGCCGTAGTGACCGACATCTTCGGCATACAGTCCAAGGTGCTCTCCTACGCCAAGATCCGCGCTTCGTATGCCGAGGTAGGTAACGCCCCGATGCGCTACATCACCGTGCCGACCTATCCCGTTTCGTCGAGCGGTCCGCAGACGACGACCTTCCTCACGGCCGAGAACTACGAGCCCGAGCGCACGAAATCGTGGGAGGTGGGTGCCGATGTCCGCCTGTGGGGCAACAAGATCATCGTCGGCGCTACCTACTACAACTCCCGCACGCTGAACCAGATCTTCCAGCCCTCGATCTCCTCCACCTCGACCAAGACGAGCATGTATGTCAACGGCGGTCGGGTCGACAACAAAGGTGTCGAGCTTTCGCTGGAGGTCAACCAGAAACTCGGTCCGGTCGACTGGCAGTCGAACGTCATCTACTCGCGCAACCGCAACAAGATCGTGCGCATGCTTCACGACTACGAGATCAACGGCGAGCGCATCACCCAGGACTCGATGGTCATGGGCGGTACGACGGGCGTGAAGATGGTGGTCCGCGAGGGCGGCCGCATGGGTGATCTTTACGTCAACACGCTCAAGACCGATGACCACGGCTACATCTGGGTATCGCCCGCCGGCGACATCGCCACCGATCCCAACAACTTCATCTATGCCGGCAACACGAACCCCTCCTACACGCTCTCGTGGCGCAACAGTTTCAACTGGAAGGGATTCTCGCTCGGCTTCATGTTCAATGCCCGCGTAGGCGGCGTGGGCGTCTCGCTGACGCAGGCCGCCATGGACTACTACGGCGTGTCGGCCGTCACGGCCGAGGCCCGCGACAACGGCGGTGTCCTGATCAACGGCCAGCGCGTGGGCAAGATCCAGTCCTACTACGAAAAGACGGCCAATCTGGGCGAGGGTGCCATCGGTTCGTGCTACGTCTACTCGATGACCAACGTGCGTCTGGGCGAGCTGACCTTCGGCTACGATTTCCCCGTGCAGAAGTGGTGCAAGTGGATCAAGGGTCTCAACGTTTCGTTCATCGGCCGCAACCTGCTGATGCTCTACTGCAAGGCTCCGTTCGACCCCGAACTGGTATCGGGCTCGGGAACCTATTCGTCGGGTATCGACTATTTCCAGCAGCCGAGTCTGCGCAACCTGGGATTCTCGGTTAAAGTAACCTTCTAAAACGATCAGCCATGAAATTCAAGAACAGCATAAAACTCTCGCTTGCGGCAGCACTCCTTTCGCTGGGGGCTTGCACGGGCGACTTCTACGAGAAGAACACCAATCCCGACGAAGCAACCGACGAGATGCTCGGCTGGGACGATCTGCGCACCGGTTCGGCCTTCATGCAGCTGGCACAGAATGTCATCCCGACCTTCCAGATTGTCGGCGGCGAGGAGTACGGAAGTGCCAACTTCCAGGTGATTCAGGATCTGGCCGGCAACATCTTCGCCGGCTATACCGGAGCAACGAAATCGAGCTTCCGGGCCAACAATCTCTATGATATTCTGGCTGCCGAATGGCACAATGCCATGCATGACGATGCCTTCCAGCGTGCCATGGGGCCGTGGGCCCAGCTGGACGCGCTGCGCGAGGAGTCGCCCGAGGCCGTAGCACTGGCCGACGTGTTGAAAGTGGCCGTCATGCACCGTGTGACCGACACCTACGGCCCGATCGCCTATCTTTCGATCGGCAGCAGCGGCATCCAGCAGGAGTACGACTCCCAGGAGGTGATCTACAACCACTTTTTCGAAGAGCTCGACGCCGCCATTACGCTGTTGACCGATTTCTATGAAAAGAATCCTTCGGCAACGCTGCTGGCCAACTACGACCCCATTTACAAGGGGAATGTCCGCGCGTGGGTGAAGTTTGCCAATACGCTGCGTCTGCGCCTGGCCATGCGTGTCTACTATGCCGATCGCGAACTCTCGAAGGCTCAGGCCGAGGCGGCGATCAACAATTCGGTGGGTCTGATGACCGACGCTTCGGACATCGCCCAGTTTGCCAAACCCGCCACGGCCACCCAGTGGGAGTATCCGCTCTACATGATCCAGTACTCGTTCAACGGCGGTGACAGCCGCATCGGTGCCACCATCGAGTCCTACATGAACGGCTATGAGGATCCGCGTCGCGAAGCCTACTTCACGAAGAACTCGCGCGGCGAGTACCGCGGCGTACGCAACGGAATCAACATCACGGCCGACTACGTGCTGTCGGATCTGCTCTCGAGCGTCAACTGCACGAACAACGACGCCATCGTCTGGATGAAACCGGCCGAGGCCTGGTTCCTGCGTGCCGAGTACGAGCTGCACTTCGGTTCGAAGACGGCCGCCGGCGAGTACTACAACAAGGGTATCGAGTGCTCGTTCTCGACCGAGGGGGTCAGCGGCGTCGAAACCTACATGACCGACAACGTAAAGACTCCGGCCGACTATACCGACATGGTTGTCTCGTCGAACTCGGCTTCGGCGCTGGGCAAGATTACCATCGCCTGGGAGGATTCGGCCGATGATGAAACGATGCTCGAGCGGATCATCACGCAGAAGTATCTGGCCATCTTCCCCGACGGTCAGGAGGCCTGGTCGGAGTTCCGTCGCACGGGTTACCCGAAGATCTTCCCCAACGTAATCAACAACCAGTCGGGACTGATCAGCACCTCGAAGCAGATCCGCCGTCTGAACTTCCCCTCGACGGAGTATGCCACCAACGCTGCGGCCGTGCAGAATGCCATCGTAACGCTCAACGGCGAATCCTCGAACCCGACGGGTGACAACGGAGGCACGACGCTCTGGTGGGACAAGAAGAATTAAGCACAGAACCTGAAACTCAAGAACTGATATGAAAAAGATAGTAACAAGCGTCGTTCTGGGCCTCGTCTGCGGAGGATTTGCGGCCTGCGACACCGATTACGAACCGCTGAACCTGCAGCCTGCCAAGCAGTACAGCGAGAAATACTACGAGAACCTGCGCAACTACAAGGCAAACCTGTTCGAGCGGTCGATCTGCTTCGTGTGGTTCGGCGACTACAACGGCGACCCCTCGACGCCGGCCTACCGCTTCTCGGCGCTGCCCGACAGCGTGGATATCTGCTCGTTGTGGGGCGGTTATCCCGATCCGGTGCAGAACAGTCTGGCATACAAGGAGATGTGGGAAATGCGCAACAAGAAGGGTACGCTGCTCGTCGCTCCGACGATCATCCGTATCATGGAGAATGAGAACTACGCCAACTTCGGCCTCACCTACGAGGACATGGTCAACCAGACCACGACCGACGACCCGACGGGAACCTACCCCGACTGGTGCGTGCGTTACGGCAACTACCTGCTGCAGCAGATGTGGGACAACGGCATCGACGGTCTGGACCTCGACTACGAACCCGAATCGAGCGATGAGATAGCTTACGGTATCTACGGCGACCGTATGACGCTCTTCGTGAAGTATCTGGCACAGTTCATCGGCCCGAAGGGCGCTGATACGACCAAACTGCTGATCGTCGACGGCCATACGCCTCCTGCCGAGACGGAGCCCTACCTGAACTACTTCGTTCGCCAGAATTACGGCGCACACAGCTGCTCGGCCGTCTCGGGATTCCCGTGGGAGAAGTGCATCTACACGGAGAATATCGGTGACTACTGGACCACGGGCGGCGGTCTGGAGGACCAGGCAGCCTTCCAGCCGTCCGAGGGGTACAAGGGCGGATTCGGTGCCTTCATGGTGCAGCGCGACTACCATACCACCGACTCGGGAGCCGACAAGGAGATGCCTTACGGCCATCTGCGTCGTGGCATCCAGCTGCAGAATCCCGCGGTCGTCAAATAACCTAAACGAATCGAGATTATGAAAAACATCATGAAATATACCGCAGCGGCAGCAGCGATGATCGTCGCCCTGTCCTCCTGCGAGGAGTTCGAGGACTACACCGTCACGGTCGACGGCGCTCCGACACTCGCCTATGTCAATACAGGGGACGAGAATCTCTTCTCGACACTGGTTTCGCATCGTCCCACCGGATCGTCGGGCAACTTCTCGACCGAATTCTACGTGCGCTGCAATACGCCGGTTCACGCGGCGACCACGGTGTCGCTTGTCTATGATGCCTCGCTCGTCGAGAACTACAACGCCGAACATGAGACCCAGTACGCGGCGCTGCCCGAGGAGTATCTCGTCATGGAAAATGCAACGCTGACACTCCCCGAGAACAGCGTGCAGACCGAAGAACCGCTGCGGTTGTCGCTCAACGAGTCGGCCGATCTGGCGGCTCTGACCGAGCGTTACTACCTGGCTGCCCTGCGGATCGAATCTCCGGGCATGGCCTCGAGCGAGATGCTGGGTGCCGTCTACCTGCTGGTCGAGACCGAGACCAACCTGATCCGACCGATCACCTCAACGGACGACATGGCCGGATTCCCGGCCGGTGACCGGAGTGAGTGGACAGCCGACTGCGCGAACTTCGCCAACCTGTTCGACGGCAGCTCGTCAACCTCTTCGAGCTTCTCGGCAAGCGGCAACGTCGTGACCATCGACATGAAGACGGTGCACATGATGACGGGACTGGCCATCGACGGCGGCACGATGTCGCGCCTGTCGATCGAGTACAGTCTCGACGGCAAGAGCTGGTCACAGGGCGGCACCCCGGTCGATGGCGAGACGGTAAGCTCGGGTTCGACCACCTACGTGGCCATCTACGACTACGTCGAGGCACGCTACCTGCGGTTGACGATCGACTTTTCCTCGTCGCGGTCCGCATCGATCAGCGAACTCGACGTCTACATGATCGAGAGCACCGATCCGACGCTCTACCTGATGACGGGCGAGAACAACCTGCTCACGGGCAAGATCACCCACAAGAAGGGTGTCGGCTCGACATGTGATCTGGAAGCCGCATTCAAGGTCTATACGACGATCTCCTCGCAGAACGGCTACCAGGCAACCGTAGCTGCCGACAATTCGCTGATCGCCGCCTATAACGAACAGAACGGGACTTCGTATGAGGCACTGCCCAGCGAGAATCTCCTGCTGGAGAACGCTTCGCAGACCATTGCCGGCGGAGATAATGCTTCGGAGAATGAGGTGCGGATCTCGTTGCAGGGCGACCTCTCGGGGCTGACGGCCAAGGTAGGTTACCTCGTACCGCTGAAGCTGACGACCTCGTCGTCGGATGCGGTTGTCAGTGAAAGTCGCGGTGTGGTTTATGTCCGCATCAACGTGGAGAACAACGTCATCCGCGACATCGACTCGGCCGACGACATGGTAGGCTTCCCGGCCGGCGGCAGCTCGGCGTGGACGGCCGACTGCGGTGATGCCGCCAATCTCTTCGACGGGAACAACGGAACGGCTGCCAGCGGACTCTCCTCCTCGGGCAACGTGATCACCGTTGACATGAAGCAGACGCAGATGGTTACCGGTCTGCACCTCTATACCTACGGTATCGGCAATGTCTCGATTGCCTACAGTCTGGACGGCGAAACATGGGATACGGCCGGAACCGTTGCCGATGGCGAAAGCGTCTACAACGGTTCGACGTGGAGTGCCGGCGACTACTACGTAGCCCTGGCGGACTACGTGGAGGCCCGTTACCTGCAGTTGTCGTTCGACTTCACGGGCTGGTCTCAGAATCTTTACGAAATGGAGGTCTACCAGATCGAGAGCACCGATCCGACGATCTATGCGCAGTGCGGCGCAGACAATGTCCTGACGGGTACGCTGACGCACCATACGGTGGCCGGTGCCATCTCGGGTGTGAACGCGGCGTTCAACGTGCAGACCACCATCACGTCGCCTTCGGGCTTCTCGGTGGGTGTTGAGGTCGACAACTCGCTGGTCAGCACCTATAATGCCGCTCACGGCACTTCGTACGCCGCCATGGAGAGCCAGTATGTCCACCTGGAGAACGTCCCCTGCACGATTGCCGCCGACGCCAACAAGTCGGCCGATCAGGTGGTCGTAACGTTGCAGGGTGACCTTTCATCGCTGACCGATGCCAACGGCTATCTGATCCCGCTGAAACTTCAGGCCCCGTCGGGAGCCATCGTGAGCGAGAGCCGCGGCGTGGTCTATGTGGCCGTCTCGGTTGAGACCAGCAGCGAACTCTTCCGCACGAACTTCACCGAGGCCAGCATCGAAGGTGAACCCGTTGCCGACCGTTCGGGCTGGAAGATCATCGCCTGCGATACGGAGGGTATCCACACCGGCACCTACGACCTGCTCTTCGATGGAGACGAGGCCTCCTACATCCGTACGTGGGGCGGTCCGGTCAGCTTTACCGTCGATATGGGCCGGGACTACGACATGACGGGCATGTATTTTGTCTCGCGCTCGGATTACGGCGCCAAATACGCCCCGAACGAGGTGATGATCGAGTACAGCCTCGATGGCGTGGACTACCAGATGCTGGGCACGCCGTCGCAGAGTGCCGGCAGCATCTCCGTCTCCCTGCCCGATGCCTATATCGCCCTCTACGGCTCGCAGAAGGTCCGCTACCTGCGTATCAACGCCTCGTACGGCAGCAACATGGGTACCGGCGAGTTCAATATCTATGCGAAATAATCCAAAATGTTGATCTATCATGAAAACCAATAAACTGATGGCAATTCTTCTGGCAACCGCAGCACTGGCTGCGGGCTGCCAGGAGTCGCAGGAGTACACCGATGTCGTCTTCTTCACCGGCACGGAGAATTCTCCCCTGACGAACGTCTACATCGACGGTCCGTCAACCGTATCGGTGAGCATCACCTCGTCGACCAAGGTGACCGAGGACGTCGGCGTCTTCCTCGAGGTCAAGGCTTCGGAACTGGATACCTACAATGCCGAGCACGGCACTTCGTACCGGATTCTGCCCGAGGGCAGCTATAATCTTTCGGACACCGAAGCTCGCATTGCGGCCGGTTCGGCCGTGTCGGATCCCGTATCGGTCGAGATCCTGTCGATGGACGACCTCGAGTTCGGCGTCCTGTACTGCCTGCCGCTCCACATCACCGGCACGTCAACCGGCATGTCGGTGCTGGGGGCTTCGCAGACGACCTACATCGTCTTCAACCAGCTGATCAAGACACGCGGCGTCGATCTGGGCGGTTCGTGGAACATCGACATGGAGAAGACCATGAAGGGCAAAGCCGAACTGGACAACCTGTCGGCCTGCACGATGGAGATCCGCATGTATGCCAAGGGGTGGAGTTCGCTGAGCCACGGCATTTCGTCGCTCATCGGCGTCGAGGAGAACTTCATGCTCCGCATCGGTGATGTCAGCATCGGCGGCGTCGACGAGCCGCGCAGCATCCTCAATGTGGCCGGCCGCGGTTCGACGCTTGCAGCCCTGGACAACCCGCTGAGTCTGAACCGCTGGTATCACGTCGCCACGGTTGACGACGGTTCGAACCTGAAACTCTACATCGACGGTGTGGAGGTCGCTTCGGTTTCGTCGGCCGACCGTGACCCGGTGAACCTGGGCTACTACTACAACAGCGCCTTCTGTATCGGACGCTCGGCCAACGACTACCGCCGCTTCAACGGCATGGTCAGCGAGGCCCGTGTCTGGAGCCGTGCTCTGACTCCGATCGAGATGCTCAACAACCAGTGCTACGTCAATCCCGAGACGGCCGAGGGGCTGATCGGTTACTGGCGGCTGGACGAGGCCGAGGATCGTGTCTTCAAGGATATCTCCGGAAACGGCTATGACGGAGAGGCGACGAGCGACCCCGTCTGGACCGGGGAGATCCACTGTCCGGTTGTCGAATAATGAATCGATAGCATGATGTCTGGATGCGGGCGGTCGCTGCGTGCTGCGGCCGTCCGCATCCTCTTTGAAAAACGAATGAACAGAGTATGAAACGGTTTTTGGGGTGGATCCTGTCGGTCGGGATGTCGGGCATACCCGGTCTCTCGGCGGCACAATCGCATCCGCGGCTGCTGCGTTTCGACAATCCGACGCAGCAACTCGATACGGTGCGCGAAGTCGACGGGGCGATACGTCTGCGCTACGAGTTCACGAACATTGCGGACAAGCCGGTCCTGCTGCTCGATGTCCATACGCAGTGCGGATGCCTGCAGCCGGTCTTCGACCGGAAAGCCGTGGCTCCCGGAGCGCGTGGCGTGATCGAAGCGGTGTTCGACCCCGCAAACCGACTGGGAGACTTCTCATTCGGGCTGACGGCAATCTCGACCAACGGCGACTACAAGAAATTCAACACCCTGATTGCCAAGGGGCATGTAATCAGCCGGATTCCCGAGCATGAGATTTTCCACCCCTATGTGTTCTCCGGGGTTTTCCGGGCCAACGTCGAGTCGGTCGGCATGCGGCGGTTCCGTTCCTGGGAGTGGTTCCGGACCCGCGAGATTCGGCTCTACAACACCACGGGCAGTACCCTGCATCCGGTTTACGACTCCGGAAGCGGCTATTTGCGGATGGAGGGGCCCGATGTGATTCCGCCTCACTCCGAGGCGGTGGTAACATTCGGTCTGATCACCTGTTTCATGGATCCGGGGCCCTTCGTGATCCGTTCGTCGGTTCGCACCGGCGATACGGTGACGGCAATCGAGGTCAAGGGGTTTGTCGACTGAAAAACAAACTGGACGACGATGAAAAAGATATTTCTCTGTCTGCTCTCCACACTCTGCTGCGGGGCCTGCGGCGGTCTCGAAACCGATACGGCGGATTATGCCGGCCAGGAGGATCCACGCATCGGCGGCTTTGACCGCACGACGGCCTACGAGGCGATGAAGCGCTCGATGGAGCGTGACGACCGCGTGCGGCAGATCCTCACGACGCTCTACCACGACCGCCCGGACGGCATCTGCGGCAACGAGGATGTCGGCCAGATGTCGGCGTGGTACGTGCTGTCGGCACTGGGCATGTATCAGGTCAAGCCGGCGGGCGGGCGCAGAAATAACGGGTAACACCATGAAACGGACGATATCGAATCTGATTTTTGCGGCGGCCGCGTTGCTCGCCGCGTGCGGCGACGACTGGCACGACGCTTCGCTGTCGCCCCAGCGGCGGGCCGAACTGCTGACGGCCCAAATGACGCTCGATGAGAAGATCGGGCAACTGCAGTCGCCCTACGGCTGGGAGATGTACGAACGCCGGGGCGACTCGGTGGTGCTGACCGACCGGTTCCGGCAGGCCGTCGAGGAGGAGCACATCGGCATGATGTGGGGTGCATTCCGGGCCGACCCTTGGACGCAGAAGAACCTCGAAACGGGACTCACGCCGCGTCTGGCGGCCCGCCTGGCCAACCAAATGCAGCGCTATGCCATCGAGCACTCGCGGCTGGGCATTCCCCTGTTCCTGGCCGAGGAGGCACCCCACGGCCACATGGCCATCGGAGCGACGGTCTTTCCGACGGCTACGGGACAGGCTTCGACGTGGAACCCGGCACTGATCGAGCGCATGGGGGCGGTGATCGCCTCGGAGATCCGCCTGCAGGGTGCCCATATCGCCTACGGGCCGGTGCTGGACATCGTGCGTGACCCGCGCTGGTCGCGCGTCGAGGAGTCCTACGGCGAGGATCCCTTCCTGACCTCCCGCATGGGGGCAGCCTTCGTGCGGGGACTGGGTTCGGCGGACCTCGCGCATCCGCGGCACGCCCTCTCAACGCTCAAGCACTTCATCGCCTACGGTGCCTCGGAGGCGGGGCAGAACGGCGGTCCGAACCTGTTGGGCGAACGCGAACTGCGCGAAACCTACCTGCCGCCGTTCCGGGCGGCAATCGAGGCCGGCGCCCGCTCGGTGATGACGGCCTACAACTCGGTGGACGGCATACCGTGCACCTGCAACCGCCACACGCTGACCGACATTCTGCGCGGCGAATGGGGCTTCGACGGCTTCGTCATCTCGGATCTGGTGAGCATCGAGGGACTTTGGGAGACACACGGTGTGGCGGAGGATGTAGCCGACGCCGCCCGTCAGGCCCTCGATGCGGGAGTCGATGTCGACCTGCGCGGGGCGGCCTTCGCCACGCTGAAGAAATCGGTCGAGGCGGGGCTTGTCCCCGAAGAGGAGATTGACCGGGCGGTACGGCGCGTACTGGCGCTGAAGTTTGAGATGGGACTCTTCGAAAATCCCCATGTCGACGAAAAGGCAGCCGCCGAAGTGGGTTCCGAAGCCCACTCGGAGGTAGCACTGGAGGTGGCCCGGCAGTCGGTCACGCTGCTCGAGAACCGCAACGGCACGTTGCCGCTCGACGCCGCAAAGCTGCGCCGCGTGGCGGTCGTCGGCCCCAATGCCGACCGCATCTACAACCAACTGGGCGACTATACGGCCCAGCAGTCGGCAGCCAATACGGTCCGCAACGGACTGGAGCAGGCCCTGGGGCGCGACCGCGTGGAGTATGTACGCGGCTGCGGCGTGCGCGACACGGATGCGTCGGAGATTGCGGCGGCGGTGA
Source organism: Alistipes megaguti (assembly GCF_900604385.1). Taxonomy (NCBI): domain Bacteria; kingdom Pseudomonadati; phylum Bacteroidota; class Bacteroidia; order Bacteroidales; family Rikenellaceae; genus Alistipes; species Alistipes megaguti. The sequence continues at coordinate 1,969,312 of NZ_LR027382.1, read as the reverse complement.
CAGCCGCGCGGCGTGCGGATGTCGTCGTGGCGGTGGTCGGCGGGTCGAGCGCCCGGGATTTCGAGACGGAGTTCCTCGCAACCGGAGCGGCCAAGGCCTCGAACCGCGCAGTGAGCGACATGGAGTGCGGCGAAGGCAACGACCGCGCCACGCTCGCGCTCATGGGCGCCCAGCAGCAGCTGCTCGAGGCGCTGAAGGCCACGGGACGACCGCTGGTGGTGGTCTACGTCGCCGGACGACCGCTCGACATGCGCTGGGCCTCGGAGCAGGCCGATGCGCTGCTCGCGGCGTGGTATCCCGGCCAGCGGGGCGGCGATGCCGTGGCCGACGTGCTGCTCGGACGGGTGAACCCGGCGGGGCGCCTGCCGCTGTCGATTCCCCGCGAGGTGGGACAGATTCCGATCTACTACAACAAGAAACGGCCCGCCAACCACGACTATACGGATGCCTCGGCCCGACCGCTCTATCCGTTCGGATACGGCCTGAGCTACTCCCGTTTCGAGTACGATTCGCTGCGCGTCGAGCCGACAGACGGAGGTTACGAGGTCTCGTGCAGGGTCCGCAACGTCTCGCAGCGCGACGGCGACGAGGTTGTGCAACTCTACGTTTCGGACCTTGTGGCATCGACCGTACGCCCCGTACGCCGGCTGTGCGGCTTCCAGCGGGTGACGATTCCGGCCGGCAGGTCGCAGACGGTGCGTTTCGACGTAAATGAGGAGTCCCTCTCGCTGATCGACCGGTTCGGGCAACGGGTAGTCGAACCCGGAGAGTTCGAGTTCGCAATCGGGCCCTCGTCGGAGAATTTGAAACTGAAACATACCGTAAATTATTGATTTCCATATGAATATTATTCGACTTTCCATGCTGGGGCTCCTGATGTCCGGACTGGCCGCTTGTGCGGATTTCGGGCGGGAGGAGTCATTGCTGATCCCAACTCCGGCCAAGGTGATTCGGGGAGACGGCGTACTCGACCTGTCGCACGGCGTGACGGTCCGCACGGCCGATACCCTCTTGCGCCCGGCGGGTGACCTCCTTTCGGAGTGTATGGAGCAGGAGGGGTTCCACATCACCGGGTCCGGAGCCGGGAGTGTGCCGATCACCCTCGGACTCGACCCGACCCTGCCGGCTGCGGGCTATCGGCTGCGGGTTCTACGCAACGGCGTCGAGCTCTGCGGAGGCTCCTACGAAGGGGTGATCTCGGCGACATCCACCCTCCGGCAGCTCCTCTGGAGCGCCGATGCACAGCGGCTGCACCGGGTGGAGATCGTCGATGAACCGCGCTTTGGCTGGCGCGGCGTGATGCTCGACGTGGCCCGTCACTTCTTTACGGTCGACGAGGTAAAGTCGCTCATCGACCGCATGGCCCTCTACAAGTTCAACCGACTGCATCTGCACCTGACCGACGATCAGGGTTGGCGGGTCGAGATCCGCCGCTATCCGCAGCTGACCGAACACGGGGCCTGGCGCGAGCCGGACCGCAACGATTCGCTCTGTCTGGCCCGGGCCCATACCGACCGGGACCGTCGTTTCCTGTTGCCTCAGGACCGCTTCAAAGAGGGACTCTACGGCGGATTCTACACCCGGGAGGAGCTCCGCGATCTGGTGGACTATGCCGCCCGTCGCGGCGTGGAGATCATTCCCGAGATCGATTTCCCGGGCCACTCGCTGGCAGCCCTGCGTGCCCGTCCCGAGCTCTCGTGCGACGGGCAGGGCGGTGCCTGGGGGAAGAACTTTTCGACACCGCTCTGTTTGGGAAACGACGCGACGCTCGAGTTCTGTCGCAACGTCCTGACCGAGATCCTCGAGATCTTTCCCTCGCCTTATGTCCACATCGGCGGCGACGAGGTCGAGCAGACGGCCTGGGAACACTGTCCGCGCTGCCGGCAGAGGGTTGCCGACCTCGGGTTGACGGGAATCGAGGAGCTGCAGTCGTGGTTTACCCGCGAACTCGAATGCTTCCTGCAGGAACACGGCCGCATACTGGTCGGTTGGGACGAGGTGGCACACGACGGACTCTCGCCGCAAAGCCGGGTGATGTGGTGGCGTAACTGGAATCCCGGGACACTCAACGATGCCTTGCAGCAGGGGCAGCATGTGATCATATCTTCGTCGGAGTTTTACTATTTCAGCGGCGCGCAGGACCGTAACTCCCTGGCCAAGGTCTATGGCTACGAACCGGTTCCGAACGGCATGCCCGGATACGACCGGCTGATCGACGGAGTACAGGGCCACCTCTGGAGCGAGGAGGCTCCTACGAAAGAGGCCGTCGGCGTGCGGCTTTTCCCGCGCCTCCTGGCGCTTGCCGAGACGGCCTGGTGCCGCCCCGACCGCAAGGATTTCGGGCGATTCGAACAACGCCAGCCCTATCACCTGAAAGAGCTGTCGCGCAGTGGATGGAGCTATCGGCTGCCCGATATCGGAGGCGTCTGTGATCGCAATGTCTTTGTCGGCCGCACCCTCGTCAGGCTCGGCGTGCCGGAGGGTGCAACGCTCTACTACACACTCGACGGATCAATCCCCGACACCGGCGCAATCCGTTATACCGCACCTTTCACCGTCGATAAGGACTGCAAGCTGCGGATGCGCTGCTACGATGTCCGCGGTGTCGAGGGCGATCTGGCAGATGCCCTCTTCGAGGGGATGAATTTCCTGTCGGCGGTGAATCCCGAGGGGACGTTGGTCGAAGGCCTGCTTGTCCGCTGGTTCGATTTCAGAGGCTCGTGTTGCGCCGACATCGACAAGGCGCCGCTCAAGGAGGACTTCATCAGCCGGGAGATCTCCATCCCGGAGAATGTGGTAGGAGATATCGGGCTGATTTTCGACGGGTATATCGAAATCCCCGACGACGGGATCTATTCGTTCTACACCTATTCGGACGATGGCAGCATGCTCCGGATCGGAGGCAGACTTGTCGTCGACAACGACGGTCTCCATTCGCGTTCCGAGCGCAGCGGACAAATCGCCCTCCAACGGGGACTCCACCCCATCGAACTCCGCTATTTCGATACCAACGGTGGTGTGCTCGAAGCCGGCATGATTGACCGGGAAGGGCGCCGCATCCCCTTTACGGCCGGGATGTTCAGACATTGACCGCCGGGGCGGCAAGGGGTTCGGACGAGAAGATGCAGGATGGCGGGTGTTAGCGTAACAGGGCACCCGGCATTCGCCGAAATCTTCCCCCGGGTGCTGCTGATCGAACGGCGTTACTACAAGCCCGACTCGCATCTTGACCCGTTGAAACTGCCCGGCTCGATGATTCTCGAGAACGAGACGCTTTCCGAAGCCGCCTATCGTGTGCTGGAGGAGACGACGGGTCTCAAGGACGTCTACCTGAAAGAGATTGAATCATTAGCCAAAAACTCAGATTTCGAGCAAATCTATAACCAAACGATTGGCGCGGTCCACCACCCCCGTATCCAGTGAGGCCAAATAGATGCGTGTGGCCGTTTCCGAGTCATGCCCCATGCCTTCGCTGATAACCGACAGCGGAATCTCCCGGCTCCGCGCAACACTGGCCCAGGTATGCCGGGCGCAATAGAGAGTCAGCGGAATCGGCAAATTGAGAAGATTGCCCAGCCGTTTCAGATTCCGGTTGATCAAATGTCCCCGGTTCTTGTATTGATTCCGTCCGTCCGGGAAACCGCTCCGGAAGACCGGCAGCAGATAATCCGGACGCCGCAAGGATTCCAGCGTAATGGCCCGTTTGACGGTCTTGTCGACCCCCGTATAGACATGCCGGAAGGGATAGCGCTGCGGAGTGAGGTTCTTCTCCACGGCCCGGTTGTAGACCGCCCGCAGAATCCGCATGTAGAAAGACGAGGTGTTCCGGCTCACTCCCGAACGCCGCAGATCGGCCTCATAGGCCTCGATCAGATCGCCGTCGATGGCTGCAAGCGGAATATCCTGCTGATGGCGGAAACGGGCGAAACTCCGCAGCGCCGCCGTATAGGTTTCACTCGTGCGCATACGGTTCAGTTCCCGGAGTTGAAGGATCAGCCGCTGCATGAAGTCGAACAGCATGTCAGACTGAGGCGAACCGAGTGCGGCCGACAACGGTTCCCTTCCACAGCCGGTCACGTCTTGTCCGAACGTGGACAACATGCGCTGGAATCGTTCCAGATCGGACCGGATCTGCCGCTGCACGTCGGCCAGGTACTCCCGTCGTTCGGAATCGGCGGCGGATTCGGTGCGGCAGCATCCCCTCCCGGCATCCCACTCGGACGGAAAAAGCCGGAATCCGGTTCGCATCCGCTCGATACGTCCGTCGTGAACAACCTGATAGAATAGATGCCCCATCCGGCCTGCTACGGTCGAGGCCCGGAATTTCACTTTTACTGTTGCCATAACATAATAATAGGTTTGAAAAACCCCGAAGATAAGACTCTCATCCCACTCCCGGCCCCTTCCGAGGATGCGGCCCTGCAGTCCCGGCATGCAACAACACCCCGGGCCGGGGCCGAAACCGCACGGATTTTGAGAATGCCCGCAAAAACAACGAGTTGTTTTGCGTTTTTTTTCGTACCTTTGCGGCAAAAATTTAACATACCCTTTTATGGCAATTACTGAAATTGTTCCCGGCATTCACTATGTCGGCGTCAACGACCGCACGACGACCCGTTTCGAGGGTCTCTGGTCGCTCCCGCAAGGGGTTTCCTACAACGCATATCTGGTCGTGGGCGAGAAGATCGCCCTGATCGACACCGTCGAGGAGGCATTCGGCAGCCGTCTCGAAGCCAACATCCGCGAAGTGATCGGCGACCGCCGGATCGACTACCTGGTCATCAACCACATGGAACCCGACCACTCGTCGTCGATCGCCACCCTGCGCCGCATCTACCCCGACCTGCAGCTCGTCGCCAATGCCAAGGCCCTGCAGATGGTCGAGGGATACTACGGCGTGAAGGGAAACGCCATCGAGGTCAAGGAGGGCTCGACGCTCGATCTGGGCGATGGCAAGAGCCTTTCGTTCCACATGATCCCGATGGTCCACTGGCCCGAGACGATGGTCACGTGGTGTGCCGAAGAGCAGACCCTCTTCTCGGGGGATGCCATGGGTACGTTCGGAGCCCTCGACGGCGGAATCACCGACTCGCAGGTCGACGCCGAGCGCTATTGGGACGAGATGCGCCGCTATTACGCCTGCATCGTCGGCAAATACGGAGCTCCGGTGCAGAAGGCCCTGCAGAAACTCGCGACGCTGCCCGTGCGGACGATCTGCCCGACCCACGGTCCCGTCTGGCAGCAGCACATCGACCGCGTGCTGGATCTCTACGACCGCATGAGCCGCTACGAGGGTGAGCCGGGCGTGGTGATCGCCTACGCCTCGATGTACGGCAACACCGAACAACTGGCCGAGCGCATCGCCCGGGAACTAGTGTCCGCAGGCGTCCGCAACATCCGTCTCTACAACCTCTCGTATGCCGATCCGTCGGTCGTGCTGCGTGACGTCTTCCGCTTCGACACGCTGCTCGTCGGCGGCCCGACCTACAACGGCGGACTCTTCCCGCCCGTGGGCGAACTGCTCGACAAACTGGCCGCACGTTGCATCCCGCAGCGCCGCTTCGGCTGGTTCGGGTCGTTCAACTGGGCCGGAGCCTCGGTACGTCTGCTGGGTGAATTCGCCCAGAAGATGAAGTGGGAGACGCTGTGCGACCCCATCGAGATGCGGCAGGGCTTCGGCGAGAAGATGTTCGACGCCTGCCACGCACTGGCCTGCAACGTCGCCGAAAAACTCCGTAACAAGGCCTGAGGATGAGAATCGCCATCGTCGGAACGGGATACGTCGGACTGGTGTCGGGGGCCTGCTTTGCGGAGATGGGCCTCGACATCACCTGCGTGGACACCGACCGCGGAAAGATCGAAGCGCTTCGCAGCGGACAGATTCCGATCTACGAACCGGGGCTGGAGGAGCTGGTGCGCCGCAACACCGCAGCCGGACGGCTCCACTTCACGACCGATCTGGCGGAGTGTCTCGACCGCGTCGAGGTGGTCTTCTCGGCGGTCGGAACCCCGCCGGGAGCCGACGGCAGCGCCGATCTGAACCAGGTGATGAGCGTCGCACGCACCTTCGGACAGCACATCAACCGCTACACGCTGCTCGTCACGAAGAGCACCGTTCCCGTAGGCACGGCCGACCGCATCCGCACGATCATCCGCGAAGAGCTGGACCGACGCGGCTGCCAGGTGCCCTTCGACGTCGCCTCGAACCCCGAATTTCTGAAGGAGGGGGCCGCCATCAAGGATTTCATGTCACCCGACCGCGTGGTGGTGGGGGTCGACAGCCAGCGGGCCCGCGACCTGATGGCCCGTCTCTACCGACCCTTCCTGATCAACAACTTCCGCGTGCTGTTCATGGACATCGCCTCGGCCGAGATGACCAAATACGCCGCCAACGCCATGCTGGCCACCCGTATCTCGTTCATGAACGAGATCGCCAACCTCTGTGACCGCGTGGGGGCCGATGTCGGGATGGTCCGCAAGGGGATCGGCTCCGACACCCGTATCGGCAACAAATTCCTCTATCCGGGATGCGGCTACGGCGGTTCGTGCTTCCCGAAGGATGTCAAGGCGCTGGCCGCCACGGCCCGCCAACACGGCTACACGATGCAGGTCATCGAAGCGGTCGAACGGGTCAACGAGGCACAGAAGAGCGTCGTCTTCGAGAAGCTGCACGCCGCGCTGGGCGATCTGCACGGACGTCGCGTGGCCATTTGGGGGGTCGCCTTCAAGCCCGAGACGGACGATATCCGCGAAGCCCCGGCCACGGAGGTCATCACGCGTCTGGTCGGCGCCGGTGCCGAGGTGCGGATCTGCGATCCGGTGGCCGTGACGGAGTTTCTCCGCCGGCGGAGCGATCTGGAGGTGCTCCCGGCCCGGACGATGTACGAAGCAGCCATGGGGGCCGATGCCGTGGCGCTGCTCACCGAGTGGAAGGAGTTCCGCATGCCCGACTGGGGCCGCCTGCGCGAGATGATGCGCGGCGATGTGGTGGTCGACGGACGCAACATCTACGACAGGGAGGAGGTCCGGGCCGCCGGATTCCGCTACTTCGGTATCGGCAAATAGCCCGACAGAGAGAGCTTCCCCCTGGAAGGAGGATTTCGGAGACGACGTGTTCCGGAATCCTCCTTCTTGTTCCGAAATGCGACAAAACCGGGCAACAAACGACTACTCGCACCGGGAAAATCCAGTGTACTTTTGCAACGAAAATTTGTACGGAATGAACAACAACAGCAAACTCTTTCTGCTCGTTCTGCTGGGTATGCTTACGGCGTTCGGCCCCTTTGTGACGGACATGTACCTGCCGACGCTCCCCGCCATGACGGGCTATTTCCACACCTCGTCGTCGCTCGTGCAGATGGGACTGACAACCAGCATGATCGGCCTGGCCGTCGGACAGCTGCTCTTCGGCCCGCTGAGCGACAAGTACGGACGTCGCCGCCCGCTGCTGGCAGCCATGTGGCTCTTCATTGCCGCCACGCTGCTCTGCCTGTTCGCCACCGACATCAGTCAGGTCATCGCCCTGCGTCTGCTGCAGGGCGTGGCCGGAGCCGGCGGCATCGTCATCTCACGCTCGGTAGCCACGGACCGCTTCGCCGGCCAGGATCTGGCCCGCATGCTGGCCCTGATCGGTGCCGTGAACGGCGTGGCCCCGGTCGTGGCCCCGATCGTCGGCGGTACGCTCAGCGACTCGATCGGCTGGCGGGGCATCTTCTGCATCCTGCTCGCGCTGGGTGTCGTCCTTCTTGCCGGCAGCTATCGCCTGCGCGAATCACTGCCGCTGGAGCGCCGCAGCCGGGTCGGCTGGGACGATCTGCTGCACGGCTTCGCCACCGTCCTCCGCAACCGCCGCTACCGCGCCTACACGCTCCAGCTCGGATTCGCACAGGGTGTCCTCTTCGCCTACATCGCCTCGTCACCCTTCATCGTCCAGCAGCACTACGGCTTCTCGGCCTTCGAATTCAGTATCTGCTTCGCCATCAACGCCATCTCGATCGGTACGGCTGCTGCCCTCTCGGTGAAGTTCCGCTCGCCCGAACGCTGTACGCGCACGGGCTGCCGGGGCATGATCCTCTTCGCCGCAGCCGAAGCCATTGCGCTGGCATCGGGTTGCGGATTCTGGACCTACGAGATGCTGCTCTTTGCACTGCTCTTCGCCATGGGCCTCACCTTCACCTCCTCGACGGCACTGGCCATGGAGGCCGCCCGCGAACAGGCCGGAACAGGTTCGGCCCTGCTGGGAGCCGTCTGCTTCGCCTTCGGAGGTGTGGTCTCGCCGCTCGTCGGCATGGGCAACACGCTTCTCTCGACGGGTACGGTCTTCGTGGTCTGCGCCCTTTGCTCGTGGCTCTGCATCCGCTTCGGAGTGCGCCACTCGTCCCGCCCCGCCGTGGCCTGACACTCCGGAAGAGGGTGCGGAAAGCGGACCCGGTGCCCATCCGATACGGCCCTACACCCGTCCGATGCCGCCCGGCACCCGCCTCTGATACGGACCGACTCCCGCTCTTCCGCAACCACCTTCCCATACAAAAACCCCTGCTGCCCAAAGACAGCAGGGTTTTCATGAGCGTTTTTCCATCAGAAGAGAAGGAATCAGCCCCTTCCCGCCCGCGCGGAACTACAGGCGCACCTTGACGATGATCTTGCGCACAGTCCCCTCGCCCACCATCGGAGCGTGTCCGTCCTCGGGGAAGAGCACCGTAAACTGGCCCGGACGAAGCGTATAGTAGGTCTGGGGCTCATCGTCGAAGAGCTGAATATCCTTCTCCTTGTTGAACTCCGACTGCGGTTTGCAGAGATCCTTGCGCTCGCTCCAGCCGAACGATTCGCACGTGCCGCTGACGAGCACCTGGATGTCGATATACTCGTTGTGCACCTCGAGTTTGGCATCCTTCTTCAGTTTGAGCAAGCGCTCCTGGACGTTGACGTAGATATCCCGGCCGTCGAGCTCGTGAATACCGGGCTCCACCTTCGTCCAGTCGGTCGAGGCGATCAGTTCGAAGGCCTTCTTCATGCGCGGATGTACGCCGTAGTAGAGTGCGCTGTTTTTCAAAGAATCCAGAATCATAGTTTTCTATTTTTAGGGTTATCTTGCAATTCAGGGTTATCGGGCTCGCTCAATCCTCCTCCGATTTCTTCATCCGCACCAGCACCGGATGGTGGTCCGAATAATCTACGGGAATGGTTTCGTAGGTGATCGGTTCCAGACCGCCGCACAGCACATAGTCGATGCGCAGTGTGTTGTAGAAGCCGCGGAACGTATGCGAATAGCCCGATCCGCAACTGCGGAAGGCGTCGCGCAGTCCGCGGGCCATCTTGCGGTAGACATACGAAACGGGCGTATCGTTGAAATCGCCGCAGACCAGGATCCGCGTGCGGGTGTCGTCGATCACGCGGGCGATGCTGTCAACCTGTGCGGCGCGCAGCACGCTGTTGTCACGCAGGCGGTCGACGATGCTGCGGATCTTCGTCTCGCGGGCCGTATCCGAGAGGAAGCGGTGCTCGGTGATGTAGCGGTTGTCCGAGGCATTGATGGCCGTCGAGCGGAGGTGGTTGTTGAAGACGCGCACCGTGTCCTCGCCCACCAGCAGGTCGACCCACACCGACGAGGCGGGAGTCAGCACCGTTCCCGAGCGCAGGATCCGGAACTTGCTCAGCACCGCCAGCGGAGCCTCGTAGGCCGAATCGGGGGCCGACGTACGCCCGAAGCCGGCACTTTCGTAACGTTCATCCAGCAGCGCAAACTTCTCCGAACGCGCCGCCAGCCGGGCATTGAACTCCTGCAGGCAGATCACGTCGGGATCCTGTTCGTCGATCAGCCGCAGGATGTCGCCAACGCTGCTGTGGCCGTTTTCACCGTAAAAACTGCGGACGTTGTAGGTCATCACCTTGAAGGTTCCGCGGTCGAAATCCTCCGTCTGTTCGTAAGTGCGCCGGATCTCGGGGCGCCAGAAGAGCGAGACCTTGAACAGACCGATCACAACGATCAGAATCATCATGCCGGCCCTCAGCCAGCGCCAGCGGATGATCCAGTAGAACATCAGAATGACACCAGCCACATAGGTGATCGGTGCCGCGAGTCCCAGCACCGGAAAGAACCACACGCGGGCCGGATCAACATAGGGGACCAGATAGGTCAGCACCAGCACCACGGCCACCACGGCCGAGAGCAGCGTCATCGCGCCATCCAACAGCCAGACGATCCAGCTGCGGCGTCGTTTTGCGGCCGGCCGCTCGCCGTAACCGCTGTAGTACTCGGAGGCCATCTTTCAGAAACGGATCATACCGCGGCGTTTCCACCACTGGAGCATCAGATATCCCCACAACATGCCGCCGACATGGGCGAAGTGGGCCACGTTGCCTACGCCTCTCCACCCGAGGAAGAGCTCCAGGACGGCGTAGATGATGACGAACCATTTGGCCTTCATCGGGATGGGCGGGATGAGCAGCATGATCACGGCATTGGGATACATCACGCCGAAGGCCAGCAGCAGTCCCATCACGGCCCCCGACGCACCGACCAGAGCCATCGGCTGACCCATGGCCACGGTGATGGCGGCCTGAATCAGCGCCGCACCCACGCCGCAGACCATGTAGTAGATCAGGAAGCGCCGCGAACCCAGATCATACTCCAGCGTACGTCCGAACATCCACAGTGCGAACATATTGAAAAAGACATGTTCGAAATTGGCGTGGAGGAACATGTAGGTAATGAACTGGTAGGTATGGAATTCATAGCCCAGCATCCGCGGGCCGATCTGAAGCGCTCCGTAATGGTTCAGGAAGCGGTAGGCCTCGGGGATGAGCGCCATCGCCAGGTAGATCAGAGCGTTGATGATAATCAGGTTCTTGACTACCGGTGGGGTCTGGAAATAACGGTTCATGAACGAATTCAAATTTTTGCAAATGTAACTTTTTTCCGCCGGATTATCCCAGTCGGGCCCGCAAATCTTCGGGGGTGATCTCGGCGATGAGGGTCTTGCCCGAGGGCGAGAAGCTGATGTTGCCCGTCTCGGACAGACGGTCGAGCAACGCCTGCGCCTCCTCGCGCGAGAGGTTGCGCACGATGCTCTTCGATCCCGAGAGAGCCATGGCTGCGGCGATCTTCTCGCGGCGCACGTCGGCCAGCGACACGGGTGTGGCGAAGGCCTGCAGCAGGTCGAACAGCAGCTGATCGACCGAATCGGCAGGCATGTCGGCCGGCGTACCCTTCACCTCGACGGTACCGCCGCCGCGAAAGTCGATGTCGAAACCCAGGGCGGCCAGATCGACGGCATTCTCCTCCATAAGGCGGTACTCCTCCTGCGAAAGGACGAGCCGTTCGGGGAAGAGCAGTTGCTCGCTGACGGCCGAACCGTGGCCCAGCATGCGCAGATACTCCTCATAGAGGATCCGTTCGCGGGCCCGGCGTACGTCAACCACGACGAAACGGCCGCCGATCAACGCGGCAATGAACCCGCCCGGCAGCGGCATCGCATCCGAGAACTGCACGCCTTCCGCCAACTCCAGCTGCTGCTGGCGGGGTTCCGCCGACGAGGGGATGAACTCCAGCGAACTCTCTCCGAGGGAGGCTGCATCCGCCCCATCGCCGACCGGGGCTCCCGAAGCCACGATCTCAAAATCCGCGGCCGCCAGTCCGTCCGGCGAGAGGAACTCGTCCGAGGGTTCCGGCTGAAAATCGCTCGACGATTCGAAATCGTCAAACTCGTCGGACTGGGCCGCAGTCAGCGCCCCGCCGCCCAGGAACGACGGAACACGTCCCGCACGCGGTGCGCCCACACCCCCCGATACCGGTTTGGACGGGGCATCCGCCCCGTCGTAGGGGACGTCGAAGCCCGTAAAGTCGACCGTCGGTTCGGGAGCCGACGGATCGATATACTCCTCGCGGAAGGGGTTGTAATCCAGATTCGACATGGCGGCCGGTTCGCTGTAGACGGCTCCCTTCTGCAGCACGGGGATCTCCATCGACCTCTCGCGGTCGAAATCCATCATCGGCACGGCGCCCGTCTTGGCCAGCGTCTCGCGCACGGCGGCGTTGACGATCTGCCAGACGGCATCCTCGTCGGCAAAGCGGATCTCGGTCTTCTGCGGATGGACATTCACGTCGATACGCGCGGGATCGATCGTCAGGAAGAGGAAATACGAGGGTTGGCAACTCTCCGGAATCAGCTTTTCATACCCCTTCAGGATGGCGCTTCCCAGATAGGTGCTCTTGAAGAAGCGGCCGTTGACGAAGAGATACTGCTCCGTATTGCGCTTCTTGGCCGCCGCAGGGCGTCCGATGAAGCCTTCGAGGCGGGCAATCGAGGTATCGGCCTCGACCTCCAGCAGATTCTGCTTGATGTGGCGTCCCACCACATCGACGATCCGCCCGGCCAGCGACGCCGGCTGCAGGTTGTAGACCGGAGCGTCGTTGGAGTAGAGTTCGAAGCTCACCTGCGGATAACAGAGCGCAATACGCTGGAATTCAGCGCGGATCTGCGACGCCGACGTGGTACTCTTGTCCAGGAAACGCCGCCGGGCCGGTACGTTGTAGAAGAGGTTGCGCACGTAGAACTGCGACCCCACGGGGCACATCACCGCCGTCTGCGAGACGAACTGTCCGCCGTTGATTTCGGTCTGCGTACCCATCTCGTCGCCCTCCTGCCGCGTGCGGAGTTCGACCTGCGACACGGCGGCAATCGAGGCCAGCGCCTCGCCGCGAAATCCGAACGTATGCAGTGCATAGATATCCTCGACCTCCTTGATTTTGCTCGTGGCATGACGGTCGAAGGCCATGCGCGCATCAATGGGCGACATACCGCAGCCGTCGTCGACGATCTGAATAAGCTCCTTGCCGCCGTCGCGGAAATTGACCTTCACGGTCCGGGCCCCCGCATCGAGCGAGTTCTCCATCATCTCCTTGACCACCGACGAAGGCCGGTTGACCACCTCGCCCGCCGCAATCTGGTTGGCGACCACTTCGGGCAACAGTCTGATTTTGTCTGCCATTTACTCTCTCACGGATTACACGATTACTCCTCCGCCTGCTTCTCCGACGTCTCGGCGGCCGGAGCCTCCGGCTTCTGATAGTCGTTCGGGACGACGACAATCGGCGCATAGGGGTTGAACTCCCCCTCGGCCTGAGCCGCCGGTACGGGCCGCGCCACGGGCCGCTGCATCTGCAGCATCCAGTTGACCAGCCGCGGATAGAGCAGATAGATGAACAGCAGCATCAGGACCACCGCCCCGGCGATCTTGAAGATGCGCATCCGGCCCCGATCCTCGGTTCCGGCATGGCGAGCCGCACGCGCCTCACGCTGCGTACGGATATACTGTCCCGGGCGGTATTCGCGGCCGGCATCCTCGGCGCGTTCGCCGCGCAACTCGGCGCGACGCTGTTCACGGGCCTCCTTTTCGGGGTCGTAATAGCGCGGAATATAGTTGAACTTGTTCGCGTGTTTCTTGAAGGGGGTAAAGCCTAACATGGTCGTCCTCTTTTTCGGTAAAGATACGAATATCTTTGCAAATTATTGCATGTTTTTTCACAGATTCGGATCCCGGGCTCGCCGTGCAGGCGGATCCACAGGCACAGCAAACGGCCCGAATACCCGCACATCCGAGCCGGTCTCCCCGCGAGCAGCCCGGAGCTTCGCCCATACGGCCCCGAACCTTCGGCACCAAGCAGCCCGGCTCTCACACAGACGAGCCTCAAAAACAGCCGGGGAGGGGTCGCCGGCCCCGCATCCACAGTTTCTCCGTCACGAGAAAGCCCCTCCCGAGGGAGGGGTTTTCGTCCCGACGAGCATCCAAAGCGCACTTCCGCCCGTCAACGGAAGAAGCTCTTCATGCGTTCGAATATGTTCTGATTCCTGGTCGATTCGGCGCGCTGGAACGAGGGCTGGGCTGCCAGCTGCTCGACCAGCCGTTTCTCTTCGGCCGATAGTTTCGAGGGGATGGTGATGTCCACGACAATCAGTTCGTCGCCGCGGCCGTAGCCGTTCACCTCGGGCAGGCCCTTGCCGGCCAACCGCAGCACCTTGCCGGCGTGCGTACCCGGAGCGATCTTGATCTTGGCCCGTCCGTCGACGGTCGGGACCTCGACCGTGCCGCCCAGCAGCGCCGTGGTCACCGTGATGTTCAGGTTGTGGATCAGATCGTTGCCGTCGCGGACCAGTTCCGGATTGGGCTCCTCCTCGATCACGACCTGCAGGTCGCCGTTCACGCCGCCCTGGCGCGCGGCATTGCCCTTGCCCGTCACCGTGAGGACCATTCCCTCGCCCACTCCGGCCGGGATCTTGATCTCGACGACCTCCTGACCGCGCAGCGTGCCTTCGCCCTTGCACTTGTCGCAGGGCGAGGTGATCACCTTGCCCGTGCCGCCGCACGTCGGGCAGACACCCTGCGTCTGCATCCTTCCGAAGAAGGTGTTCTCCACGCGCGTGACGTAACCCGTACCGTTGCAGGCCGAGCAGGTCGAGTAGGAGTTGGCATCCCTGGCACCCGTACCGCCGCACTTGTCGCAGGCTATGGTCTTGTTGATCTTGAGCTTCTTGGTGACGCCCGAGGCGATCTCGGCCAGCGTCAGCTTGACCCGCACGCGGATATCCGAACCGCGGTTGACGCGCCGGCTGCCACCCGCCGACGACGAACGGAATCCGCCGCCGAAGTGGCCGCCGAAGATGTCGCCGAACTGCGAGAAGATATCCTCCATCGAGAAACCTCCGCCGCTGAATCCGCCGAAACCGCCGGCACCGCCGCCAGCCGCACCGTTCATTCCGGCATGGCCGAACTGATCGTAGCGGGCCCTCTTTTCGGGGTTCGACAGCACGTCATAGGCCTCGGCGGCCTCCTTGAACTTCTCTTCGGCCTCCTTGTCCCCGGGGTTCTTGTCCGGGTGATACTTGATGGCGGCCTTACGATAGGCCTTCTTTATCTCGTCGGCGTTGGCGTTCCGCGCCACACCGAGCACTTCATAGTAATCTCTTTTCTCTGCCATGGCATTATTCTCCTACGACAACTTTGGCAAAGCGAAGCACCTTGTCGCCCAGCAGGTAACCCGTCTGCACGACGTCGATGACCTTGCCCTTCATCTCCTCACCGGCCGCGAATTTGGCCACCGCCTCCGCGATGTCGGCATCGAACTCCTTATCCTTCAACTCCATCTCCGTAACGCCCCGTTGGCGCAGCGCCTCGGTGAACTTCTGCGAGATGAGCCGCACGCCCTGACGCAGCGCCTCCAGATCGTCGCTCTTCTCCATGGCCGCCATGGCGCGCTGCACGTCATCGCGCACCGGCAGCATGGCCAGCAGCACGTCGCGGCCGCCCGTCTGGACGAGCTCCATCTTCTCCTTGAGGGTCCGTTTGCGGTAGTTGTCGAATTCGGCCTGCAACCGCAGGAACTTGTCCTTCCACTCGGCCACGGCAGCCTCGACGGCCCGGGCCGCTTCGTCGGAAGCCTCCTCGGCAGCGTCCAGTTCCGGATCGGAGTCCTTGGCCTTGGCATCGTCTGCCATTTTGGCACTCTCCGCAGCGGCATCGTCTGCCATTTTGGCATCCGAAGCCTTCTCGTGCGAAGGATTACCAGCGTCCGGAGCGACCTTCTTGTCGCTCTTAACGTCTTCATTATAAACCTTTTGCTCTTTCATATCTCGTATTTTTTTCAGTTTCCGGATAATCTTTCGCACAAATTGCATACCAACGCTAACCGATGATGAAGATAGTCGGGCGTTTGTTCAATTCGGGCAGCGGGCCGCGGCGCCACTCCCCGACCGTGCGGGTTATGACCGACTCCGAAGGGGCCGTCAGATCAACGGCTACCGTCAGCCGCGTCTCCTGAGCGAGCGTCTGCAACAGCTCGCCGAACAGCTTCGCGTTGCGGTACGGCGCTTCGATGAAGAGCTGCGACTGCCCCTCCGCATGGGCCCGGCGCTCGAAGAAGCGGATGGCACGGCTTCGTTCGGCCGGCTTGACGGGCAGATAGCCGTTGAAGGCGAACGACTGCCCGTTCAACCCCGAGGCCATCACCGCGAGGAGGATCGACGAGGGGCCCACGAGCGGCATCACGCGGATGCCGCGCCGGTGGCATGCCTCGACCACCAGCGCCCCGGGATCGGCCACGCCCGGCACCCCGGCTTCGGAGATCACCCCGGCCGAGCGTCCGGCGGCGATCGGCGCCACCAGCTCCTCGACCTCACGGCCGGCCACCGTATGTTCGTTCAGTTCGCGGAACTCCAGCCCGTCGATCGGCCGTGCGATGCCGGCCCGCGAGAGGAAGCGCCGCGCCGTGCGCGTATTCTCGACGATGAAGTAGTCCAGCGCGTCCATCACCGCGCGGTTGGCCGCGGGCAGGACGTCCCACGGATCGGTCTGGTCCGAAATCGGACACGGAATCAGGTAGAGGGTTCCGGCAGTCATACGTTGCGTTGAAATGGGGGTTACTCCTTGAGGTAGATGCGTTTGACTCGGCCCGAGACCGAGGTCGTGATTTCGTAGGGGATCGTATCCAGCACGCGGGCCATCGTCTCGAGATCGTTGCCTGCGGCGGCCGAGAAGACGACGGCCTCGTCGCCCTCCTCCACCCCGGGGATATCCGTGATGTCGATCATGCAGCTGTCCATGCAGACCCGCCCGACGATCGGAGCCGGCTGCCCGGCCACGAGCATCGACCAGCGTCCGCACCCCAGGTGACGATCCAGGCCGTCGGCATAACCGATCGGGACGGTGGCCGTAACCGTCGGACGCGTCAGCCGTCCGGCCCGCCCGTAACCGACCGTATCGCCCGCCTCAAGGTGTTTGATCTGCACGATGCGGGTCTTCAGCGTCGAGACGGGACGCAGCGCGGCGTTGTGCTGCCACCCGAAGCCGTAGAGCCCCAGTCCCAGGCGGCACATGTCGAACTGCGCCTCGGGGAAACGCTCGATGGCCGCCGAGTTGGCCGTATGGCGGATGACAGGATAGGGCAGCGCCTCGATCAACGCCGTGCTCATGCGGTCGAAGCGCTCGATCTGCGCCCGGGTGTAGGTATCCTCCTCGGGCATGTCGGCGCAATTGAGGTGCGAGAAGATCGTGGCCACCTTGACCTCCGACATCCCCTGCAGCCGTTCGCACAGCGCCGGGATCTCCTCCTCCATGAAGCCCAGCCGATGCATCCCCGTGTCGAGCTTCAGGTGGATCGGATAGCGGAGCTCGCCGGCGTGCGTCACGGCATCGGCAAAGTCACGCAGCGAGTGAAAGCTGTAGATTTCGGGTTCGAGGCGGTTGGCGATCATCAGGTCGAAACTGTCGGCGTCGGCATTCAGCACCACGATCGGCATCGAGATGCCCCGCTCGCGCAGCAGCACCCCTTCGTCGGCAAAGGCCACGGCCAGGTAGTCGACCCCCTGGTGCTGCAACATCTGCGCCACCTCGAAGTCGCCCGTGCCGTACGATCCGGCCTTGACCATGGCCACGAGTTTCGTCCGGAAATCGAGTTTCGAGCGGAAATAGTTGAGATTATGGATCATGGCGTCGAGGTCGACCTCCAATACCGTCGTATGGCTCTTGAGCGAGAGCGCGTGGGCCAGCTTCTCGAAGCGGAAGTCGCGGGCCCCCTTGAGCAGCACGGCGCGGCCGGCCACCGCTTCGCGGCCGAGACGTGCGATGCACTCGTCGGTCGAGGCGTAGAAGAGCTTCGCGCAGTCGAAGAGCGAGGCATAGCGCTTCAGCCTGGGACCGATGCCGACCAGCGTGTCGATGCCCGCCCGCGAGACCATGCCGGCCACGCGACTGTAGAGCTCGTCGTCCGAAAGGCCGCTCTGCGCGATGTCCGACAGCACGAGAGTCGTCGGCCGCGTGAGGGCCACGCTGTGGAGGTAGTCCAGCGCCAGGGCCAGCGAATTGAGATCGAGGTTGTAGGCGTCGTTGATCAGCACCGAGTCGTTGATGCCGTCCTTCACCTCGAGGCGCATGGCCACCTCCGGGGCGCTGGAGAACGACGGTGCCGGAAAGCCCATCGCCGTGCAGAAGGCCTCGACGATCTGGGCGTTGCGGCGCGAAGCCTCGTTGCCGATCACCGCCTCGGGAACCTGCGGTGCCGAGGCCGCATCGTAGAGCCGGCGGTCGGCGAAATGCGTGGCAATGAGATGCCCCAGCGGTTCGTAGTAGCTGTGGTAGACGATGACCCGGGCGCGGTGGGCCAGCACCATCTTTTCGAGACACTTCTGTTCGAGATTGAGGAAATTCTCCTGGTGGGCGTCGCCGATCGAGGTGAAGACCACCACGTCGGGACGGATGATGCGCTCCAGGCGCTCCATCTCGCCGGGCTGCGAAATGCCCGCCTCGATCAGCGCCAGCTGCTCGTCGCCCTCGATCATCAGCACCGACAGCGGCACGCCCAGCTGCGAATTGTAGCTCTTCGGCGAGCGGTAGCACTTCATGCCCGCGGGCAGCTCCTCGGCGATCCACTCCTTGATGACGGTCTTGCCGTTCGAGCCGGTGATCCCGACGACCGTTCCCTTGAAATGGGCGCGGTGGTAGGCGGCCAGACTCTGCAGCGCCGCGATGGCATTCTTGACCACCACGTACCCGGCCCCGGGCAGCTCCCCGACGGCGTGTTCGACCAGAAACGAGCGCACGCCGCGGCCATACATCTGAGCAATGAAATCGTGCGAGTCGTGATTGGCACCGCACATGGCGACGAAAATCGGGTTGCAACCCAGTTCGCACGAAAGCGAACGGCTGTCCGTGACGACCGACTGCACCTCGTGGTCTTCGCCCGAGAAGCGGCCGCCGACGACGGCAGCGATCTGCGAAAGTTTGTAATTCATAAAATACCGATTGTTAGCGGCATCGGCCTTTCCGGTGCTGACAGTTCGCTTCGCCGGACGCTCCGTGACGGAGGGCTCACAGCCCCGGGTCGGTCCGGCGCCTGCGCAAGCGGGTCGGGGCTCGGCGTCCCGGCGTTGCAAAGGTAGCCAATTTTGTCGGAAATGCAAGGTTGCGCCTCTCCTTTCGACACAACGAAGCGGGCTGCGGAATTCGCTCCGCAGCCCGCCCGAAATCCGGTCCGGACCTCCTCTCAGCGTCGCGACCTGCGGGCCACAAAGAGGGCCAGGATGAACGACAGGGCCGAGGCGGCGATCCAGAAGACCGCGGCCGTGGAGAAGTCGTAGCGCGTCACGCCGTCGACAACCTCCTTGCCCGAGTCGATGAGCCAGCCGCTGATGATGTCCTGCAGACCGGCGCCGACGTAACTGGCCATGCCAACGATTCCGAGGGCGGCACCCGTGGCCTCGCGCGGCACGATGTCGATGGCCATCAGCCCTCCGAGGAAGCAGATCAGCACGCCGATGGCCATGCCGAAAAACACCATCGAGAGCAGATTGACGAACATTCCGTTGCCCGAGTAGAGGAACAGCGCCAGGGCCAGCGTGTTCAGCACGCCGAAGCCGAAGGCCAGCACATTCCGCCGCCCGTGGAAGAGACGGTCGGAGAGCCACCCCGAGAAGACCGTTCCGAGGATGCCCAGCAGGGCGTTGACCGAGATGACCTGCGTGGCCGTAGCCAGCGAATAGCCCTTGGCTTCCTGCAGGAACAGCACGCCCCAGCCGTTGATGGCGTAGCGGCTCACGTACATGAAGGCGCTCGAGAGGGCCAGCACCCAGACCAGCGGATTGCGGATTGCCGAACGCTGCAGTTCACTGGTCGAGGCGTGGTGATGGCTCTCTTCGGCCGTCTCCTCGCCGGTCAGCACGCCGATCGGGGGCAGCCCCTTCGATTCGGGCGTGTCGTGGAGCAGGCAGACGATGATCACCACGCCGATGACGCCGGCCAGGGACGATCCGACGAATCCCCACTGCCAGCCGCAGATCCCCACGACGGCCCCCACGAAGAGGAACGAGAGGAATTCTCCGAGGTTGTGGCTGGCCGAGAAGAAGCCGTAGAAGGTGCCGCGGATCGAGAGCGGATACCAGCGCGAGAGGGCAATGATGGCCGGAGGGGCCCCCATCGACTGGGCCCAGCCGTTCAGACCCCACATCACGGCGAAGACCACGAAGAGGGTCATGTTGCCCACCAGGCCGCCGCCGTTGGCCAGACCCAGCAGCCCGACCAGCAGATTGGCCACGGCCGAGACGCAGAGTCCGGCGGCCATGAAGCGTTTGATGTTGCTGTGGTCGGCCAGGAAGCCGTTGACGAACTTGCCGATGGCGTAGGCGAAGAGCAGCGCCGAACCGATCAGACCCAATTGCGAGGCATCGAGCGCCCCGCTCTCGAGGATCGGCTGCTTGACCACGTTCAGACTCGTGCGGCAGACGTAGTAGAGGCTGTAGCCCACCGTTCCGGCGATGAAGCTCTGCAGCCGCAGCTTGCGGTAGAGCCGCATGCGGGCCTCGTCGTCACCGGTAAAGGGCGCCGACGGCTCGCTTTTGCGGAAATAGGATAAAATGGACATGTTGTTTCAGGTAGTTTCGGTCAGTCGTGTTCGCAAGGTCCGGCAGAGAGGCGCCGGTCGGCACCCCTCCGTCAGACCGTCTGATTTACGGGCGGCGCCCCCTGGCGCTCAGATAGTCGATCAGCAGCTGCGGGCGATCGGTCTGGATGATTGAGGCCCCCATGTCGAGCAGCGCGCCGTAGACGGCATCCTCTTCGCCGCTGAAAGCCCGGTCATCGTCCAGCCCGCCGCAGAGCGACGGCCACAGCGAATTGACCCACAGACGCGACCCCCCGGCCACGATCCGGTGCATGCAGGAGTCCACCGCAGGGGTAAACTCGTCCCAGCAAACCTCGTAGGCCAGCGGCTGGACCGTCTGCCGACGATACGACTCGAAGAGTTCTCGGCCCCCGGGTTTGAGGATATCGATGATCGGCATGTACATCATGTTGTGCGGATACTCGGCGAACTTCGCGGCCACGACTTCGGCCGGGCGTTTGCCCTTGATCAGCAGCTGGTCCGTCACCCCGAGCTCCTCGGCTATGGCCAGCGCCAGATCGTAGTATTCATACCCCTGGTCGATGTTGACCACGATGCGGTCCTTGCAGACGGCGAGCGCTTCGCGCAGGGTCGGCATCCGCCACGAGGTCTTCACGTTGTGACCGGTCCGCAGCACACAGCGCTGAATGGAGTCGTAGGTGATGTCGCAGACCCGGCCCTTGCCGCTGGTCGTGCGGTCGATCGTGTGGTCGTGGCACAGCACCAGCACGCTGTCCCGCGTGAGTTTGAGGTCCAGCTCCATGATGTCGACCCCCATTCTGATCACCGACTCGATGGCCGGGATCGAATTCTCGGGCCAGTTGCGCCAGTCGCCGCGATGCGAGGCCACCAGTACGTATTTCGAGGTCGGGTCGTGGAGTTCGGCCAAAATCCGGTCGACGTGGCTGCCCGCCGGCTCCGGCTGCGGGGCGCATGCGCCGAGCCACAGCAGGGCGCCCAATCCAAATAACAAACGTTTCATGTTGACAAAGATACTAAAAAAGGGCGGAAAAGCCCTCCTTTCGGAACGCTTTTCCGCCGATACATACTATTTCAGAACGGGATAGGTATCCGAAGCCACCCACTCGCGCAGGCTCACCACGGGTTTGGTCGGGAGCGTGCCGTCGGGCAGCTGGTCATAGAGTTCGGCTCCGGTGTTGAGTGCCTCGACCATCGACGCGCACTCCTCGTCGGACGAAGGCACCGTCACGACCCCGGACTTCATCTCGTCGAGGCTCAGCAGCGCACCGACACTCTCGGCCCAGACCGAACCGGCCTTCTTCGAGTCGTTGCCCACGATCCAACCTTTATCCGACGGACAGTCCTCGTTGCCGTAGACATTCCAGACGTTGCCCTTCTTGTTGTAGCCCACCGACGAGGCGTAGGAGCCGTTCTGCGAGACGTCGGCCAGTGTCGCATAGCAGTTGATGACGAAGCTGTCGTCGCTGACGATGCCGACGATACCGCCCAGGTTGTTGTTGTTCGAGGCGATGCGTTCGATCCAGCTGTAGCAGTTGATCACGTAGTTGCCCACGCCGTCCGAGCCCTTGGAGATCTGGCCGACGATGCCGCCCAGGTTCTCGCCCTTGGCTCCGGAGTTCAGATCGACGGCCTCGATCGAACCGCCGCGATTGCCGCAGTTGACGATCACGCCCTGATTCTGGCCGGCGATGCCGCCCAGAACGGAGGCCTCCCCCGTGCCGACGATCTGACCCCGGAAGGTGACGCCGTCGATCACGCCGCGGTTCGTGCCGACCACGCCGCCGGCCGTCTTGAAGGCCGTCGAGAGCGAGAGATCCTCCACGTTGAGATCGTGGATCCGGCCGTCACTGGCGCCGAACAGACCGAAGGAGGAGCCCGAAGCGGTCATCGTCACGTTGCGGATCGTGTGCCCGCGGCCGTCGAACTCACCCTGGAAATAGATCGTCGAGGCCGCATAGGAGATCGGGAGGAGACTCTGTCCCTTGAAGTCGATATCGGCCGTCAGGGCATAGAAGTGGGTCGTCAGATAGGTGGCGTCGGCCTCCGCGCCGTTGATCGACTCGGCCACGGCGTTCCAGTCGGCCGTGGAGTTGATCTGCCAGGGGTCGGACTCCGTACCGGCACCCTCGATCTGAGGAGGCTCCGGTGCATCGTAGTTGAAGTCGACCTGGATGCTCACCGGGCAGTGGTCCGAGGGATAGATGCCGCCGTAGATCGAGTTGTCGACCCGGTAGCTCTTCAGCGCAAGCGAACCGCGCGTGTAGATGTAGTCGATGCGGGCCGTCGAAACCGAGAGGTCGGTCGAGGTCTTGTGACCGTTGAAGGTCCCCACCGGACCGCTTATGAAGCGGGCGTCGACCGCCTGATAGGCGTCGTTCCAGCAGGTGCGGAAGGTTGCCGAGGCGGCATCGTCCGGCGTGGCGTTCATGTCGCCCACCAGCACCGAGGGCATGCCCGGTTTGTTGTACATCTGTTCACGCTCGACGATCAGCTTGGCGGCCTCCGAGCGGGCCATGTCGGCCAGCGGCAGGTGGGTCACCGTCAGCAGGAACTGCTTCCCGTAGCGTTTGTCGGTCACCACGGCGCAGCAGGCGACGCGGTGGTAGCCCAGCTCGTCCCAGCCGTAGCTCATCTCGTCGGGCGTCTCCGAGAGCCAGTAGTAGTGCTGGTCACTGAGCGTGAAGCGGTCCGGGTCGTAGGCGATGCCGAGAGCCTCACCGCTCTTGCCGTCCTGCGAATCGCGTCCGACGAACCACCACTCGTAGTTGCCGCCCTTGTCGGCCACCAACTTCGGCAGCTCGGACTGAATCGTGGCGTTGGCCTCCTGGAATCCGAAGATGTCCCAGTCGTTGTTGACGATCGACTGCGCCAGCACATCGCGGCGGTTCGTCCAAAGGTAATCACCCGTACCCTTGTTCGAGATCCAGAGGTTGTAGGTTCCCAGCCGCACGGTCTGCTCCGTCACGTCGGGCTGGGCGGGCGTCGTATTCTCCTCGTAATAGTCGTGGTTGAGCACCGTGGGGAAATCCTCGGCGCAACCCGCCGTCAGGCAGAACGTCGCGCACAGAGGAAGAATCAGGTATTTTTTCATATCGGTTTGTTTTTCGGTTGTTACTTCTGGTAGTTGATGTGGCGGGCGTTGCGGCCGTACTGCGACCAGGCCGAATCGGCTGCGGAGTTCACACCCGGCAGTGCCACGGCGTAGACCTTGAGCTTGCCGGCGGCGGTATCCTTGCCCAGCACATAGGCGTAGCCCCACTCGGCGATCGAAACCGAACCCTCGAAGCTGTCGGCAATCTGCTCATCGCAGACCACCTCACCCTCGGCCGAGAGAACCACGTAATGACCGCTGAGCGTGACGACATGCACCTGACCGAGGTTGTCGACGGCCGGGATACTGCGGCTCTGCGCATCGAGCGTATAGGACCAGCGCGTAGCGCCATTCGTCGTATTGAGGGCATAGACCACCGAAGGCGTCACGGCATCGGCCACGATGTAAAGGGTCTGACCGTCGGCGCTCAGCGAGGCTCCCGTCTGTTCGAAACCGCCGTCGAGAGCCGCGCTCCACTTGGGCGTCTTGGCCGAGGAGGCCGTCAGATTCGTACAGTCGAAAGCGGCCAGATTCCACGTGCCTCCGCTACCCTCCTTGATCTTGCCGGGCAGATAGACGCAGTTGTCGGCGCCGACACAGGGCTGGCAGCGACCGGCCGAAAGCGTCTTGCTCGGAGCAAAGGTGTTGGAGGTCGGAACCGGCGACCAGACGAACTGATCATCGGGAACCATGATTCCGTAACCGTATTCGGACGTATTGGTAAAGACCACAACACCGTTCTTCAGAATGACGGTTCCCGATGTGGCGCCGCCGTTTGCAGGCGTTGCGAGGGCGGTATTCTGTCCCGAAGCCTTGTCGAAACCGCGGATGGCGCCGTTCGTACCACGGCTGCCGACCACCATCAGACTCGGAGTGATGCAGGGGGTCGAGTAGGCGATGCGGGCTCCCGAAGCATAGGCCGTCTGGTTCTTCCAGCGCACCGTACCCGTCGCGCCGTCGAAGGCGTAGACCGTCGGAACGGGATCCGTGCCGTAGGCGTGAGCCGCCCAGTAGAGCGTACCGTCGCTGTCCACCGAGGCATAGGCGATCTCCTGGGTCAGCGATACCTGGTCCTGCGCCGCGGCGTCATACTCCCAGGCCACGTCGCCGTTGGCATCGAGAGCCACGAGCTTGCCATCGCCCGTCACGGCGTAGATGTAGCCCAGATCGCTCACCGTCACGACATTGGCCGTGCAGAGCGCCTCGGCCGAAGCCACCGCCGTACTCCACAGCAGGGTGAAGTCCGCAACGTCGCCCGAACGGACGTTGACCGACTTGGTGACGCTGCTTTCGCCGCCGCGGTCGTCGGTCACCGTCAGCGTCACGCGGAACATGCCCGCCGAGGTGAAGGTGTACGAGGGGCTTTCGGCCGTGGAGGTCGAACCGTCGGGAAGCGTCCACTTGCGGGAGACGATCTGGCCGTCCGAGTCGGTCGAACGGTCGGTGAAGGTCACCTCGTCGCCCACGTTGACCATCATCGGGGCATAGGCAAAGTCGGCCGTCGGCAGCACGTTGTCGGCCAGTACCTTGATGATCTTCTTCACCGTGGCGCGGTTGCCGTCGGCGCCCCAGGCCGTCAGGGTGACGGTATACTCGCCGGCCGTCTTGTAGACCACCGGATCGGGCTGGGCCTCTTCGCTCCAGTTGCCCTCGCCGGCGAATCCGAAGTGCCAGAAATAGTCGGTCACGGTGGTACCCTCAACCGTGGTGGTATTGGTAAAGGTCACCGGGGTGATTCCGGCCACGATTTCACCCTCGGGGAGGGTGAAATCGGTGTTGATGACCGAGTCATATACGGTATTCATGTCGTCGTTGCTCTCCGAGCAGGCACCCGGCGCCAGGAGCGACACGACGCTCAACAGGGAAATGATTCGTTTCATGATCTTGGTTTTGTCGTTTTAAGGTTTAGCGTTTGCCCCTGCCGCGCAGGTATTCGTCCATTTGGGCAGGATAGTCGCACTGGATCATCCGCACACCGGCCGTCACGAAGCTCTCCATGAGCGTCGTATTGCCGTTGTGGAAGTTTTCGCCGTCGGCGTCGAGCAGGTTCGTCACCGACAGCGCCCGGGCGTTGATCGCCGCAATCCACGACGGGGTGACATACCCGGTCGAGGTCTGCACCATCCAGGTGTTTTCGTAGGCGGTCATCAGCGTCAGCGCCGACTCCTTGTTGGCGTGCGGGGCGAGGATTCCGGGCACCTCCTGCTGCGAGAGCCAGTCGGCGCGGTCGGTATTGTCCGAGATGTAGAACTGCACGCGGTCGAGGCATCCGCAGCGGCGCACCACGTCGTAGACCTTCTCGATGTTCACGTCGTTCTCCATGCACTTGTCGAGGTTGAACCACACCTTGCCGCGGAACTCCAGCAGAACCTCCTCCAGCGTGGGGATCTTCTCCCCGGAGACCTTTCCGTCGGAGGTTTTCAGACGGAACTGCCCGAGCTCCTCGAGCGTATAGTCGGCCACCATGCCCTTGCCCGAATAGTAGCTGTTGTAGTCGGTGAAGCGGTTCAGGTAGTTGTCGTGCAGACAGATGACCTCGCCGTCGCGGGTGATCTGGACGTCGGTTTCGATGAAGTCCACACACCCCGACTCGACACAGGCCCGGAAGGCGGCCATCGAGTTGGGCGGCAGGTTGTAGCCGTTCTGCGTGTTGCCGCGGTGGGCCATGATCCACATCTTCGAGCGGTCGAAGTTGCGGCACGCCCAGCTCAGCGACAGCCCCTTGACCTCGACCTCGTGCTGCAGCGACTCGCTGCGGCCGTCGCCGTAGGTGATCGAGGCCCGGACGGTGAAGTTCCCGTCGCGTTGGAAGGCGTGCGTGAGGATCTCCGAGGCCGAGGCGGTCGACTGCGGATCGCTGTCGTCGCCGAAGTCCCAGTCGACACGCTCGACACCGGCCAGGTGGTTGAGCGAGAAGCTCACCTCCTCCATGCGGGCCGGGAAGTCGTTGCTGACGACCATTCCAGCTTCGGTGTTATTCACCGTCAGCGACTTCGAGAGTTCGGTCATCGGACCCGAGAGATGGGTCACGGCCGCCTTCACGACATATTCTCCGGCCTTGGCATAGGCGTGTTCGACCGGTGTGGAGACTCCGCCCGAGGCGGTTTTCCCGTCGCCGAATATCCACAGCACGCTGCGGACATTCGCCACGTCGCCCCCGAGCGAGAAACTCACCGTCTGTTCGACAGCCGGCGCTTCGGGCGTCCAGCAGATCTCCAGCTCCGAGGTCTTTTCGGGCGCAGCGGCATCCTCATCCCCGCTTCCACACGCCGGGAGAATCAAACCCGCCATCCCGGCCACCAGCCACAGTCTCAGTTTCAGCAATTTCATTTTTCCGTGTTTTAGTCGACGTTGTAACCCGGATTCTGATAGAGCCCGTCGGGATTAAGCACCCGCTCGTTGTAGGGAATCGGCAGCAGCAGATCCTTGACTGAGAAGTTGGAATTGATGGCGTTGTAGTGCTCGATGAGCTCCTGGTTCGTGTACATGCGGCGCACGTCCTGCCAGCGCAGGCCCTCCTGCATGAACTCGAAGAGGCGTTCGTCGTAGATTCCCTGCCGCAGGTCGCTGCCCGACCAGTCGCCCAGACCGGCGCGCTTGCGCACCATGTTCAGATAGGTCTTGGCCTGCTCGGCCTGATCCTGCCAGTAATAGGCCTCGGCCAGCATCAGCGCCACGTCGGCATAACGCAGCACGATCCAGTTGTTGCCGCCGTAACCGTTGGCGCCGCACTCCAGATCGGCATACTTCATCGTGTGGTAATAGGTCACGCCGGCTACGGTCGTCGACCGCAGGTAGTTGCGACGCACGTCCTTCTCGTCGAACGAAGCGTAGACCTCCGGCGTGGTCATGTTGTGCATCTGACCGATCTTGTAGGAGGTGATGCCCGTGGTGCTGGGTCCGAACTGATAGTTCCAGATCGAGCCCAGATCGGCGTTGCCCTGCACGAAGTTGACCTGGAAGAGGCTTTCGGGGCAGGATTTCTGCGTCGAGAGATCCCAGAGCTGGTTGTAGGGGATGTCGGCCAGCTCGCTGAAGGGGCGCATGCCCCAGACCTGCCCCAGCTTGTCGATGGCCGTGGTGAGGAACTGCGACTTCTCGGAAGCCAGATCCTCGTCGCAGGCGCACTGCAGCGCCACCTTGCCATAGAGGGCCATTGCGGCGGCCTTGCTGGCACGACCGCATTCGGCGGCCGGCTGGAAATCGGTCAGCGGACTCTGCAACACATAGTCCAGATCGTCGAAGATGGCCTGGTAGACCTCGCGTTTGGGACGGCGGTAGTTGTTGGCCTCGACCTCGTCCTTGGTCTCCAGACGCTTGAGCACCAGGGGCACATCACCCCACTCGGTGACCAGATGGAAGTAGGTCAGCGCCCGGATGAAGCGGGCCTCGGCCTCGTACGTATTTCGGGCCTCGGGCGTCGAGTAGCTCACGTCGTCGAGGTGGGCCAGCAGTGTATTGGCGCGCGAGATGCTCTTGAAGAGCTGCGTGTAGCGGTTGTAGACATACTGGTTCTCCTCGGTGAGGGTGTAGTTGTAGAACTGGTAGGGAATACCGCTGCTCGCACCGCTGTCGGTCACCACGGTGACGTGTGCGCGCACGTCGGTGAAGTAGTAGTTGTACGGATAGTAATAGCTCTGCGTAAGCGACTGGTAGACACCGTTGAGCGAGGTCTGAATATCGGCTTCCGAAGTATAGAAGTTGCCGGCCGTGGTGGCATTGGGGTCGTATTCGTCGAGGAAGCTGCACGAGGCCAATGCGGCCGAAGCGGCCAACAGGGCAAATATCTGTTTGATTTTCATGGTCATCCTGGGATTAGAAGGTAAGATTCAGTCCGATCGAGTAGATGCGCGAAAGCGGGTAGCAGCCCCAGTCGAAGCCCGGCATCAGGTTGCTGGTCTTGTAGGAGACCTCGGGGTTGTAGCCGCGATAGGGCGTAATGGTGAAGAGGTTGTCGCCGCTGAAGTAGATGCGGGCCGACGAGATGCGCAGCTTGTTCATCCAGCGCGAAGGCAGCGTATAGCCGAGCGTGATGTTGGCGCAGCGCAGGAACGAGGCATCCTCGACGTAGTAGGACGAGAGCTTGAGCGACGTGTTGGGCGTCGAGATACGCGAAGCGATGGGGACGTTGTTGCGTCCGGGCTGCTCGTCCGAGATGTAGCGGTCGGCCACGATGGCGTACTGGTTGCCCGAACCCTCCATGTTGTAGAGGTAGTAGTCCTGGAAGTTGATCACCTCGCCGCCGTACGAGTAGACGAAGCTGGCGCTGAAGTCGAGTCCCTTCCACGAGAGGTTGGTCGAGAAGCCGCCCGTGAAGTCGGGATAGGCATCGCCGATGATGGTCTTGTCGTCGGTGGTGATCATGCCGTCGCCGTTGACATCCTCCCAGATGGCGTTGCCGTACGACAGGGCGTCGAGCGAATAGGAGGAGACGGCCGGGCCCTTGAGCTGGTAGCCCTCGGGGAACTTGTTGCCGTTCTGGAGATAGACCTCGCGGTCGAGCAGCGCATTGGCGTAATCGGCCTTCGACATGATGCCGATGGCGTTGTAGCCGTAGAACGAACCGATCGGATAACCCTCCTTGGTGATGTGCGAACCGACGGAGCGCTCCGTGGTGGAGATGATGTCGTCCAGACCGCCCATGCTGACCACCTTGTTGCGGTTGACCGAGATGTTGGTGCTGACGTTCCACTTGACCTTGCCGGTCAGCAGACGGGCGTCGAGCTGCAGGTCGAAACCGCGGTTGCGGATCTTGGCCGAGGTGAGGTTGGTCTTCGTCGAGGTGGCACCCGAGATCGAGGAGATGGGATAGTCGTAGAGGATATCCGACGAGAAGGAGTTGTAGTAGTTACCGATGATGTTCAGGCGGCCGTCGAAGAATCCGAGGTCGAGACCGATGTTGGTCTGCGTGGTGGTCTCCCAGCCCAGGGCGGCATCGGCGAACGAACCTTCGTAGGTGGTCGACACGGGTGTTGAACCGAAGGCGTAGCTGCCCGTCGAGATCGAGGCGATGCTGGCGTAGTTGCCGATGTCGTTGTTACCGCTCTTACCCCAGCTGGCGCGCACGCGGATCGTGGCGATGTGGTCGAGGGCCTCCTTCAGGAAGGGCTCGTTCGAGAGGGTCCATCCGGCCGATACCGAGGGGAAGTAGCCCCAGCGGCTGTCGACGCCGAAGCGCGACGAACCGTCGGCACGGAACGAGGCGGTGAAGGTGTAGCGGTCGTCGAAGGCGTAGTTCACACGCGCCAGGAACGACATCATCGACCAACCGGCCTTGCGCGTATCGTAGAGTTTGATGTCGGTGGCCTCGGCGCCGTGGGCCGTCACCTCGTGGATGCGGTCGTCGGCAAATCCCGTGGCCTCGACACCCAGGCGGTCGTAGGTCTTCTTCTGGAGCGTGTAGCCGGCCAGGGCATCGAAGTGGTGACGGCCGAGCTCCTTTTTGTAGCTGAGCATGAACTCGCCCAGGCGGTCGACGTCATAGGTCGAGGTGGTGCGGGCGATGTTGTAGGGCTTCAGGGCGTCGCTGTAGGCCACGGCCGAGTCGCGTCCGAGGCTCATCGGACGATAGTAGAAGTAGCGGTAGGTGTACCACTGCTGCCCGAGGCGTGCCGAGAGCTTCAGATCGGGGATGAACTCGTAGACCAGATTGACGTTCAGGTTGTGACGCGACATCTTCTCCTGAATGTCGAGTTCGTGGGCGATGGCCAGCGGGTTTTCGGGGAAGTTGATGCCCCAGTCGTTCTTCATGGCGATCATGGCGCTGCGTGCGTAGTCACCCGACTCGTCGTAGACGGGAAGGTTGGGCAGGTACATCAGCGCACTCTGGATCACGCCGTCGTTGATCATGCGGCCCTCGGCCTGCACCACGCGGTTCCTGGCGTCGTACATCGAGTAGCTCAGGCTCACCGAGAAGCGTTTCGAGATCTGCGCATCGAGATTCAACCGGGCGTTGATGCGGTTATGGTTCGAGGGGGCGATGATACCGTCCTGATCCATGTAACCGACGCTGGCCATGTAGCGGATGGCCTTCGTGCCGCCCGTGACGGAGATGTTGTGGCGCATGATGCCGGCATTGGAGAAGAGGGCATCCTGCCAGTCGGTGTCGTACTGCGGCGTGACGGGCGTACGGGTCGTGAAGTCGTAGAACATCTCGGGGATGCCGACCTCGGCCAGCGAGAAGCCCTTACCGGCACGGACCGTATTGTCGTCATAGGGGCTCCACGAAACGCCGGCGGCCGTAGCGCGCAGCCGGTAGGAGTTGTTGCGGGCGTCGATCAGCAGATCGCGGAACTGCGTGGCGTTCAACAGATCGACCTTGTGATCGAGTTGCTGGATACCGTACGAGAAGTCGTAGCTGACGCGGGCAGCCTGCCCCTCCTTGCCGCGCTTGGTGGTGATGAGCACCACGCCCGAGGCACCGCGCGAACCGTAGATGGCGGCCGAAGCGGCATCCTTCAGGATATCGATCGATTCGATGTCGTTGGGGTTGATGAAGACATCCTCCGAGGCGGGATATCCGTCGATGACGTAGAGCGGGTCGCTGCTGGCCGACAGGGAGTTGACACCGCGCACGCGGATGGACACGCCGTCGCCCGGGGCGCCGCTGGTCTGGTGGACCTCGACGCCGGCGACCTTGCCGACGAGCGACTGTCCGACGGTGGGCGCCGTCACGGAGAGTTCACTGGCCTTGACGCTGGCGATCGAACCCGTGAAGTCACTCTTGCGCATGGGGGTGTAGCCCACGACGACCACTTCGGAGATCTGTTTGTTGTCCTCCTGGAGCGTGACGTCGATGACCGTACGCGAGCCGACCGTCTCCTCCTTCGTATCGAAGCCGAGGAAGGCGAACGAAAGGGTCTGACCGGGGCGGGCCGAGATCGAATACTCGCCCGAGAGGCCGGTGACGGTACCCACGGAGGTCTCCTTGACGATGACACTGGCTCCGACGACCGGATCGCCCGCGACGGTGGTTACGCGTCCGGTGATAACGCCGCGCTGCGATTCCCGGTTTTCCGCAGCGGCTGCCGGGCGCGCCACCCGCGAAAGGAGCACGCGGTTACCCTCGATGCGGGCCTCGAGATGCTGAGGGCCGAGCACGCGGTTGACAATCGAGACGATCTCTTCGGATTCGGCCCTGACGCTGACGAGGGCCGTCAGATCGATGTCCGCATTGTTGTAGGCGAAGGTGTAGTTGCTGCGGGTTTCGATCGCGGAGAGAAACTCCTTGACCGTCACATTCCGCAGATTGATCGAGATGACGCGGGTCTGGGCCGCGGCCGTAAAGACCATACCCAGCGCCAGCATCAGC
>NZ_LR027382.1:1470000-1632500 GCF_900604385.1 Alistipes megaguti | reverse complement strand
GTATCATCGAATTAAACCACATGTTCCTCCGCTTGTGCGGGCCCCCGTCAATTCCTTTGAGTTTCATTCTTGCGAACGTACTCCCCAGGTGGATAACTTATCGCTTTCGCTTAGCCACCGACCGTGTATCGCCGACAGCGAGTTATCATCGTTTACTGCGTGGACTACCAGGGTATCTAATCCTGTTTGCTCCCCACGCTTTCGTGCCTCAACGTCAGATATAGTTTGGTAAGCTGCCTTCGCAATCGGTGTTCTGTATGATCTCTAAGCATTTCACCGCTACACCATACATTCCGCCTACCGCAACTACTCTCTAGCCCAACAGTATTAGAGGCAGTTCCGGAGTTAAGCCCCGGTATTTCACCTCTAACTTATCAAACCGCCTACGCACCCTTTAAACCCAATAAATCCGGATAACGCTTGGATCCTCCGTATTACCGCGGCTGCTGGCACGGAGTTAGCCGATCCTTATTCATACGATACTTTCAGTCGATTACGCGTAATCGAGTTTACCCTCGTACAAAAGCAGTTTACAACTCATAGAGCCGTCTTCCTGCACGCGGCATGGCTGGTTCAGACTTGCGTCCATTGACCAATATTCCTCACTGCTGCCTCCCGTAGGAGTTTGGTCCGTGTCTCAGTACCAATGTGGGGGGTTAACCTCTCAGTCCCCCTATGTATCGTCGCCTTGGTGAGCCGTTACCTCACCAACTAGCTAATACAACGCATGCCCATCCAAAACCACCGGAGTTTTCAACATCGGAAGATGCCTTCCAATATATTATGGGGTATTAGTACCAATTTCTCAGTGTTATCCCCCTGTTCTGGGTAGGTTGCATACGCGTTACGCACCCGTGCGCCGGTCGCCGGCAATTGAAGCAAGCTTCAATCCCGATGCCCCTCGACTTGCATGTGTTAGGCCTGCCGCTAGCGTTCATCCTGAGCCAGGATCAAACTCTCCATTGTATAAAATATAAATGTTTCGTTAGAGTCCTGACTATTCGTTTCCTTTAAAGGAAATTGACAGATAAATACTACAATTTTGCTCTCAAAATATAACCAGTAATTCAAAGAACCACTTTAAAAAAGCTTCGCATTTCAGTGCGAAAGGGATTGCAAAGATAGAGACTATTTTTGAATCCTGCAAATCTTTTTCAAGATTTATTTTCACACCACCCGAAGGTTTCACTGCGAAAGGGACTGCAAAGTTAAGAACTGTTTTTCAATCTCGCAAGTCTTTTCAGAAAATTTTTCCAAGACGCCTGCGGCACCTTGGATCGAGTTCGAAACATGCTCACGCCATGCCTTCCCGCCAGCCTTTTTAAGAACCTTGCATCCTGTTGAAATTCAGCTGCAAACCGTTTCAGGCTCCTTTATTGTAAACCTTCAACCTATTTGCAAGAACCGTTGATTTCTCAAATGCGGATGCAAAGGTAGCGACTTTTTCGGTAACTGCAAATATTTCGAACTCTTTTTTTCAGAAAAATTACTTTCTACCCTTCCGGAACGGATCTTACCTTTATATAAAAAGGGCAGCCTTGGCAGTTCTTGCAAGAAGAGTACAGCCGAATGATCTGCCGGACGAAACACCCTGCCTCCATGAACAAGCCGGATCCCCGAAACGGCCGACCGTAGTGCGGTCACAGCCAACCGCCGTTGCCGGCAAGACCGGCCCGCGACACAAGCGCGAACTCCCGCGTCAGGGAGGTATCCCCGGCCATGGCCCGGATGCGCAGCACCGAGACTCCCGATTTCGGACAGCGGAACGAGATCCGGCTGCCGGTGATGGCAAGCTGTTTGACGGTCAGCCCCAACTGTTCGGGGGATTCGAGCGTGGCCGACTGCAACTCGACGGCACTGCGGTCTCCACCGAAGAAGGGGGCAAAGTCGATCTCGGTCGTCTGCCCGGTCGGAACCCAGACAGCCGGTGTCCCCCGCACGGCCAGCAGCAGCTTGAGGGCGTCGACACATCCGCCCCCCATCTTGCCGCGGTAGGCCGTCAGACTCGGAACGGTGATCCCCTCCTTGGTGCCGGTAAAGTAGTCGTCGATGCCGTAGACCGAACTCAACAGCATCGCCTTGAACTCCTCGACCGAATATTTGCGCCCCAACTGTGCGGCATAGGAGAGCCCCAGCGCCGCTACGCCCGAGACGTGCGGACATGCCATCGAGGTCCCCTGCATGAAACCGTAACCATAAAGCGCATCATCCTTGCGTTTGTCCTGGAAATTCATCTCGTCGTCGCAGAGGATCGTGCTCAGAACCTCGGCGTCGATGTAATACGAACGACTCCCGGCCGGCTCGACGTAGAGATCGCCGCCCGGCGCCGTGATGTCGACCCACGTTCCGTAATCCGTGTAATAGGAGGGACGGAAGGCCCAGTCCATGGCTCCGACGGCAATCACCGGTCCGTAGGAGGCCGGGTAGGTCTTCACGTCACCGATCCGGTCGCCGTCGTTTCCCGCAGCGAAGATTACCAGCCCCCCGTCGAGCGGCGAGTTGGGGTTCTGCGAACCGGCCCCCGCAATGAAGGTGTCTATCGCGGTGCGGATCACGCCGTAGTTCCGCTCCCAGTCCGAGGCGGCTTCGTTCGACGAGACGTCGGAAAAGTCATATCCCCAACTGTTCTGGGCGATGATGGCGCCGTGGGTCCAGGCGTACTCGAAGGCCTTGACGATGGGATTGTCCGAGGTGTCGCCGTTGCTGTAACCCATGATCTGGCACGACATGATCTTCACGCCGCCCCGGCCGCTGCGCCCTCCGGCAATGCCGCAAACACCCCGGCTGTTGTTGTTCACCGCGGCGATGACGCCGGCCACATGGGTGCCGTGGTCGGCGTAGACCCATTGACCATCTTCTTGGGTCGCCGTCCGCCAGTCGAGCTCGGCCTTGTCGTCCCAGAAGTTGTAACCGTGTTCGTCGGGATTCGACGGATTCGACCAGATGTTGGCCTTCAGATCGGGATGGGTCGTCTGCACCGGCTCGTCGATCACCGCCACGATGATCTCCTCACTGCCCGTACAGAGGTTCCAGGCATCGACCAGATCAATGTCGGCCCCGGCCCGGGGCGTGGAAAAGTACTGATCCGCACCGTTGTTCTCGAAGTGCCACTGCCCGGACAACAACGGATCGTTCATCAACTGCGTGGCACGGGTTTCCGCCCGCTCGGGGAGCAGCCCCGCATGCGCGGGAACGGCCGGACCGGTACACATCGGGCGGATATGGCGCGGATGGACCTCGTATTCGACCACCGAAATTCCCTCCAGCCCGGCAAAACGCTGTCCCACCCGGGCAAGATCGGTCTCCGGGTCGAACGAAATCCGATACCAGCGGTTCATGCCCGTGCGATCGTAGATCGGCTCCCAGTCGGGGTTGTAATCCACGACACGCCGGAAACGGTCGGCACGGCCCCTCGCGTAGCAGCGGCTTCACCCTGAGCCCGGGCTACGGCCTGCGCCATCTCCGCAGTGAGCTGGACGGACAACACCCCCTGCAGGGCATACTCCGGAGCCGGAGATCCGACAATCCGGGCCCCGGAGGCAGACGGCTGCTCCAGCGAATCTTTCGTACAGGCGACAGCTGCCAGCAGGCAGCACAGTAAAAACACGCTCCTCATAGGTGACTTTTAAAAAGTAAGGTTTCAAAGGTATATTTTTTCCGCAAAAATCAGAAGGCAGCGACCGGAATTTCCACCCGAATCCCCGAAAAAAGAGATTTTTTACTATTTTTGCCGCAAATAACGCCAAAACCATGAATCTGAAAAAAATCTCCCTGCTCGTCATACTGCTGCTCGTCGCGGACCAGGCCCTGAAGATCTGGATCAAGACCCACATGCATCTCGACGAGTCGATCATCGTCTTTCCCGACTGGTTCCAACTCCGCTTCATCGAGAACAAGGGGGCCGCATTCGGCATGCACATCGCCTCGGGCAGCGGATTCGACTGGGGCAAACTACTCCTGGGACTGCTGCGCATCGTAATGGTGGGATTCATCGGATGGCTCATCTGCCACCTCTCGCGCAAACGGGAGACCACGCCAAAAGGGGTCATCGTGGGGCTGGCGCTGATCTTCGCCGGCGCCCTGGGCAACATCCTCGACAGTGCCTTCTACGGGCTGATCTTCTCCGAGTCGACCCCCTACACCGTCGCCGAATTCGGGGGCCATTACGCCGGATTCATGATGGGCAAGGTGGTCGACATGTTCTATTTCCCGCTTTTCCAATGGAACGGCGTGCCGCGGGTGCTGCGTTTTCTGGTCGACAGCAACAACTATTTCTTCGGAGCGATCTTCAATCTGGCCGATGCATACATCTCGGTAGCGGTGATCTATCTGCTTCTGTTTCAGTACCGGTTTTTCAGCAAATAGATTTTTTTAATTTTTTTGCATCAAAACCGTTGCGGATTCAGAAAAAAGTATTACTTTTGCACACCGCAATTCCGGAAGACACCGGTAACAATGCCCAGGTGGCGGAATAGGTAGACGCGCACGTTTCAGGTGCGTGTGCCGCAAGGCGTGCAGGTTCGATTCCTGTCCTGGGCACGGAAAACCCCGCTGAACTTGCGTTCAGCGGGGTTTTGCTTTTTTGGGGGTCTGCACGAGGGGGGGGGCACGCCAGATACGCACGGGTATGGCACCGGGTACGCACCGGGTACGCCGCCCACCGCTTCGGCCCGCAGACACACCTTGCACATCGCTTCCATCCTCAAAAAAGAAGAGTGCCCCAGCGTCCGGGGCACTCTTCTTCTTCACATTCGGTATTCCGGGGGGGGTCACCCGAACAATTCGTTGAGCAGCGCTGCCAGTCTGTAAGCCGCCCGGACAAGCTGCCGTTCAGCAAGCAGGTAGGTATCCTGCACAAAAGCATTGTCGTACACCTCGTCGGGCCGCTGCCAGTCGTAGATCACCCGGCAGTCGACGGCCGTCTCATGCACCCATTCGCGCGGAGTCCCGGCCGCTATGGCCCGACGCTCACGTTTTGAAT
The DNA here is from genome assembly GCF_900604385.1 of Alistipes megaguti. Taxonomy (NCBI): domain Bacteria; kingdom Pseudomonadati; phylum Bacteroidota; class Bacteroidia; order Bacteroidales; family Rikenellaceae; genus Alistipes; species Alistipes megaguti. The sequence continues at coordinate 1,627,519 of NZ_LR027382.1, read as the reverse complement.
GAGTGTCCAACTGTTCGCGGTACTCCGAATAGCTCCAGCCATGCGCCCGATCGAGCACGCCCCAGTCCCATACGGCATGGTAGGACATCTTCTTGCCGTTGAGCACGGCCCGACCGCTCTTACACCCCGGATACTTCACATGACTCGGGCAATGCATGTCCCCGGCGATGTGAATGACATACATCAGATTCAACCGCACAAGTGAATCGTCCATCTCCCGGTAGTTGCGCAGACGATCGCAGGCCTGCATCAACGCTACGACACAATTCATCTTGCCCTCGCGCAGGGTGTCGACCAATTGCATCTGCCCGTCGACATAGCTGACATGCTCGATATCGCGGAAGCCCGGGGCGTTACGATGCTTGTCCATGTAGGAGGCATAGTAGACGATGGAGTGCTCCAGATAACGGGCGATGTTGCGTTTGGCGCGGCGGGTCAGATGCTGTTCGGCGATCGCAGCGATGGCATCGTGGCGCGTGCGGTCCCAGGCCGCCGCCGGGAACGCCAACCCCACGAGCGAGAGGAACAGCAGGGTGTATTTCCAAATTTTCAATTTCATGGTTCTTCTGTTTTTATCGTGTTTTTATCGATCGGTTACTTCGTCAACGAAACGGCCCGGAAATTGTCGAACTGAACCCGGTTCTTGCTGGCAACCGCAGGCCCGAACAGCACCTGTGTCGTAGCATCGGCGCCCAGGATGCGGAAAGTGAAGCTCTCCCAGGCATTGCCCCGCGAGAGCGTGACGGTCAACACGCCGTCCGTTGCCCCTTCGATGGTTCCGGCCCCGCGCAAAGCGATCGTCAGGGTCTTGTTCGTATCCGCCGTCTTCGAGAAATACTGGTAGAAGTAGGTGGCATCGAACGACACCTCCACATCATCGGTTCCCGAAATGGCCGTAAGGGCGGGCGAGATCAGCAGGCCCTGCGCCGACGAGGAGTTCAGGTGGATATATCCGGGACGCGTATAGACGCTCTTTTTGCTGCTGTCATAACTCCATCCGTGGAGCGAGGTTCCCTCCTCCTCCAGCTTGTCGAAACGGATCATTGTATCCGTCGTGCAATAGGTATTGATCCAGTCCGTATTGGTCGCCAGCAGGGCACTCCCACCCGCCGGGTCGATCCACGAAAAATCGTCCTGGAAGTAGACCTTAGCCGTGCTCTCGACAAGTTGGACCTGCAGCGCCCGCGAGCTCTCCGACGAACGGTAAGTCTGCGGAATCTCCTGCTTGCCGGAGTCGTAGTTCATGTGGTTGGCCACGATCCGCACGTTGAAGTACGGGTGTCCCGCGACGCTCTTGCCGTCGAGCCCGCCGATATGTACATGCGGTTCCCAACTCTTGCCCGTTGCCACCGTGCGGCCGTCGGGACGCACAACATAATAGGTATAGTCGGTTGCATCGGGCACCGCCGTCCAGCTCAGGTCAAAACCGTAAGCCGAGGCTTCCGACGCGGTGACACTCCCCGGAGTCTCCAGCTGCGGGAGCTCCGAAGCCGACGAATAGGCGTCGTCGAGTTTCACCACCCCGAGATAATTGAAGAAGAGACGACCCTTCGCCGCCGTTCGCGATTCGAGGCGGAAGCGTGTCGCAGCGGTAATGTCGCGCACGACGAAGCGGTGGCGCACCCAGTCGTTCCAACTGCCCATGCGGAACTCCACACACTTCGAACCATCCTCGAAGGTTCCGTCACCCTCGATCGTAATGGCGGCCGCATCATCGTCGTAATAGTCGTTGGTCCCGAGGAAGGCCGTACCGCCGACAATCACCTCGGCGTTGACCTTCGTCCCCGGATCGATGGCCGCAACCCGGGGCGTGAAGACCGACCCCACGGCCGACGAGGTTCCCAACTTGATGCTTCCGTCATACAGATAGGCGGCGGAGTTGCTCGAAGTCATCTCCCAGCCCTTCTCTTCGAGCAGCGCCTTTCCGGCTGCCGAAACCTTGTCGAAACGGATGCCGTCCGGATTGCCCGGATAGGTATCCACGAAGCTCTCCTGGCCATAGACGCCCACCGTCACCCACGACAGGTCGTCTTCGAGCAGGGCATATCCCACCGGATGCGAATCGACACCCGTCACGGAGCTCTTGACCGCACCTTCGACCGGATCGCTCCACTCCGAGGCCTCATAGGTCGCATCCTCTTCAGCCGGGAGGGCGCGTACGGTCAGCGAACAGCTCGTCCCGGCAATCAGCCCGTCGAACACCACGCTCGGCTCCGTCGTCTCGCCGCTCCGCGATTCGACGACCTCGCCGCAATTCAGACAGGTATACGTATATTCGTACCGGGCGGCATTCTCCACGGCCTGCCAGCTGAAACGCACCGAACTGGCCGTCGACCCATCCTGATCGTAGGTAACCTCGGGCACATCGAGCGGAATCAGCTCCACGGGAGGCTGCTCGTCGGCTCCGGCCTTCACCAGACGGACGTTGTCGAAGAACCAACGATTCGCCTTGACCTCCTCGACCGACTCGAAGACGATCTGCGTCTGGTCCGTCGCGCCGTAGACGATGCACTCCTTGGTTTCCCACTGCATCGGGGTCGCGGTCTGCATCTCGAAGAGCTTCACCGTCGAGACGTCGTCGTTGATCGTCCCCGGGCCGATGACGCGCACCTGCATGGTCGAAGGATCCCACGAGCCGCCCGAAGAGACGTAGATGCAGCAATCGAAGCTCACCTTCACGTTGGCCGTGCAGTTGTGCTTGATCTCCAGCGTCGGGGTCACCAGACCGCCACCGCAGCCCGCGGCATTCGAGCCCCGGCCCATCTTGATGTAGCCGATCCGCAGGTAGACCCGCTCCTTGAGTTTGTTGTCGTCGGTCACCCAGCCCGAATTGATCAGCGTATTGTAGGCCTCGTCACCGAAAGCGGCAGCCGTCACGCCATTCCAATACTGCTCGGCCGTGAGCGGCGTCGGCCAGGTCCCGACATAATCGGTTCCGCCGTAGACATCGGTCACCCAACTGAAATCATCCTCGAAATAGACATGTCCTTCGGGCAGACCGTCGTCGGCCCCGACCTGGAAAACGAGTTCATGGCCCTCGCCCACATTTCCCTCGTAGAAGCGGAAATCGTCCAGACAGCAGGCGCCGCCCGTGTTTTCAATGCGCAGGTCGAGGCTCTCGGTCTCCTCGGGAACATAGAAGCAGGCAAGGAGCTCCTTCCAGGCGCTCTCCGCTTCGGACTCCAACCATTCACAGGGCACCTCAATGAACTCGTCGCCGCCGTTCCCGGCCAACAACCGCAGTTGCGCATCATCCGGCTGTCCCGAAACGGGAGCAACCCCGACCTTGACCCGGAAATAGCGGTCGCCGATGAGCGATATGCCGCTGACCGAGAACGAGGGAGCCTGTCCATCCTCAACTCCAGCGGCATCAGCCAGCAGCACGGCATTGCCGCCCGTCGCAGCCTCATAGCCCGTGGAGGCGAGGTCGGAGACCACTTCGGCATGGACTCCCGAGAAGAGTGCCGCGGCCGCACCTACCCCGTCGGCCCCCCACTCCGAGAAGTCGGAGACCGCAACCGGAGCACTCACTGGCTCCGTTCCCATCCCCGTCCGCAGATAATAGATCAGTTCGTCGGCCGAGCCCTGCCGCACCTCGATCCGGGTAGTCACACCATCCAGCGAATCGAAGTAAAGCGTCGCCGTACGGGCCTCGCCCGTATTCACAGCGGCCGTAACATGGACCTGATGGCTGCCGTAGGCGGCACGGGGCGATACCGTGAGCCAATCCGCCTCTTCGTCGATGTTGATGACCCAGTAGACGTTGGACGTGACCTCGAAGGTGACGTCGCCCCCCTCGTAGGTCAGACCGCGCTTGTTGGCACTCACGCTCGTCGTATTGACCCCAAGGGTCGGCTCCTCAACCTCGGACTCGCTGCATGCCGCGAACCACACGCCGGCCAGCACGAGGAACAACGTTCGGATCCGATTCAATAGATCTCTTTTCATCGTTTCTGTATTTTCGATTATTTCATACTCTTCGTAAAGGCCTTCGGCCGCACCATCTGCTCGCTCCACCGATTGCCGAAGCGGTCGGTCACCTGGATCTCAAGCGTGCTGGTCGCACTGGACGCCTGCACCGAGAAGATGTGCGACATGGGACACGAAGCCCAGTCGGAGGTGGCATCGGCCCCCTGCTCCACACGCGGGATGTCGAAGACGATCGTGTGGAGCGGATCGCGCTGGAGCAACCGCTTGACCGGCAACGACACGTCATTCTCGAAGACCTCGACACGCCACTGCGGATCGTAGTTCCAGACGTTGATGAAGACCTCGTTCTCACCGACCGACGCATAGTCGTATCCGCCGTTCGTACGGCTCGGATATTTCGAGAGGTAGGATTTGTAGAGGTTGGTGTTCAGATGGGCCTTGACCACGTTCATGTCGTAGCTGCGGAACTGGCAGTCAGGCTCCTCGCCGATCCCCTTGTAGTACCACTCGACCTTCTTGTCCGAGAAGGTGTAGACGCCGTAACCGGCCGGGGTCCCGTCCACGCAGATCGCACGGTTGGAGTAGAAACTGCTCCACCACCAGGTCTCGCACACCGCAGCGGTATTGTGCTCGATGATCCCGTCGTCAATGACCATCGTGCTGTTGTAGTGCGTGTGGCCCGTGATGAAGTGTACGTCGGAGAAGCCTTCGACGGCCTTCAACAGGGCGGCCGTACCGCCCGTCGTGCTGGACATGCGGGGAACGTTGGTGAACGAGGAGTTGTAGTTCCCATGAAGCTGCACATGGAGGCAGATGACCAGCGGAGCCGTCTTGTCCTCTACGGCAGCCAGGTCGTCGGCCAGCCACTCCATCTGAGCCAGCGAAACCAGCGCATTGAAATTGCGGTCTCCGACAACCCCCTCCGCACCGCCGGTATTGATCCAGTCGATGTCGTCCAGCACCACATAGTGCACACGCCCGAGGTTGAACGAATAGTAGTTCGGACCCAGCGTATTGCAATAGGGCGTCTGTCCCAGGACGTCGCCCGTGACATAGGGATCGTTGTCGTGGTTGCCCATCGTGTGGAAGACCGGAACCGTATAACCGCTGGAGGACAACAGCCGCTTGTAATCGGCTATTGCAAAGTCGTTGTCGTACCAATAGCGGTCCCAGGTCATGTCGCCCGCAATCAGGCAGTAGACCGGCAGCGGACTCGAATCGGCAAACGCCTGCGTTTCGGCGAGGAATCCGTTGCTGAAGAAATTCAGGTCATTCTGTTTGTTGGCCAGATGAAGGTCGGAGCCCACCAGCATCACGTGGCGGTCGTTGTCCACCTCCACGAGCTCGAAATTGTGCACCTCGCAGACATCGGTTCCGGCGGTCAGTCCGGCCCAGAATCCCATCATGTCGCTGTCGAAGACCGCCGGTTCGTATCCCGAGGGCAGCGTGATGAAAACATAGCCCAGCGACTTGGCCGACGCGAGCCAATAGTAACCGTTTTCATCGGTCACCGTGGTCTCGATACCGTCGGAGACCCGCACACCGGCCACGCCCCGATCCCCGCAATAGACGATTCCCTTGAGGTTGTAGCCCTCCTTGTCGGGGACCTCCTGGTCGATGGTCAGATAGATACGGACCGTGGTGACATACTGCTCCGCGGAACCGCGAACCACGTAAACCTCGTAAGTGCCGCGGACCAGCTCCGCCGGCACGACGACACTTGCCGTCTTGTCCGTCACGTTGCCGACCGGCATCTCGACGCGCAGCCCCTCGGCGCGGAGCGACAGGAGATCGCCCGCCTCGAAGCCCCGGCCCTGCAGCGTGAGCTGCTGCCCCTCGTAGACACTCATCACGGAGGCGAGATAGAGATTGCGGACCAGCCGATCGGGTTGCACGAACTCCTTCGGCTCCTCTTCGGAGCAGCCCGTCAGCGACCAGAGACAGGTCGCCAACAGGAGCATTCTCAACAGATACAACGAATATTTCATACTCTTTTTTGCATTTTTCGGGTTCTACATATCCAGGCACGACATGCGGATGATGCCCAGACGGCTCGTTCCTTCGGCGGTATCCTCGTTGTCGCTGGCGTTCCGCTGACGCGTGGCGCGGAGACGGATTGCGAAGCTTGCACGGTCCTTCAGCTCATCGGGGAGCACGAAGAGGTACTCGGGAGCATGGATGCAACTGTGCCAGTTGGAGGCGACATACTCGTAACCGATCGGGGTCCACTCCTTCGCATCGTCCGTCTCGGCCCACTCCATCTGGAAGTACATCGGGCCCAGCGTATTGCTCGAAGCCGTGAACTGGAGCGAGATCTGCCCCGTATAGCCCGCCGTGGAGAGATTCGAAAGAATCCAGCAGCAGCCGTCGGTATCGGAATTCACCGCCGAGGTGTTCTTCCACCAGTTCTGCGCCATCAGGGCGATGTACTGTACGCCCTTCGTGTTGCCGTAGGTCGGGAGCCAACTGCCGGTCTGCTCGTTCCAGGTTGCCGCCGTGCAGCGGGCATGAGCCCAGGCAAGGTACATCTGCTGCGTATTGCCCGAGGTCGAACCCAGGACGTCGACACCCACCGAATGCTTGAGCTGTCCCTGTCCGACAGAGGCCATGACGGTCGGCAGCGCCCCCTTGTTGTCGGTCCACGGCCCGATCTGCATGATCGTCTTCGAGAGGCGCGTGGCGGGATCGGCATCGAAGTTGGTGATGTCCGATTCGTGGCGGACGCGGATACACCAGGACTCCACCTTGTGGCGGCTCTCGTCGCGGCCGTCGTACACGTTGCACTTGTAGCGCTTGTTGACGATTCCCGTGATGTCGCCCGCACCCTCGGGCATCATCGACAGCGCCCGTTCGGTGAACGACCACGTGGTGTAGAGCTTTGTCGTATTGCCGTGTGCGTCGCGCACGTAGTGGCCGTACTCGATCGTCAGGTCGTTGTAATCGGCCGAAGCCTGGTAGGCTGCGTTCTGTTCCACACCCAGATAACCCGCTTCGTTGATATTGACCAGCGTACCGTAAGGCAGTGCAAACTCCACGTTGCGGAGCGTCACCAGCCGGTTCTCGTAGTGCGAAAGCTGCGAGACGTCGTCCAGGACGATCGGCTCGACCGCCGGACCCGGTTCGGAGGTCTGTACGGCCGACGACGAGAGCCGGTCGATCTTCAGACCGTTCGTATAGGCGTCGCGGGCGATGATCTGACCATACATGTGGATGGTCACCCGATCGTTCAGATCGTAGGTATTGTCCGCCTCGTTCTCGAGCTCGATCCACAGACCCGCATCGGCATCCTGAATGAACATCGTATTGGCGGGATTTTCGCCATTCTTCCCGTAGGCTACCGGATAGTTGCGTGTCGTGCGGTCGCTGATGACACTGCCCACGACATAGACATTCTCGGAGATCTTGCCCTCGCCCATTGCCAGCAGGTCGGAGATCGGGATCTGCCGAGCGTTTTCGAAGGCCGTGGTCCGGTCGGCCTGATAGATCACGAACTCGCGCGACAGCGAAGTGCCGTAAGCCCGGATGCGGACACGCGCCTCCCGGGCGACGTCGCCCTCATTGGCTGCGCAGACAAAGGTCTGCGTACGGTCGGTGAACTCCCCGATGCTGACCCACGAAGCATCTTCGGGATCGACCAGTTCGGCCACCCAGTCGACATTCGACGTCACGTTGACCGTGAAGCTCTCGCCCTTGACCGACACCGTCTTGCCGGCTTCGCCCATGTCGACCTCCAAAACGGGCTCGGCTGCCTCCTGGTTGAATTTCAGGACCATGACCGACTTGCCGTCGACCACGACGTTCAACTCGCCGTAACGCCGGTAGGCGGTCTTGTTCTCCTTGACGAGCGTCGAGAAACGGGCATCTCCCACCCCTTCGGTGGGCCAGAAGGTGATCCACCCGGCGTCCTCGGCATAGGTGGGAATCAGCTGCCAATGGCCGTAGTTCGAGTACATCAGAAAATCCTGCCTCCCTCCGCTGACGCCGTAGGAGAGCTCCTCCAGCGGATTCCGGTCGGGATCGAGCAGATAGAGATACTTCTCCGTCGTCTCGTCCTTCTCGCAGCCGGCGAACATCACTCCCGCCATCAGCAGCAGAAAAGTGCGCCAAAAGGCCCAGTTCCAAATATGATATAATATCGTTTTCATGTGCTTTAGCATTTCTTTGGGTTTACCGAATTCCCCGCTCGACGGCCTCCAGCGACCACCACAGCGGAGTCTTCATGTCGTCATCGCCGCCGTAGACGTTGCGCAGGCGGGCCAGTGCCTCTTCGTAGTTTTCGCGGTTGGTCTCCATGGTGTTGGTCGGATAGACCAGACGCCGCGGCAGGATGTGATCGTTGAAGGTTCCCGTACCGATGACCAGTTCGGGATACCCCGTCCGCCGGTAATCGGCCCAGGCCTCGAATCCCACCCAGAAGAGCGCTACATATTTCTGGTCGAGGATCGCCTTCAGCGTCCCGTCGTAGGGCACGTTGGCCAGGAAGTTCTCGATGACCCGATCGGTGATGTTCAGCCCCGTCTTGTCGACACCGTGCCAGAACTCGATGGAGGCCCGGATGGCCTGCTGATAGGTCGCCGCGGCGTCGCCGGCCACCCAGCCCCGCTGCATCGCCTCGGCCTGGATGAAGAGCACCTCGTCGTACTTCATCAGCGCATAGGGAGAATCATACTCGCCGAGATTGGTCTTGTTGAGATTCGCAACGCCCGTGAGGTCGGCCTCCTGCGCCTCGATACCGCTCTGGCCGCCCTTCCAGCCGTCGGCGCCCGACGGTTGGCGGAACCAGATGCCGATACGCGGGTCGCCGGTCTCCTTCATCATGTTGATGATCTGCTCGGCCGGACGCCGACCCGTGGAGGTCGTGAACTGGGTCTCCAGCCGCGAACCGAAATAGTTGACGAAGGGCTCCACGGCATCGTAATACATCGTGGCGTTGTCGTCGTTCGAGGTGAAGACCGGATACACCGCCGGCGACGAGAAGATCTCGTTGATCTTCTCCGATACCCCGAGCACGTCATCCCGGTTGCTCAGGCGCATGAGCAGGCGCAGGTAGAGCGAATTGTTGAACTTCTGCCATTTGGCCACGTCGCCGCCGTAGAGCAGGTCGCGTTCGGGATTTTCGAGCGCCGCCGAGGCGTCATACAGCGAATTGGCATATTCGTAATCGGCCATCAGGGCTCGGTAGATATCCTCCTGCCGGTCGAATTTCGGCTGACTGATCCCCTCCGACGGCCCCTTGAAGGCCTCCGTATAGGGAGCATCGCCGAAAATGTCGATTACGTTGGAGATCAACAGCGTACGCAGCGTAATGGCTACGGCCTCGTAGTTGGGGTTATCCCGTTGAATGGCCAGCAGCCGCATGTGGTCGGCATTGGCGGCCTGCCGATAGAGGTTCGACCACACGGACGATCCCACCGAATTGTCGATCACGTAACGGTGATAGGTGTTGTTGCCCGAGCCGGCAAACGTATACTGGATCAGTTCACCGTTCAGCAACCACGTACGATAGAGGAAAACCTCGGTCCCGGAGTAGAGCAACTGCTGGAGCATCCCCGAAGGACCGATATTCCAGAGATCCATCTCGTTGGGATTGGTGTTGTACTCGTCGAACTTCGTCGTGCAGCTCCCGAGCGAGAGCAGCAGCGCCATTCCGAGCATCAGATATTTCATTGTCTTCATCGTTGTACTGTTTTAGAATCCGAGCTTAAGGCTGAAACCGTAGGAACGCACCATGGGATAGGCGCCCGTCTCGACACCCCGGTAGAGCGACGAACCGGAGAGCGATGCCACCTCGGGATCATACTGCGGGAAGTTGGTGATGCAGAAGAGGTTCGTGGCGAAGAACGAAACCGAGGCACTCTGGAATATCTTCGTCTTGGTGCAGAGGCTCCGCGGCAGGGCATACTCGATGCGCAACTCCTTCATCTTGAGGTAAGAGGTATCGAAAACGTTCGACTCGGTATTGGCGCGCGGGTAGATCACCGTATTGTAGTAGTCGACCGCATCGGTGGTGATGGTCGTATTCTTCGAGTAGGTTCCGTCCTCGGCGACATTGACTCCCGGATGGACCAGCCCGTCGTAGCGCCCCTCGAGCGAATTGGTCAGCTTACCCATGTAGGAGAGAATCGAATTGGTCAGCGAGTAGGCCTTGCCGCCGTAGGAGGCTGCAAACGAGGCCGTCAGCGAGAGGTTCTTGTAGCGGAGCGAGGTCGTAAAGCCCCCCTTCCACTGCGGATAGATGCTGCCCAGATCCTTCAGATTCGTACCGTCGAGAATCGGGTTGCCGGTCTCGGCGTCGACGATGTCCTGTCCCGAGCAGTCGATCTTGCGCCCCTGCTCGTCGTAGTAGAAGGCCCCCTCGGGTGCCGTCTGGAGACCGTAGCCGTAGATACGCCCCAGTTCCGTACCCGGGTAGGCATAGATGAAGACTTTGCTGCCGATGGTGTTGCTGGCGTTGAGCTGCCAGACATTGACACCCGGAGCCAGTTCGACCAGTTCATTCCAGTTCTTCGACCAGTTGACGTCGATGTTCCAGCTCCAGTTCCGGTGTTCGATCGGGCGGAAGTGCATGGCCACCTCCACACCGTTGTTGCGCACGCATCCCGCATTGATGACCATCGACGAAGCGCCCGTCGCCCAGTCGGAGGGGACGTTGATGATCTGATCGGTGGTCTCCGAATCGTAATAGGCCACGTCGAACGAAATACGGTTCTTGAAGAAGTGTCCTTCGACACCCACCTCCCAGCTCTCGACGTTCTCGGGCTTCAGACGCATGTTCTTGGTCGAACTCGGGAGCGTATAGGCTCCGGTGAAGACCGACGAGTTCGAATAGGCGGCCAGCAGCTGATAGGGCTCGGTGTCGTTACCGACGTTGGCCCACGAACCGCGGATCTTCAGCATGTCGATCCACGCGGCCTTCTGCTTGAGCCCCAGCACCTCATCGAGCAGCACGCTGGCACTCACCGACGGATAGAAATAGGAGTTGTAGCCCGGGGCCAGCGTCGACGACCAGTCGTTACGGCCCGTAATGTCGAGGAAGAGCATGTCGCGCCAGCTCAGCGAAACAAACCCGTAGAAGGAGTTGATCGACTTCATGCGACGCACCGACGAAAAGTCGAGCGTACCGTTGACATTCTGGAGAATAAAGACATTGGGCTCCTCCAGCTGCTGGGCCGTCAGCCGGATGTTGCTGTACTTGTAGACCATGTTGTTGCCGCCGAACGAGGCGCTGAGGGCAAAGTCCCCGAAGGTATCGTGGTAGTTGAGCAGGAAATCGTTGTTGATCTCCAGCGAACGGATGGTCTGTTCGCGGTACATGCCGTCGAGATAGGCGTGCGTATACTGGGGTTTCTGCTGGGTGCGGAAGTCGTTGCTGAAATCCAGGCCCGAACGCAGCGTCAGCGACAGTTTGTCGGGAATGATGTGACCCGTCACGCTTGCGTTACCGTATACGCGGTCGCGGGACTGCGTATTGAGGCATTCGTAGACGATGAAATAGGGATTGTCCATCGACCCGTTGATAAGCTTCATCGAGGTATCGGCCCCCGAGTAGTAGTCAACCAGACGGCCGCTGGCCCACTCGCGGTAGGCATCGTCCACCGAGGCGCTGACCGGCTGCCAGAGCAGCGTCTTCAGCGGCGAGGAGTTGCTGTAACCGCCGACGGGCAGATTGTCCGAATTCTTGCGGTAATAGGTCATCTTGACCGATGCCTCGATCCACTTGTTCCGCTTGCTCGAGGCCGAAACGCTGACATTCTGCGTATTGAAACCCGTATTGGGGACAATCCAGTCGTTGCGCGTATCCTTGATCGAGAGGCGGAGCTGCGAACCGCGGCCGTCGCTGGCATCGATCGCCACACTGTTGGTGTAGGTGACGCCCGTGCGGAAGAAGCCCTTGTACCAGTCGCACACCTCGTAGGGAAGCCGCGTATAGGTATCGGTCTCCGGATCATACGAGGCGTACATGTAACGCATCTGCCCGTTGATCTTCTCGCCGAACTGATAGCGGGAGTGGAAGGTCGGGATGCGTACACCGGTGTCCGAATGCTCGGCATCCACGGTGTAGAACGAATATTCGTCCGGGCTCAGACCGTCGGACGTATGGCCCGTGTTGATGGTGGTCTTGCGGAAGTCGCCGGCCCCATACTCATACTGGAAATCGGGCCAGTAGCCCGCCTTGTCGAAGGTCACCGACGTGGAGTAGGTCACGCCGATGCCCCGCTGCTGACGGCCGGACTTGGTCGTAATGATCACCGCGCCGTTGGCTGCCCGCGAACCGTAGAGGGCCGTAGCGGCCGGACCCTTGAGGATCGAGATGCTCTCCACGTCCTCGGGGTTGATGTCTCCGGCGCCGTTGCCGTAGTCGATCGGGGCATCGTCCGACTCGTAGGAGCCGGAGGTGGAGTTTCCCTCCATGCCGTTGCCGATGGGCACGCCGTCGACCACGAAAAGCGCCGTATTGTTGTTGTAGGAGAGCGACCCCTCGCCGCGCAGCGTCACTCGCACCGACCCGCCGGGACCGGCCGACGACTGGTCCAGGTTCAGACCGGCAACCTTGCCGGCCATACCGCTCAGCCAGTTTCCGCTGGCACTGTTCGTAATGTCATCCTCGCCGATTTTCGACACGGCGTATCCGAGGCTCTTCTCCTTGCGGGTAATACCCAGCGCCGTCACGACGACGTCCTCGATGCTGTTGGCCGTGGCTTCCAGCGTGAAGTCCAGCCGGGTACGGGTTCCGACCTCCTGCGTTACGGAGTTATACCCCAGATACGAGCAGATGATCCGGGCCTTCGAGGATACCGTCAGCGAATATTCGCCCTTCGTGCCGGTACTGGTACCCTGAGTCGTACCCTCAACAATCAGCGTTGCGCCGACAAGCGGATTCCCCTCGCTGTCCTTTACGACACCCGAGATCCGGATATTCCGTTCGGCAGTCTCGAACGCTTCACCATTTGCGGCGATGCCGTGGAGCGGCGCCACCAGTGCACACAGCAACAGCAGCGCACAGCCCTTCGCACAGACAACGCCCCACCGTTCTATTACAGAAGTCAAAAGTTTCAACATGGCTCATTTTAATGGTTCATAGTTTGGAATGGTCTTCGATCAATGGGAGGCGGCCGATTTTCAGCCGTACGGGGAAGAGGATAACTTGTTCATCATGAGGATAGAGTTTATTGGATTAATATCTTGTTTCAACCTTTACAGACCCGATACGTGTGCTCTGCGCGGCCGGCGTCCTCTCCCGGACAGGATCCCGGGAGACTACAAAGCGCCCTTCGACCGGGCTTCATGCAGCAACTCTCCCAAGACGCCGATATGCTCGACAATCAGTTCGGGCTGGCGCGGCGCCCGGTCGGCCACCTCGAGCGTCGTCTCGCCCGAGAGGACCAGCACCCCCATGGCTCCGGCATTGTGAGCCATCTCGATGTCGGTATAGATGCGGTCGCCCACCATGGCGATCTGATCGGGCTGCAGGCCGTGTCGCTGCAGAATCCCCGCAAGCATGTTCGGATCGGGTTTCCCGAGCGTGATGTCGGGTTTGCGGCCCGTGGCGTGCTCGATGGCCGCACAGATCGACCCGCAGTCGACCAGCACCGTCGGAAGATTGGTCGGGCAGACCCGGTCGGGATTGGTCGCCACGTAGGGAAGCCCGCGGCTGACCCACCACGCCGCCCGACACAGACGGCTGTACACGAGCGTCTTGTCGAAGGCCACCACCACGGCATCGGGACGGTCGTCGGCCGAATCCTCCGTCGAAACATAACCCGCCGCCTCGAACTCCGAGATCATCGACGGCGTACCCAGCAGGAACAGCCGCCGGGCCTCCGGATAATGCGCCCGCAGGTAGTCGATCGTCGCAAGGGTCGTGGTGTACATCTCGGCGCACGTGGCCCGGATGCCCATCGTCTCGAGGTTGTGCAGGTAGTCGGCAATCGACTTCGAGGGGTTGTTCGTCAGGAACGAATAGCCGATCCCCTGCTGCCGAAGCCCGGCAAGAAAGGGCCCGGTCCACGGAAAGAGCTCCGAACCCATATAGATCGTGCCGTCCATGTCGAGAGCGACATGGCGGATGTGCGACAAGTGCCGCATCAGTTCTTCTCGCTCCCAAATCGAGCGATAACGACAAAAATGCTCCATCATCCGATCAATTGACTGAAGTTAGCGGCGCTCCAGGTCCAGCCCCAAAAACAAATACGGATAGTCGGTCTCGATCACATCGCAGCCAGAGCGGAGTTCCAGCTCGTAGCCGCCCCGTTTCTGAGCCTCCGAGGCTCGGCGGTCATGAGTCGGAGCCACGGAGATCATGCACATCACCCCCTGTCGATGCAGCGAATCATAGAGCGGCTGCTGATCTGCGAGCATCATCGTACCGACGTAGGCCATCATCTGCGAAGCGGGGATTCCGGCCTCGCAATAGGAGCGGTACTCCTCGAGATTCTTGCACCAGGCCGAGAACATGGCATCGGGATCCCGATCGAGCAACAGCCGGGCCTGCCGGGCATTACGGACCGTATACATGACATTGGCCGGAGCCAAACGATTGATAAACTGCGACATGAACTCCAACGGAACGTCCTTGATATCGAGATTGAGGATCGTCCGGCCCTGGCTCCAGCGAATAGCCTCCTCGAGCGTCGGGATCCGGAACTCCGTCAGATTGCCGTCACGATCCTTCAGGCGGAACTGCTGCAGTTCGGCCAGGGTGTAGTCCGCCACCCGCCCGGATCCGTTGGTCGTCCGGTCGATCGTAGCGTCGTGCATCAGGACGATCACGCTGTCGCGGGTCAGGCGCGGGTCGATCTCAAAGAACGACGGCATCATCGTCAAGGTCTTCTCGAAGGATTCGATACAATTTTCAGGATAGCCCGAGATCATACCGCCGCGATGTCCGCTAATGACAATCGGGCGGGTCGGCGAGTAGCGGAACCAGGCATGAAGATCGGCACGACTTTGAATGTCGATACTATAAGGTGCGCCTGCCGATGCGGGAGCATCCGAGCATGAGACGCCCAGCAAAGCAAACATTCCGACAAAAAGGGAAAGTAGATGTTTGTTCATGACGGTATTTTTTGAGGTTTCCTATTTTTATAATGCTTCTGTTTTCGGGCATACGTCCTGTTTTCCAGCATCCAAATTTATGCTTTAATTTTCTTTTTAGCAACTTTTAACCTGTTAAATTTCTGTTTCAAAAATTTTAATAAAGAAAAACAACAAACTAAAATATTGCAAATCAAACGATTAACTCAATAAAGCAAATTACCACATTTTCCTTTATAAGCCCTATAATACTTTCTATTTATTTCCAATTATATATTTTTAATTTGCTTTCTCTTGCAGAAAAGAAAATTTGTGCTTATTTTTGTCCTGCTTGAAACTCCGGCCGAAAGAGACCACACACATACGAAATTTCGGGAATCAGAACTCATCGTCCTGCTCCCCCCAACATATAGGAAACCAAAATCAACTCGCATGAATAAGATTGAAAACGCTTTGATGCGCACGACCGACACCCGGGCCGTGGTATTCGGAGTCGGGACACTTCCCCATGTGGCGGAACTCTTCACACAACTCTTCCCCGGAAAACGGGCCGTCGTCGTAGCGGATCTCAACACATGGCGCGTGGCCGGAGAAGAGATCCACCGACACCTGTACGAAGCCGGAATCCAGCAGGATCAACCCCATATTTTCGACGACCCGTCGCTCTACGCCGAGTGGCGCTTCATCGAAGAGCTCGACAACGTCCTGGCCCACACCGACGCCATTCCGGTAGCCGTCGGCTCGGGCGTCATCAACGACCTGACCAAACTCTCGTCCCACCACAACGGCCGCCGATACATGACCGTCGGCACGGCCGCTTCGATGGATGGATATACCGCCTACGGCGCTTCGATCACGAAGGACGGAAACAAACAGACGTTCGACTGCCCGGCACCGCTCGGGATGCTGTTCGACCCCTCCATTGCCGCAGCCGCTCCCTCCGAGCTCTCCGCTTCGGGTTACGCCGACCTGATCGCCAAGATTCCCGCCGGCGCCGACTGGATGCTGGCCGACGCCGTCGGCTCCGATCCGATCGATCCGTTTGCCTTCGCACTGGTTCAGGACGATCTCCAGGAGGCTCTTTCCGATCCGGCCGGGGTCCACGCCGGAGAGGTCGAAAAGACCGGCCAACTGGCCGAAGGACTGCTTCTGAGCGGCTTTGCCATGCAGGCCGTACAGTCGAGCCGTCCCGCCTCGGGGGCCGAGCATCAGTTCAGCCACCTGTGGGACATGGAACACCTGCGCCACAACGGCGCCTCGGTCTCCCACGGCTTCAAGGTCGGAATCGGGACGCTGGCCTCAACGGCCCTCTTCGAGATGCTGCTGGAGGCCCCCGTCGAGCAGCTCGACATCGAGCGCTGCGTCGCAGCCTGGCGATCCTGGGACGAGACAGAATCCGATATCCGGGCCCTTTTCGGCGGCAATGCCGAACTCATAGCCCGGGCACTGAAGGAGACCCGCAACAAATACGTCGACAAAGAGGGGCTGCGCGAAGAGTTGTCGCGTCTGAAAAAGGCATGGCCCGAATTGCGGGAGCGCATCCGCCGGCAGATTATCCCCTTCGGAGAGGTACAGCAGCGGTTGAAACTCGTCGGAGCTCCCTTCGAACCGGAGCAGATCGGCGTCTCGCGCACACGTTTCCTCGAAGCGTTCCGGAAACTCCCCTACATGCGGAGCCGTTATTCGGTCATCGACGTCGTCTTCCGCTGCGGATGGTTGGAGGAGTGGCTCAAACGGTTGTTCGGTCCGGGTTGCGTATGGAGTATCCATTGACGGCAACCCGACCGGACTCCGTTTTCATCATTTTGTAGCCGCATTCTCCTCCAAACAGACTATCTTTGTTGATCGAAACTTCCATTTAACCGCGATGACACCCGAACAGAACAAGCGTTTCAAACATTGGCAGATGCGCACGATCCTCGCCACAATGATCGGCTATGCGCTCTTCTATTTCGTGCGCAAGAACTTCTCGCTGGCGATGCCCGGTCTGGAGGCCGACCTCGGCATCTCGAAGGTCAGCCTCGGCATTTTCCTGACGCTCAACGGCATCATCTACGGTCTCTCACGCTTCGTGAACGGCATCCTGGCCGACCGCATGAATGCCCGCTGGTACATGGCCATCGGACTGGCCCTCTGCGCCCTGTCCAACTTCGCCTTCGGTTTCGGCGAGGACATCTCCTACTGGATCACGGGCGAACATACGGGTGACCGCTTCACCAACACGATGATCCTCTTCATGGGCATCATGTGGATGGTGAACGGATTGCTGCAGGGGTCCGGATTCCCGCCCTGCGCCCGACTGCTGACCCACTGGATCCCACCTACGGAGCTGGCAACAAAGATGTCACTGTGGAACACCTCGCACTCCATCGGGGCGGGTCTTGTGGTGATCCTCTGCGGCTACATCATGGGGCACCTCGGGCAGAACCTCTCGGCCGACCCTGAAGCCGTGGCACGGATTGCGGCCAATCTGGGGATCGAGAGTTCGGATTCCGAAGGGATGGCTACGGTAATGAGTTTTGCCGCACACTTCGGAGCCTGGCGGTGGTGCTTCTGGATTCCCTCGGCGATCGCCTTCGCCGGAGCCATCGGGCTGGTCTTTTCCCTGCGCGACACACCGTCATCAGTCGGTCTGCCCGAACTCGAAGGGACCGAAGTCAGCAGCGCCCCCACAACCGGAAGCTCCGACCGCAAAGGCTCCGAATACAAGGCTTTTCTCATGAAGCACGTCTTCCGCAATCCGTTGATCTGGACCCTCGGCGTCGCCAACTTTTTCGTCTACGTCGTCCGCTTCTCGGTTTTGGACTGGGGGCCTTCGCTGCTGAGTCAATCGAAAGGGGTCAGCATGGCCCATGCGGGCTGGCTGGTCGCCATGTTCGAGATCGCCGGAATCCTCGGAATGCTCTTTGCCGGATGGGTCACGGATCGCTGGCTGAAGGGACGTGCTCACCGCACCTGTGTCTTCTGCATGGCCGGAGCCGCACTCTTCGTTTTCCTCTTTTGGCAACTGCCCGCCGATGCCCCGATCTGGCTGCTCTTCGCCACACTGTGCGCCGCAGGGTTCTGCATCTACGGACCGCAGGCTCTGATCGGAATCGCCGCCGCCAATCAGGCCACGAAAAAGGCCGCCGCAACGGCAAACGGTCTGACAGGCCTTTTCGGATATGCCTCGACGCTCGTTTCGGGCGTAGGACTCGGCTTCGTGGCGCAGCATTACGGCTGGAACTGGGCCTATGTGGGGATTCTCGGCATGGCGCTGGTCGGCATGGGAGTCTTCCTGCTGATGTGGGGCGCCCGGGCCGACGGCTACTCGACCGAAGCAAACGCAGAGCATTGACAGAACTCCCGGCAATTGGGGAAAGGGTGAGTGACAGCCGTTTACTCAGCTATTTTCCTTGGGAAAGAGCAGAATTCTCCCTATATTTGCCTTTGACAACCTTTTTGTTGCACTTTTGACCATAAAACCATGTTGAGTATTGCCGAACGGCACAAATATATTCTCGATTCGCTGAATGAACACGGATTCGTGCGTATTACGGACATTGCCAACGAGCTGGGAGTCACGAAGGTCACCATCCGCAAGGATGTGAAGATCCTCGAAAGCAAGGGGCTTCTCTACAAGGTCCACGGGAGCGCACGTCCGGCCAATCCGCATGTGGCCGATCTTGACGTGCACGTCAAGGCCAACATCAACTGCGATGCCAAACAGGCCATCGCCCGACGTGCCGTGGAGTTACTGGACGACAGCGATTCGGTGATCATCGCCTCGGGCTCGACGGTATATGCCTTTGCCGAGGAGATTCGGATGAGGCCCTGGCACAACCTGAACATTGTAACCCCCTTTCTGCGGCTCGGAGTCCTGCTCAACGATGTCGAGAATGTGAATGTCGTCCAGTTGGGCGGTACGATCCACAAGAAATCGCTGTCGGTACTGGGCAGCGAGACCACCCGGGGTCTGGAGGACTGCATCTGTTCGAAGCTCTTTTTCGGAGTCGACGGAATCGACCTCGAACACGGGATCACCACCTCGACGATCGAGGAGGCACAACTGACGCGACGAATGATGGCTGCGGCCTCGAAGACGATTGTTTTGGCCGACTCCACGAAATTCGGGCAGCGCGGATTCGGACGAATCGGATCATTGGAGGATGTCGACGTGATCGTGACCGATGCCGAAGTCTCCGAACAGATATCCACAGCACTCGAAGAGGCCGGCGTAGATCTGATTGTCGCCAAATAGTAGGATTCGACAGGAGGAGGGCAGGAAGGGTCGAAGCCTCCCATATGCCGACTGCGGGAGAGCCAATCACCCTTCGATTTCGGGGGTCTGCATCTGCTCCCGGGTCACTCCGAACTGCCGCCCGTACTGGATCCAGTAGCGGGTCGAAGCCATCACGAAGAGCCGTTTGGGCAGCGGCATGGTTGTATGCAGCACCTCGGCGCGACCCTCGGCCACGGAGCGGGCGAAGCGTTTGACCTGGCGCACGGCCAGAAACCGGAACGGCGACTCGAGAATCGCCTCCCCGCTGCCCAGCATCAGCACCGAACCGAAGGCGTAGCCGTTCCGCCGGCAGAAAAGGCGTACCATCCGTACGGCCGTCTCGTTCTGGCGATACTCCTGGAAACCGCAGTTGACAAGCACCGAGATCGTCGGGCGATGCCCGGGGGCCGCCGTCTCCAGCGACTTCAGAAAGTCGAGCAGCGTCACGGGCAGCGCATCCGCATAGAGCGGAAAGACCAGCACCACATCCCCATACTCCGCCATCCGGGCCGCGAGCTGCGCATGGTTGTTGCGCCGGATCTCGGCATAATCCGTCGGGCGGGGGCTGTACCGGGCAAAGAGCCCTGCATAACGTTTCGAATTTGAGCGCGGAGCCCGGGGGCTTCCGTTCAGGATCAAGATTCTTTCCATGTCTGGAGGATTTTCCGGACCGCAGCCTCAACGGCCGACTCTTCGACAAAATGGATGCGGTAGTGTTCGAAATTCATATTGAGGGCATTGCGGGCCACCAGCGCCTCGAAGATCGCCCGCTCTTCGGCATCGAGCGCTCCGTAGGCAACGATCGAGGCCCGTTTCGGAACGACGGCCCGCTGTAGATGGTGGGTCTCGCCGTGATGAAGGCGGATGAAGGCCTGCTGCACGGGAATCGCCCGCTCCAGCATGCGTTTCATGACCGTATCGTAACCGCCGTAGCGGACCCGGCTCACATAAAGCACCCGGTCGCTGGCGGCAATCAGCGGATAGACCCGCGTGGCATCGTCGCGGATGACACAACGTCCGGGCGTTTTGGTCCAACAGCCGAAACACCCCACACAGTTGGCGATCCGCAGCGCCGAGAGATCCACATAGCGTATCGCGTCGTCGTCCGGCAGATCGAGAGCAAGAAGCCTGTCGCTGAGTATCAGTTTCATGATAGGATCTGTTTTTTCAACTATTCCGCCCCAAAGATAGGGCCCGATTTTCTTCCGATCGGTAACCTATGCAACAATTGGGACATTTTTTCCGCCGCAGACCAGCGGCTCCGGGGGAGGCCAGGAGGGGTGAGGAGGGGAAATATCAGGGGAAGGGCCACTTCCCCCCCCCGGCTTGTGCGGCGGCCCGGAGTAGGGTCCAGAACACCCTCTTTAAGAGGTGCGGGCCCGCCCCACCCCAAAAAAGATCGACGGAGAAAATCCGCTCAGCTGCGTTTCGGCGCCGGCTTCCGGGGCTGGCGTTTGCCGCCGGGACGAACGGCTCCGCGATGCGATCCGACGGACGGCTGTTTTCGGCCTGCCGGTTTCGCAGCCGCCGGTTTCGCCGTTCCCGAGGTTGCCGCGCCCGGACTGGAAGGTTTTACACCAGCAGACTTCGGAGCCGGGCTCTTCTTGCGCACCGACCATCCGAAATGACCCAGCGCTTCGCCCAAAGCAAAATACTCGCCGTGGGAGTAGACGATCGGGTCGGCCCGTTCGAGACAGAAACGCCCCGTCGCGGGGTCGATATAGGCCTCATCGGCCTGCACCCCCACCACTTCGGCCAGAAACATATCGTGACTCCCGAGCGGCAGAATCTGACGCACCCGACATTCGATGTTGACCGGCGATTCGGCCACCACCGGCGCCGCCACCCGTTCCGAGGCCACGGCCGTCAGCCCCATTTCGCGGAACTTGTCGTGGTCGCGCCCCGACCGCACGCCGCACCAGTCCGTCGCCCGGGCCAGCGAACGCGTCGTCAGGTTGATGACAAACTCCCCCGTGCGGCGGATAATCTCATAGGAGTGGCGCTCGGGACGCACCGATATATAACACATCGGAGGATCCGAGCAGACCGTCCCGGTCCACGCCACGGTCAACAGATTATACTCCTCGGGGGTCGCCCCGCAACTCACCAGTACGGCCGGCAGCGGATAGAGCACCGTGCCGGGTTTCCAATTCTGTTTCATCTTTCGCCGTTTTCTCGCTTTACGGACAAAGGTACGTCTTTTTTGGTATCTTTGCCGTATGCTGCTCGATGAATTTGTCCGATACCTCGAAGCCGAACGGCGATACTCGCCCCTGACGGTCCGCAACTACCGCCACGACGTATCGCAATTCCTGGCCTGGACGGGGTGTGCCGACTCCGAAGAGGAGCTGCGGCGCATCACGACGGACGACATCCGCGCCTGGATCCTCCACCGCACCGAAGCGTGCCGTTTGGGAGCCGCCTCGATGAACCGCGAAGTCTCGTCGCTGCGGAGTTTCTTCCGCTGGCTGCTCGCCCGCGGGGTCGTCGAACGCAACGTCACGCAGCCCGTCTCGTCGCTGCGCACCTCACGGCGGCTGCCGGCCTTCGTTCCCGAAAGCCGCATGGGCGGCATCGTCCGCGACTGCGAATTCCCGACCGACGACTTCCGCTGCGAGCGCAATTCGCTCATCGTCCTGATGCTCTACGCCTGCGGGCTCCGGCTGGCCGAACTGATCGGCATCAACCGCGACGACTTCGCCGACAACTACACCTCGCTGCGCGTCCGTGGCAAGGGCGACAAGGAACGCATCGTCCCCATTCTGGAATTTCTGCGCGAGAAGATTTTGCACTACATCGGGCTAATTGAGCGGCAAAATATTTGCAATTCTACGGAAAAAGCACTATTTTTAACTCACAAAGGAAAACGCATTGCCCGGATCACCGTGTACCGCATCGTGAAGGAGGAGCTCGCCCGGGGCGGCGTCCAGGGGAAAAAGAGCCCGCACGTCCTCCGACACACGTTTGCCACACACCTGCTCAACGGAGGCGCCGACATGCGCGAAATCCAGGAACTCCTGGGTCACGCCTCGCTTGAGGCCACGCAGGTCTACACTCACAACAGCATCGCACGGCTCCGGGAGGCCTACGCGAAAGCCCATCCTCGCGAAAAGGATGGCAAGTGTTAACTCTCTAAACTGTAAGGTTATGAACGTACAGATTCAATCCGTGAAATTCGATGCCGACAAACGGCTCATCGATTTCGTGAATGCCAAAATGGCAAAGTTGGACCGCTTTGCGGATCGCTCAACCGGCGCCGACGTTATTCTCAAACTCGATAAGGACCACGAAAAGGGAAACAAGATAGCAACCATCACGCTCCACATGCCGGGCGAAGATCTGGTGGCCTGCCACCAGTCGAAGGCCTTCGAGGAGTCGGTTGATGAGGCCATCGACGCCCTGAAGCGGCAGATCGACAAATTCAAGTCAAAACAGGATAACAAATAGAACTCCCACCAACCTAACTAATCCTTAACTAACCAATGCCGCGACGGCCGCCCGAAAAGGCGGTCGTCGCATTTTTTTGGAGGAGGGAGGAGGGGGGGGGAAGACGGAGGCTGAGCCAAGGAGAGTTGCACCCGGGCTACAACCGACGACGGACGAACGGCGAACTACCGGCAGACATCCGGCAAGTCCGTCGGCAGACCGTCGTCCTTTCGTCCGTCCACCCTATCGTCCAGCTGACCTAACGTCCGGCAGCGCCTGCTCTTCCCGCCGCCATCATGCCGTTCCTGCTGCCATCATGTCGTTCCCGCCTCCGCCGTTCCGCCGTTCCGCAATTCCCGCGAATACTGCAACCCACAGCTCCCTCTCCCCGGCATCCTCCGCTCCCGCCCGCACCCACACCCACACCCACCAGAAACAAAAAAAGCGACCTTCGCAGGTCGCTTTTTGGTAGTGGATAGGGGATTCGAACCCCTATGTCATGCGTGAGAGGCATGTATCCTAACCCTTAGATGAATCCACCTTGTTGAGTTTCGTGGTGCAAAGATAGCGCCTTCTTTTGAATCTCCAAAATTTTCGGACACTTTCTACGATTTTTTTTCACTTTTCTTGGAAATGGGCCCTTTTTACCTAACTTAGCCCACGGAACAAACCTCATTCGCTATGAAAAACCGACTTGTCCTGCTGCTTGGTTCCTGTCTGTTGCTCGGAGCCTGCACGAAACACCCCGTCCTGCCCAAGTTCGAGACTTGCGCCATCGACACCCTGCTGCAGGGTGACGGAAACTCTTGCCGGGTCGAATATCGCTTCGCCTCGATCAGCAACACAGGGAAATCCTCCGCCCTGGAGACCATCGAACAGGCCAACCTCGGCTATTTCTTCCAGCTCGAGGCCTTCACGGGAACCCTCGGGCAGGCCGTTCAGACCTCGCTGACCGATATCCAGACCAATTACCTGCCCGTCGGCATGGGTCCCTCGGGCCGTGAATACGAAGTGTCGGTCGAGTCCGAAGGCTCGGTCATCGATTCGCTGATCGGGTATGTCATCACCCGGGCCGGCTACACAGGCGGCGCTCACGGCATGTACGGAACCGAATGCCACACCTACTCCCTGCGCGACGGATTTGAACTTTCGCTGGCCGACCTCTTCTCCGAAGCGGCCCTGCAGCGGCTCGACGAGGTGATCCGCGAAAAGATCGCCGCACAATACCAGGCATCGACCGACGACGAACTGTCCGAGGCCGGGTTCTTCCCCGAATACATCGCTCCGACGGAGAACTTCCTGATCTCGGAATCGGGTATCACCTTCTACTACAACCCCTACGATATCGGATGTTATGCGCTGGGAGCCGTCGAGGTGACATTGACACCCGAGGAGCTGGCACAACTGTGCGCCGAATAGCTCCGATTCGCTCAAACAATACGCCCGGACGGCTCTCTTTCCGACAACCGTCCGGGCGTATTGCATCCCCGTCTCCCCTCCCCCGAAAAAGGCGGCCGGCACGCGCATCCGCACTGGAAATCGGGGTCAAACGACACAGCCCGGCGCAACGATGACGCCCACCCGGAAGAAACCTCCATAAACGAAAAAAAGGTCCGAGTCTCACGACGGGGAACCTTTTTTTTGGCGGGGAACCACCCCCTCCAAAATGAGGTTTAATCGGAGGTATTCGACGCCTCGGACGAGCACCGTCCTCGGGTCTTAGTGGCGGACAATCCGTCACAACCTGCCGATTTCCTCAACCAACCTAAAACTACTAACCTAAATGAACCTTAAAACTTCACTGCAAAGATAAGGGCGATTTTTGATTTATGCAAATATTTTACGAATATATTAAATATATTTAACAATTTGGTAACATTGGTAAACCAATCCCAATTCCCACGAAGAACATACAGAACAGGCAAAATGCAGATATACTGCTATTTACAAATATGCGAGGGAAGTATTCACAAAGAGGGCTACCCGAAAGACTGCAACGGAAGGATGTCGGTAGAAACTCCACCACTGCGGCCCGGAGAGCCTTCTCCGTTTGAAAAGAGAGCGGACTGTGAGGATGCAATTACATCTGCGACCAGACATTGATCACAGCACACGGGGCACAAGCGACAAGGGGGGGGGAGGCGGTCCGTAAAACAGGCTGCCATGATACCCTATCGGAGAAGGAGCCACGCCGGGCAAACCACACCAACCCGGAGGCCAAGGCACAAAAAAAAGGAAACTCGGAATTCGGAACTCGTCCGTCTTCCTCAGTTTCCTCACCAACCTAAAACTACTAACCTAAATGAACCTTAAAACTTCGCTGCAAAGATAAGTCGAAAAATCATTCCATGCAAGCTTTTATTAAAATAATTTTCAAATTTTTTCATATTTTTTAATATTACAAATTCGTCTCAGACTGCAACAAGCTATCATACAACTGCTTATGAACAAAGCTATCGACCGGTCAAAATTTTCACGCTCCTCACGATGCAGTAGAAGCGGGAAAAGACCATTTTGCAATTAAATGACGCTAAGATTGTGCTTGTAACGGATAAATTACTAAATTTGTATTATAAACCAAAATACAGAACGATGACCGTATCGCAGATCAGCCCGGCCTGCAGGTGGCTCCATGCGCTTTGTCTCTGCCTGGAGAGTTTCGTGCGACAAGGCGCCGGGCTCCTCCCGCAGAGCCGAATCGCCGAATCCGTAGCACGCACAGGCCTCGGCACCGAAATCCGCCTGCTCAGACTCTCATCGTCCCTGTTTCGGATACGCGCATGTGGCATGAAGATTGGTTGTCAGCCGTTGTCACCCTCGTTCACCCATAATCCACCGTCAGCCACGCTTCGACTTCATGGTCCAAGAACACAACTTCAGCAACCGGCCTCAAAATACGCTTAGCCAATCGGGAAGGATCCACGCCGAGCCGGCCTCTTCCGAAGACGGACTTCCGGACGAACCCCGGTAAAAAGCCGCCGACCCAACAACCTCCACACGAAAGGCTCCGAGCCAAGCCGCCCGCACGGCGATCAAAAATCCGACCGCCCGAAAAAAGGCCCGCCCCAAAACCTCGCAAACAACTGCCAGTAAAACCATTTATGTTGATCTCGATCATCACACCGATATACAACGCCGAGAAGTATCTCGAAGAGTGCCTGCAAAGCATTCTCCGACAGACGTGGACAGACTTCGAGCTGCTGCTGATCGACAACAACAGCAACGACCGCTCCGTCGAAATCTGCCGGCAATACATGCAGCGCGATCCGCGGATCAAACTCTACCACTGCCAAAAGCCGGGAGCCAGTGCCGCACGCAACTACGGACTCTCACAGGCCAAGGGAGACTTTGTGGCCTTCATCGATGCCGACGACTGGGTCGAACCCAACCACCTGGAAAATCTCGTAGGTTCGGGGCTGGGCAAAACCGACATCACCTTCACCAACGCCTTCATTTCGTACGACCTCCAACTTGCCGAGGAGGAGGTCTCGGGCGAAGCGTGCGACCGGATCTTCGCCCAATTGCGCCGTCAGACCTTCTTCGGCTGGACCTGGAACAAGATCTTCAACCGGGAGATCATCGAACGCCACGCGATTCGCTTCAACGAGGGCATGCGTCTGCATGAGGACGAGCTCTTCACGGCCGAATACTGCCAGTATGTCAACCACGTACGGGTCAGCAACCTGAAAACCTACCACTACCGTATCCTTAACACGAGCGTCATGCGCAGCAAGATGCCCAAGGAGGAGAAGCTGTCGTGTTACCGCCGGCTCTACAAGATGTACAACCGTCTGGACCGCGAGAACCGCTATCTGACAATCCGCGTCCACCTCTCCCACTGCTGCAACATGCTGCGCCACTGCTGGAAACCGGACGACATCCGGCTGGCGCTGATGTACGTTTACCCCGCCTACGAGGAGTATCGCAACATCGTGCAGCCGGAGTTCCTGCGCGACGACCGCGACCGCAAGGTTGCCAAGCGTTCGCCGTGGGTCTTCCGCTTCCGCAACGGCGTCTGGATCTGGATCGCCTCGAAAATCATCAATATCTGACCTGCCGATGAAAGTCTCCCTTCTGATCTCGACCTACAACTGGCCCGAAGCCCTGACCCTCTGTCTGAAGAGTGTCGCCGCACAACGTACGCCGCCCTTCGAGGTGGTCATCGCCGACGACGGTTCGGGCGAACCCACCCGTCGGGTCGTCAAGGCGTTTGCGCGGACACTGCCCTGCCCCGTCAAGCATATCTGGCACGAAGACGACGGTTTCCGCCTCACGGTGATCCGTAACAAGGCCATCGCGGCGTGCGAGGGCGACTACATCGTCCAGATCGACGGCGACGTCATTCTCCACCGCAACTTCATCCGCGACCATGCGGCCTTCGCCCGCAAAGGGACCTTTGTCGTGGGAAGCCGCGCCATGATCGACGAGCGGCTCGCCCGACGGATGCTTTGCAGCGGCAATCCGAAGGTAGCGTGGTATACGCCCGGAGTCAAGCACTGGCTCAACGCCCTCTACATCCCGGCCCTGACACCCCTTTTCCGGAATCGGGAAAACG
Source organism: Alistipes megaguti (assembly GCF_900604385.1). Taxonomy (NCBI): domain Bacteria; kingdom Pseudomonadati; phylum Bacteroidota; class Bacteroidia; order Bacteroidales; family Rikenellaceae; genus Alistipes; species Alistipes megaguti. The sequence continues at coordinate 1,600,313 of NZ_LR027382.1, read as the reverse complement.
ACCGTCTGCGCGGTTGCAACATGGCCTTCTGGCGCGAAGATCTCGTCGCCGTCAACGGTTACAACGAGACAATGATCGGCTGGGGATACGAGGATGCGGAGCTTGTCATCCGGCTGCGGAACAACCACTGCACACGGCAGACGCTGAAATTTGCCGGATTTGTCTTCCATATCCACCATGCGCGCTCGTCGCAGGAGAACGACACGGAAAACCGTGCCATCGGTCTGGTGACACGCACCGAGAAGAAGATCCGTTGCGAAAAGGGGCTCGACCAGTATCTGTAAGGGTCCCGTCGCCAACCGGTCAAAACGCCACAAGGGGGGGGGCCGGCAAAGCGGGTGCAACCACAAAAACGGTCCGACGCCGAACAACAGGAGGAGTGAGAGGAAGTCTGCTCACGAGAGGGGCAGGCCGCAAAGTTTCCCGGTACAAAAGCCGAGGTTTTCTGCGTGACGGGGAAGGCCGACCCGGTATTAACAAATCCGGCTGCGCCAGACGGGAATAAGATCAAACAAGCGCCAGGTGCGAACGCCGTCACACTCCTTCTGCTTGAGCAGCGTCAATCCGCAAAAGAGATACATGCGTCGTGTCACACTCCGATACCTGGAGTCCAGGCGAAGGCCGATCCGATCGGCATAGGCTACGAAGGCACGCTGCGCCTCGTACTTGTCGTGCTGTTTTTTGGGAGTCTGCCGGCTTTTGGTAATCGACGCAGGATTGTACATGTAGTGGTAGGCCACCCCGGGCACCGTCACCACCCGGTCACATTCACCGAGCAAACGCATCACATAGACAACATCCTCGTAATAGACCTGTTCGGGGAAGCGCAGCCCCAACCGCAACAGCGTCTCGCGCCGCAACAGTTTGTTCATCACATAAAAATCGGGCGGACAGCGACAAATGCGGAAACGCTCCTCCACCGAGGAGATTTCGCGGGCCTCCGTGTAGCGGATCTTCCACTTCGAGCGGGACGGCCGAACCTGCCAGATCGACGCACAGGCCACATCAGCTCCCGATCGCTGCGCCGCCACACAGAGCGCCTCGCAATAAGCCGGATCAATCCAATCATCGGAATCGAGAAAGAGTACATACTCCCCGCGGGCCCGGTCGAACCCCCGGTTACGGGCACTTCCGACACCGCGATTCTCCTGCGTCACCACCTGCACCCGCACATCCTGTGCCGCATAACGGTTCAGAATCTCGACCGAGTGATCCACGCTTCCGTCGTCGACACAGATAACCTCGATCTCGCGCAGCGTCTGTGCGAGAATACTGTCCAGACACCGGGCCAGAAAGGCCTCGACGTTATAGACCGGAATGACAATACTGACTTTCGGTTCCATGGCTGTATCGGTTTATCGGATGAACGTGCTGACCTGATCGGCGATCCGCTCGCCGTCAAGCGCCGCCGAGATGATGCCGCCGGCATAACCGGCCCCCTCGCCCGCCGGGAAGAGCCCCTCGACCTCGGGATGCATGAGCGTTGCCGCGTCACGCGGAATGCGGACCGGCGTCGACGTACGCGACTCTACTCCCACGACAATCGCCTCGTTGGTCACGTAACCCCGCATGCGGCGCCCGAAGGTCTCCAGACCGTGGCGCAGCCCCTGCGCAATGAAATCGGGCATCCAGCGGTCGAGCCGCGACGGGATGATACCGGGAATATAGGAGGTTGCGGGCAGCGACTTGCTGCCCTGTCCGGCGACAAAATCGGCCACACGCTGTGCGGGAGCGATCTGATGCTCGCCACCTTCGCGTCGCGCCAGCTCCTCGAACTGCTGCTGAAAGCGCAGCCCGGCCAACTCGCCCCACTCGGGACGCAGGTGTTCGAAATCCGAAAGACGCACCTCGGTGACCAGTCCGGAATTGGCATAGGGCGAGGTGCGGCCGCTGGGCGACATGCCGTTGACGACCGACTGCGCGGCATCGGTCATGGCCGGGACGATGAATCCTCCGGGACACATGCAGAACGAGTAGACACCGCGTCCGGCCTCCTGGCTGACCAGCGAATAGGAGGCCGCCGGGAGATATTCGCCACGCGTCGGGCAGTGATACTGAATCGAGTCGATGAGCGCCTGCGGGTGTTCGATGCGCACCCCCATGGCGAAGGGTTTGGCCTCGAGACGCACCCCGCGCCGGTGCAGCAGTTCGTAGATGTCGCGGGCCGAATGGCCCGTGGCCAGGATGACGGCCGCCCCTTCGATCCGTTCGTCACCGCACCAGACGCCGCGTACCCGGCCGTGGTCGATCTTCAGATCGGTCACCCGGCTCTCGAAACGGAACACGCCGCCGGCATCGAGGATCGTCTGCCGGATGTTCTGCATGATGCGCGGCAGTTTGTCGGTTCCGATATGGGGATGCGCCTCGAAGAGGATTTCGGGGTTGGCACCGTGGAAGACCAACGTCTGGAGCGCCTTGTTGTAGTCGCCGCGTTTCTTGCTGCGGGTGAAGAGCTTGCCATCGGAGAAGGTGCCGGCACCCCCTTCGCCGAAGGCGTAGTTCGATTCGGGGTTGACGGCTCCGTTGCGGTTGATCTGGGCGATGTCGCGTTTGCGGGCCGAGACGTCGCGTCCGCGTTCGAGGATGACGGGGCGCAGCCCCAGTTCAATCAGGTGCAGTGCCGCGAACAGGCCGGCGGGCCCCGATCCGACGATGATCACCTCGGTGCGGCCCACGACCGACGGATAATCGAAATGAACCGGCTCGGGACGGGGTTCGCGATCGACGTAGATTTCGAGCGAGAGGTTGACCTTGACCTGCCGCTGACGGGCATCAATCGAGCGTTTGACGACCCTGACGAGGGCGATTTCATCCTCGCGCAGGCCCATGCGGCGGGCAGCCAAAGCGGTATATGTTTTCGCATCGGCGGCCTGCTTGGGCGTAAGAACAAGTGTTACGAGTTGCGGCATTGCATCAAATTACGCACAAAAGTAACCAAAAAAGCCGGATAAAAGGGTGTCCGGGATTGTGAATTGTGAAAAAATATCTACCTTTGTGTGACAGAGCGGATATGGTGTAATTGGTAGCCACGTCAGACTTAGGATCTGATGCCTTACGGCGTGGGGGTTCGAGTCCCTTTATCCGCACAAAGGAGCCTTTTCCGAGGCTCCTTTTTTCGTGGGAATCCGGATGCAGAACAAAGCAAAACGGTTGTATATCAGTAAATTATCGAACAGGCTCTTTTATAACGAAAGATGTTGCCAAAAGCATCCTTGCGCCCGATTTCTGGTGGGCATTAGGGAACAAGCCCTCCAAAACAAGGCTTTCCCGGGCCATTGCTCCCGATTTAGCGCATAATACATTGAATTGCTGCACTTTGCATCGCAATAGTTTTTTCTTGTCGACGTTTTGTTAACCTCAAAATTTTACAAAACCATGAGACAAGAGAGTTTCAGGATTCTCTTCCTGATGCGAAAGGGAAGAACGAAAAAAGACGGATTCGCAACCATTTATGCCCGAATTACAACGGGCAGTTTCCGTCAAGAGATCTATTTCAACTGCGAGGGACGACCCGAGTTGTGGAACCAGCGAAAAGAACGGATGATGGGGACCAACCGTCTGTCGTTGAAGATCAACGAAATGCTGGATGAGTTCCGTGTACAGATTCTCGACATCCGCAGCAAGCTGCTTGCCGAAGGTTTCGAAGCCAACGCCCTGCAAATCAAACAGCGCTACTTCAACCCGCTCAAAAACACCATGATGTTGATCGCGGGGCTGGGCGACTACGTCCAACGGCGGCAGGCAGAGGTCGGCGTGCGCATCACCCAGCGGACAGCCGACAAGTACGAACGGCTGCTGCGCTATCTGAAACAGTACCTCGCCCAGCGCGGCCCGGAGGAGGATATTCCCGTCGAGCGAATGAACTACGAGTTTCTCGACGGATTCAGCCTCTTCCTGCAAACGGCCCACCGCTGCCGCCACAACGGCGCCGTGGCCGTCATGGACTGTCTTCGCAACTTCGTACTCTACTGCCTGCGCAACGAATGGATCGCCAAAAACCCTTTCCGCTACTACAAGCTCAAGGAGGATCAGGCGCAGGCCAAAGAGCACCTCACGGCCCGCGAGCTGGAGATCCTGACCCGCAAGCAACTCGACCATCGGCTGGCCCGTATCCGTGACGTTTTTGTCTTCTGCTGCCTTACGGGACTGGCCTTCGCCGATGCCGACCACCTGCGGAGCGAACACATCTCGCGCGACGACGAAGGACGCTGGTGGATCCACAAGCCACGCGAAAAGACCGCCGTGATGAGCCGCATTCCCCTGCTCCCGATGGCATTGGAGATCCTCCGCCGCTACGAGCACGACGCAGTCTGCCAGGCCCGCGGGCGGGTGCTGCCCCTGCCGAGCAACCAGAAGATGAATGCCTTTATGAAGGAGATCGCCATCGTCTGCGGCATCGACAAGGTGCTGACCACGCATTGCGCCCGCCATACGTTCGCCTGCATGGCGGTCGAATACGGAATGCCGATCGACGTGCTGGCCAAAATCCTCGGGCACTCGAACACCAACATGACCCGCCATTACGCCAAATTTTCCGAGACGGTGATCGGCCGTGAAATGGAGGCTTTCGGCGAAAAACTGGCTTCGGCAACCGCGGAGGGAGATTCCGGGTTGTAATAAAAGCAAGTTTATGTTTCGAGACACTCGAAACCTCCTGAATCCATCCCGCTGGTCTATTATACTTGCACAGATGAAAAGTCCGACGAATCCGAACCGCCCGCGAGGCGGCCGCCCGCCCAAACCCGAAACGGAACGACTCAAACGAAGGCTGGTCGTCTGCCTGACCGAGACCGATTACGACGCCCTGTGCCGCAAGGCACGGGGCGCCGGTCTCGTGTGTGCCGAATACGCCCGGCGCGCCCTTGCCCGGAGCATCGTCCGCGCCCGGATGACTCCCGAGACGCTCACCCTGCTGCGGCAGCTCACCGGCATGGCGAACAACCTCAACCAACTCGCCCGCATGGCGCATGTGGCTGGGTATGGACGCGATACCACCACTTTGGCGACGTTGGTCGACCGAATTGATGCGCTGCTCACCCGAATCGACAAACTGCCATGATTGCCAAACTCTCGAAAGGCGGCTCCTTCAGCGGAGCCGTCCAATACATTTTCGGTCCCGGGAAGGGCGCCGATTGCCTGGCCGGGATGGGCGTTCTGTTCAAGGACACGCCCTCCATCATCCGCGGATTCGAACGGCAGGCTGCGCAAAACCCCAGGGTTTCGAAACCCGTGGGACACGTCGTACTCTCCTTTTCGCCCCGGGATGCCGCCCGGTTGGACAACCGACTGCTGCTCTCCATTGCGGTGGAGTACCTGGACCGGATGGGGATCAAGGATACACAACTTATCATTGTCCGCCACCGCGACCGGGAACATCCCCACCTGCATATTCTCTTCAACCGCGTGGGCAACGACGGACGAACGATCTCCGACCGCAACGACCGCTACCGTTCGGAGCGGCTCTGCAAGCAACTGACCGCCCGTTACGGACTCTACTTTGCATCGGGCAAGGAGCAGGTCAAGGAGTACCGGCTGCGCGAACCGGACAAGACGAAATACGAAATCTACCATGCCCTGTGCGATACCGTCCCCCGCTGCCGCAACTGGGAGGAGCTGACGGCAGCCTTGCGCCGCGAAGGTGTCACTACGGAGTTCCGGATGTGCGGAGGCACCTCCGACGTGCAGGGAGTCGTGTTTGCCAAAAACGGCTACCCGTTCAACGGTTCGAAGATCGACCGGCAGTTCAGCTATTCGAAAATCGACACCGCTCTGGAACGGAACAGCCGACAGGCGCTTGCTCCCGAACGCCAATCGGCCCCGACCCTGACACCCTCGTTCAGCTACCTGCTGGACGACCTGCTGCGTCCGAGGTTTGATCCCGACGAGGCGGAACAAACCCAGCAGGAACAACCGCGCAAACGCCGCGGGCGACGGCGTTAAAAAAGAATACTACTTATTAAATACGATTTCTCCGATAGACAATCCAATCAGAGTATTACCAACAATCGAGGGGCGAATAAATCCCCTCGATTCTGTTTTTATTGAGGTGAAATGATTACTTTTGTTAGAGTATATATAATCTTGCACGATGAGCACATTCGCCCAAATTCTGAATAAATTCCGCCAGGACGCCTTTTCCGAACGCGACAAAGGATACCGTTTCGAACGCCTCATGCAGGCCTATCTGAAAACCACGACCTTGTATGCCAACCTCTTCGAGAAGGTGTGGCTCTGGACGGAGTTTCCCTTCCACGACCAGTTCGGCGGCAAGGACACCGGCATCGACCTTGTGGCCCGCACCGTCGAGGGCGAGTATTGGGCCATCCAGTGCAAATGCTACGCGGCGAATGCCTTCATCAACAAGCCCGACGTGGATACATTCCTCTCTACCTCGGGCAAACGCTTCGAGACCGAATCCGGCATGACGGGATTCGTGCAGCGGCTGTGGATCTCGACGACAAACAAATGGAACTCCACGGCCGAGCAGACCATCCGCAATCAGAATCCGCCGGTAACCCGTCTGAACCTTATCGACCTCGAAAACGACGATGTCGACTGGAACAGCCTCGAACAGGGCATCTTCGGCATGGCCTCCCGGTCCAAACCCTTTGCCATACGGGAGCACCAGCAGCAGGCCATCGACCAGACCCACGCCTATTTCAAGATTGACGAAGCCACCGGCCAGCCCGCCCATACGCGCGGCAAGCTCATCATGGCCTGCGGCACGGGCAAAACCTTCACCTCGTTGCGAATCGCCGAGAACGAAACCGGGGGCCGCGGTCTGGTGCTGTTCCTCGTACCCTCGATTGCCCTGCTGGGACAAACCCTGCGGTCGTGGCTGCAACAGGCCCTGGAGCCGATGATGGCCGTCTGCATCTGCTCCGACCCGCAGGTCTCGAAACAGACCGAAAAGAACGACAACGACACGACAAGCGTCGTCGACCTGGCACTTCCGGCCTCGACCGACGTCCCCTCCATCGTCAAACAACTGCAACACGCCCGCCGGCACAATGCCGAGGGACTGACCGTCGTCTTCTCGACCTACCAGTCCATCGACGTCATTTCGCGGGCCCAGCAGCAGCTGCTCGCGGAGACCGGCGACGCCTTCGGCACGTTCGATCTCATCATCTGCGACGAGGCGCACCGCACCACGGGCGTTACGCTCAAGGACGAAATCGAGAGTGCCTTTGTCCGGGTCCACAACAACGACTTCCTGCGCGCCGTGCGCCGCATCTACATGACCGCCACGCCGCGCCTCTATACCGCTGAGACCAAAGACAAGGCAAAAGAAAACTCTGCCGTCCTTTGCTCGATGGACGACCGCTCGATGTACGGCGACGAGATCTATCGCATTGGCTTCGGCGAAGCCGTCGAGAGAGAATTACTCGTCGATTACAAAGTGCTTATTCTCGCCGTGGGCGAAAAAGACATTCCCCCCACGCTGCAAAAAGCCCTGACCCGCGAGGACGGAACCATCGACGCTGATGATCCCTCACGGCTGATCGGATGCATCAATGCTCTATCGAAGAAAATGCTCGGTGCAGACGAGGATCTTGTTAAAGGGTCAGATCCGCAACCGATGCGCCGCGCCGTGGCCTTTTGTTCGAACATCAAAAAGTCAGAAGCAATCGCCAAAGCCTTCACCGACTACAAGGACCTCTACATGGAGGACATCCGCGAGGAGGACCGCGCCACGATGGTCGATGTCGTTGCCCGCCACGTCGACGGCTCGATGTCGGCTACCAAACGCGACGAGGATCTGATGTGGCTCAAGGAGCAACCCGAAAACGAACGCGAGTGCCGTATGCTGACCAACGCCCGCTGCCTTTCGGAGGGTGTCGATGTCCCGTCGCTCGATGCCGTAATCTTTATTGACTCCAAAAAATCGCAGGTTGATATTGTACAGGCTGTTGGCCGCGTCATGCGCCGCAGCGAGGGCAAGAAATACGGATATATCATCATTCCGGTCGTGGTTCCGGCCAATGCCGAGGGTGACAAGGTCCTCGAAAAACATCCCTGCTTTAAGATAGTATGGGAAATCTTGTATGGTTTACGCGCTCATGACGACCGTTTTGATGCCAAAATTTTCAATGTAGAATTTACGAAAAGGAAGCCCCAGAATATCCTTTTCGGCGGAGTCGGCGCCTCGCGCAAGGACGAAGACCAACATAGTGATGGAGACAGTTCTCCCCGCTACCAAACCGCAGCAGAGCAATTAGCCGCCCAACTGGCTTTGGACTTCAACGACCTGCAGAACGTCTTCTACGCCAAAATGGTAACCAAAGTTGGGCCAAGGCACTATTGGGAACTCTGGGCCAGAGACATCGCCCAAATTGCCGAACGACATATCGAGCGCATCAAGACCCTCATCGCCGACAACGGCAAGCACCGCAAGGCCTTTGACCAGTTGATGCGCGGTCTGCACCGCAATATTAATCCCGGACTCTCCGAACAGGACGCCATCGAGATGCTCTCGCAGCATATCATCTCGCGACCGGTGTTCGAGGCCCTCTTCGAAAACTACCAGTTTGCCGCCCGTAACCCCATCTCACGCTCGATGCAGAAGATGCTCGACCTGCTCGACGACGAGACCAAGACCGAGGAGGAACATCTGAAACTCCAACGTTTCTACCATAATGTCCGCAACATTATAGGAAAAAATGCAACAGCTGAAGACCGACAACGGGTCATCGTCGAGTTGTACGACAAGTTCTTCAAGGTGGCCTCGCCCCGCACGGTCGAGAAACTGGGCATCGTCTACACCCCGGTCGAGGTGGTCGACTTCATCATCCGCTCGGTGGGTTATATCCTGCAGCGGGAGTTCGGACGGTCGCTCTCCGACGAGAACGTCCACATCCTCGACCCCTTCACCGGAACGGGCACCTTCATCACGCGCCTGCTCCAGAGCGGGCTCATCTCGCGCGAGGCCCTGGAGCGCAAATACGGCCGGGAAATCCATGCCAACGAAATCGTGCTGATGGCCTACTACATCGCCTCGGTCAACATCGAGAATGTCTTCCACGACCTGATGGGCCCCGATACGGAGTACCGGCCCTTCGGTGGCATCTGTCTGACCGACACCTTCCAGCTGGGCGAGGACTTGGAAAACGACAACGAGAGCCGCGCAGCATTGGAGGAGGTTTTCCCGCAAAACTCGCAGCGAGTCAAAAAGCAGCGCAATAAACCTATCACCGTCATCGTCGGCAACCCGCCCTATTCCATCGGGCAGAAGTCGGCCAACGACAATGCGCAGAACGAATCCTATCCGACGCTCGAAAGCCGAATTCAACATACTTATGTAGCTCTTTCGGAGGCTGCTCTTAACAAATCGACATACGACAGTTATATCAAGGCCTTCCGCTGGGCTTCGGACCGACTCGACAAAAAGGACGGTGTGTCATCGGTTTTATTACAAATAGCAAATGGATTGAAGCGAGTGGACTTGACGGTATGCGGAAGTGCCTCGAAAAAGAATTTTCATCAATTTATATATTTAATTTACGAGGGGCTATCCGAGGGAAAGTTGGAGATACGGCAAAAAAAGAAGGGCAAAATATCTTTGATATTATGACCGGTGTGGCCATAACCATTCTGGTCAAGAAACCGAAGGCATCCGACGAGGCGGCCCGCATCTGCTACCACGACATCGGCGACTACCTCTCACGCAAGGAGAAGCTGAACATCATCCGCAATATGGGCGATATCAGCAACCCGCTGATGCAATGGGTCACTATTACCCCCAACGAACACGGCGACTGGCTCAACAAGCGCAGCGAACAGTTCAAACTCTACACCCCGCTGGAGCCCGACAAGAAATTTGGGAAAGGGAATAAATCTTTTTTCAATGTTAATGGACCAGCAGTAGCTTCCGGCCGAGACTCTTGGGTATACAATTTCTCCAAACAATCAGTTGAGAAAAATATGGCTGCAATGATTGACTTTTACAATCAACAACAGCAGGCCTATCAAAGAGCCGTCAAATCAAATCCCGATTTATCAGTCGAGGATTTTATCGACACCGATCCGACCAAAATCAGTTGGACGCGTTCATTGCGTAATAGTATTAAGAAAAAGATTACATACGAGTATTCAAATTCAATAATAAGAATTGGCACATATCGCCCATTTCAAAAACAATATTTGTATTTTGCAACCGCATTTAATGAATCAATCGGCTTAAGTACCAAACTCCTCCCGACCCCTAATCATTGCAATCTAATAATTTGTGTTACAGGGAATGGAGCAAGACGCGGCTTTTCAGTATATATAACAGAAAATATCGTAGACTATAATACATATGATGGTGGATGTCAATGTTTCCCGCTCTATTGGTATGATGACAGCACGGCGGATATTGCCGACCTCTTCTCGGCCCCGCAGAGCGAGATGGACCGCTACGTCCGCCGCGACGGCGTGACCGACTGGATCCTCTCCACGGCTCGCAAGCAGTACGGAAGCCGCGTAACCAAGGAGGACATCTTCTATTATGTCTACGGCATCCTCCACGCCCCGGACTACCGCACGACCTTCGCCACCGACCTCAAGAAGTCGCTGCCCCGACTGCCGCTGGTCGAGTCGCCCGACGACTTCTGGGCCTTCAGCCGTGCCGGCCGCAGCCTGGCCGAACTCCACCTCGGATACGAACACGTGGAGCCCTACGCCGGATGCCGCATCCTCCTCGCGCCGCTGACGAACCGCGGCGACGAGATCAGCTACTTCATAGATGATAAGATGCGCTTCGGCAAGCTGGACAGCAAGACGGCCGACAAGCGCATAATCCATTACAATGCGGGCATCACGATTGAGAACATTCCGCTGGAGGCCTACGACTACGTGGTGAACGGCAAGTCGGCGATCGAGTGGGTGATGGAGCGCTATGCGGTGAAGACGGACCCGGCGAGCCGGATTGAGAACAATCCGAACGACTGGTGCCGGGAGCACGACGACCCGAAATACATCTACAACCTGCTGCTGCGCATCATCACCGTCTCGCTCGAAACGATGAAAATCGTCCGCTCGCTCCCGAAACTCAAACTGGAAGAATAAAATTATGGCACACTTTAGAGATATGAAAATATACTACAAAGCCATGCACACTAAGTATGGTGTAGTATTTCTTGTCGTTTTACTCATATTTATTGTTTTATTTATTTGCTTTTTGATATGTTCACAACACAAATTCGAACAATCACAAAATCAAATAAAAGAGCTTTATGTTGAACATATTCAAAAGGCAGATAGCTTATATTTAAATCTGGTCACATATAATAGGAATATAGTTGACGGCATTCAAAATGCAACTGCCAAAACTTTGGCAGACTCTATGATTAAAGTTACTTTGGCGAATACTCGCAGTTTAACCAGAGCTCAGTCGGATAAACTCTGTATGATTATTAAGACCCATTTTGACGAAGTGGTGTCAATACATCAGAAATATGATGAACGATTATTAAGAGATTCATTACGATTGAATACGGAGCGAGAGCTTCTCAATGGTCAGACCAAAACAATGATAGATTTACACCTGAATAAGATAGAACATGAATATAGTAATATCACGATGTGGGCTGCGGTTCTGACAATTATATTTCTGGTATTCAGTTTCTATTCTATATTCAAAATGGATGAGTTGATCCAACAAGGCAACGATGGCGTAAAAGAAATACGGCAATTAAAAACACAAGGGGAGAAAACCATTGAAGATCTAAACACAAATGGAAATAACCTTTTAGAGGATATCAAAATCAAAATTAGAAGATTCATATTCCAGCAACAACGAAGCATGGCGAACTCTACTGCTGAATTTGAAAGAACAAAAGAAAATATAGAGCAGAGATATAATGAATCTATACAAAATCTAAATCAAGCACAAGAACTGTTTAATCAAAGAGATACTGTTCCAAATAGTGTGTCTAGGGAGGAATAAATAAAAAAGTCTACAGATTTTTTAGATTTGTAGAGGCAAACCAACAAAAACTAAAAAAGAGTAGACTTATGGTATTGACAAAGGAACAACTTTCCGAATTAATATGCAAACATTCGGAGCGGGAAAATAGCCTTCAGGATCTGTTGGAGATCTTGTTGGAGAGTATGATGGTCTCGGAGCGCCGGGAATATCTCCGGGAAAACTCCGCATCAGGGAATAAATGCAACGGCTTTCGCCCGGGACATAGTTAGGGACAGTCGTTTAATTCCGTCATTATGAGTCAATCGGCAGACTGTCCCGGTAATTTTTCCGATCGAACTCATCTTTTTATATTTTCGGCTCCGTTTCGGAGCCCCTTTTTTCATTTTTGGACCCAACTGGAGCCAATACTCCAGTGAAAGGGCCGTTTCTCACTCACCTCGAACATCAGGCAGCCTGAGCAATTTCGTTGACTTCCCGCCGGACGAGTTGTACTGCATTCGCCGTGTGGATGCCAAAGAAGATGTACAGGATTTCGGTCAACTTCGTCCTTGCCTTGATGCGTTTCAGGCCATAGTGTTCCTTCTGCGTTCCGAACGAGCCTTCCATCCTCGTTGCCCTCACCCTCGCCAGCTCGTTGCGGATGATGTCGTTCTCTTTCTTTTCCAAGGACGGACGGCCACGCTTGACAAATGACGTCTGTATTCCTCTATCCTTGCAGTACCCCCTGTTGGCGCTGCCGGCATAGCCTGCATCTCCTCCGACCTTCTTCGCGTCCACACCGAAGAGCTTTCGGTGCATCTTCAGGCAGTGCGTAAGCCTGGTTCCCTCGTTGAAGGCATTGAATGACAGCTTCTCGATGAATGAGAGTCCGTCAACCTGGATGTTGTTGCACTTCGCACCAAACTCTACGCTCTTCACTTCCTTGCCTCTCACGATTGGCCTCACATACGGCTTGCTGATGCTCACTATCCTGTCCTTGACACTCTCGCGAGGATTGTTGTTCTCGAAGTGGGCCTTCTGCTGGCGGTACACTCTTGTGATGATTTCAATATCGCTCTTCTGTCTGGCTGTCAGCAATTTCTCCGCGCCTGCATTCTCCCTCTCCAGTGTGCGGGTCTCCTTCAGTATCTTCCCCAAAAGGTTGAGCAGGCGTCTGGTCAGTTTCCTGGTCTGGACTTTCGTATGCCTGCGCCGCTTCCTGTACGACAGGTTGGCCTTCTCTACGTCTACGTACTTCGTCCTCGGACGGTGCACATTCAGCTTGGCACTCAGAGTGCACATTATCTCATATGACTTCTCTATTCCTTCCCACAGAAGCTTCGCATCCGTAGGATAGCGCATCTCGCTCTCGTAACAGGTTGCATCCGTATACATCGTATCCAGGTCCTTCATGTACGGTTTCCAGGCTCTTGCCAGTATCTCCTGCTGCTGTTGGATCTTCAGCCCGCGGGCCAGTTCCGAAAACACGTCGTCCAGAAGTTTGTAGTTCGTCAGAGGATGCATCGGGTCTATTCTCAAATCGCAGAAGAGCTGATAGTGGACGTTGCCGTTAAGATGCTCCATCAACTTCGGGCTGCTCAGACCTGTGTACATCTTCAGGAACATCAGCGCAACCTTGCCCTCCGGGGTGAAGTATGTTTTTCGTCCTTTCTTCGCTCTCATGCTCTTGCTTATCAGTCCAAAGTTCTCTGCCATCTCACCAAGCGGCAGCCTCTTCCTGATTTTTCCCAGCTCGCTAGTCTCGAACGTCCGCCTATACAATTCATAAAAATCGAACTCCGTGAAAGGGAGATCGGGTGATATTTCAGAGAAATTTTGTACCTTAGCCATGCAGATTAATTTTTGCGATACCTCCAAATTTGGCTTTTCTAGGGCAATTGGAGGTATTCTTTTTATCTTTAGCTAAGATACAAATTTTATATTACATTGGCAATCAATTCGTTATAAAGTTTTATTCTTTTTACGACAGTTCCTACAGTAAGGCGAGCATTTCGCGAATGCTGGACTACCTTCGAGAAGATGTCTCGCAATGGCTCACGCGCTCTTTGGAGGCGTATTACCCGATCGTCTTCATCGATTGCGTACACATGAAGATCCACCGCAAGCGGAGCGTAGAAACAGAAGCTTTCTATGTAGTGCTCGCCGTGCGTGAAGACAAGCGGCGTGAAGTGCTTGGAATCTTCAACAAACCCACGGAGAGCGCCCTGGGCTGGGGCGAGATGCTCGCAGAACTGCAGGAACGAGGCGTTCGGAAGATCGGCCTGGTGTGTGCCGATGGGCTGAAGGGTCTGGAGGATGTCATCAGTGCGGTCTTTCCCGGGACGCCGCTGCAACGCTGCACGACGCATCTGAAACGCAATCTGCTGAGCTGCGTGCGCAACGGCGACAAGGGAGAGCTGGCCGAGGATCTGCGGCAGCTCTTCCGTACGGGAGACCGCAGCTATACGGTGGAGAGAGCTTGGGAACAATGGCAGGCGCTCTGTGAGAAATGGGGGCAGGATTATCGCAGTTTTCGACGACGGGCGGAGGATCCGGCCTACAAAGCCTACTTCACCTATCTGAATTACGAGGCAAGGATTCAGTCGATGATCTACACGACGAACTGGATCGAGCGTCTGCAGAAAGATTTTCGACGGGTTACACGCATGCGGGGAGCCATGCCCAGCGAGGAGTCGGTACTGCTGCTGATGGGTAAAACGGCCATGGATAAGAAATCCTACCTGAGACCGGTGCCGCGGATCGACTTGGACCGGGAATTATTCCCCGAGTGAAGACTATAACACAAAAATTAGATCCACACGCCGCGGCGTGTGGATCTAAAAACAAGAATTGTTATATTTGCATATCTGAAGAATCTGAAGGCTCCTTCTCAGACACACTTTTTGAAACACTACCGGTGCCGCGGATCGACCTGGATCGGGAATTATTCCCCGAGTGAAGACTATAACACAAAAATAAGATCCACACGCCGCGGCGTGTGGATCTGAAAACAAGAATCGCTATATTTGCATATCTGAAGAATCTGAAGGCGCCTGCACAGACACACTTTTTGAAACACTACCTCATCATTACAAAGCAAAAATAGATATTCTATTTGATATATGTAAATTCTCAATGGATTTACTCCAAAGTCGGCAAAAGATGTTCGGGAATAATTATATCTTGTTTACAAAAAAGTAATTCTGTTCCTTGTTTATTTGCGCCTGCACTATACGATAAAGCATATGATAAGGATTTTGCATTTGCATATAAGTTATGAATAAAAGAATGATTATCGTAAGTAATAACCCAATTCAAATTATCTCTTTGTTGTACGGCTTGTGATAAAGCAATATGATCTACATCTTTGAAAAAGTTGACATATAATTCTCGTCCTTTTACATAATAAGGAGGATCTAAATAGATCAAATTTTTGCGAGCAATGTTGCGATAACGGCGCAATAAATTTATTGCATCATCATTATGTAATATGAATTTATCTTTATATTGAGCAATGAGTTGAATACGTTCAATCAATTGCTCTTTATTGTAACGTGCATCAATTTTGTAAGGCCCCGTTTGATCAAGTCCTCCGATTACACCTGCTTTTAAGACTCCGGAACGATTAGTACGGTTCAGAAAAAAAGTAGAAAAACCTAATTCGAACAAATCTGCATTGTGTTTATTTTGTTGAATTGTCCTTTGCGTATACCATTCTTCAATGGATAATGGCGTATTACGGATTTTATTAATGAATGAATCTGTCTGATGTAGTATGCTATACCAAAAAGCATACACGGATCGGTCATAATCGTTAATAACAACACGTTCCATGTATCCGTCTATTGCTAAAGCTAAAGCAATGGCGGCACCACCTGAAAAAGGCTCAATATAGGTACCTCCTTTTAGGTCGTTTTGGTCTATGATAGATTTAATAAAATCTACCAAACGGCGTTTACCTCCCGGATACCTTAATGGACTATAATTGTTATTTTTCATTCTTTATGGCAGTGTACATCATGTCTAAAACCGGAGCTAAGACATTAACGCTTGTTTCAAGTGTTGCTACACTCGGAGAAAAATACTGATTATGAACGAACATATTACATGCTGTCAAATCAATAAAATGAGTATTACTTTTTTTGAATTTCTCCAAAACCTGGACTAATCGAGTATTATTCTCAAGTAATTCCGGATGACGGATAATATATGCAATCATATTTCCCAACTCTGGAATCTTGTTGCTCTTGTCAGCTACCATGAATCTGGTTAAACGTCTTAATTCCTCATCGTTAATTTCTTCATCGCTCAAAGCATAAGATGTTTTGATATATTGCTTTAGTTCATTATATTTTTTATCATTATGAATTACAGCTTCCGCTGCGTCTTCTTTATTAATTTCACCAATACATTTTTTTGCTCGCAAGAACTCATATACCAGCATATCCACATAACATCGCAATGCAATACCAGCCATGTCCACATGTCTTTTGTACGCTAATTCTTTCAGACTATTAAAAAGAGCGTCTAACTTATTCACACCAGTATCGCCCCAATTATAATCAGCAAAAAGACCGGACTTTTTACGAGTACGTTTAGTTTTCACAGACGGTTCCTCTTCTCCGGATCCGCTTGTTTCAGGCGATGTGCTATCTGATACATCTCCAGTTTGAGTTGCTTGCGGTGTTTGCGACGGTTCAATATCTAAATCAAATTTGTCTTTATCATAATTTTGGATAGTAGAGAAGTACTCCTTTTTGTCTTCCTCGTTGTTAAATGTACGAGAAGTCAGGTCTTGAGAAAGAATCTGATTGACAATAAATTTGAATCGTCGATTAAATTCGTCATCGGGTAATCGTTTTTGAATTTCGCCATTACTCCCAAAAGTGAGTCCAAGGAAATTTAGTCCTCGCTCATCATCATAAAAACGTTCGAAGTTTGTAATTGGAAAACTTTGTTCCCGTATTTGTTCTAACTCATAGGGTTCAGACTGAAACAACTTAATACTATATTGATGAATAGAATGACGACGAAGAGCCTTTCTTATTTCAGATGCCGGAACACTCAATTTGTATGCAACCTGCTCGGCTGACAGATTCTCACTTTGCAATAAATTAGCTAAAAAAGCATCTTGACTAACTTTATCCCATTTCTGTAACGGAATACCAGTGTGTTTGTTATAAATGAGCGTATCGGCATCCCTTCTAGTAGGTGCAATATTGCATCTTAATTTATCGTCGATTGGATCATATTTTGACAACTCCTTCGCTCGTTGTGGAGAAAGAAACTTATATGGGTTTAATAAGATCTTACAAGCTGCAACTCGGCGATTTCCTTCTAATACAACATAAGAATCCCCCTCTTTGCAAACAATAGGTTCTTCGTTTAATAGATACCCATTTATCGCAATAGCTTTCGCTAATTCATATACCGCATGATTCTCAATAAGATATTTTACTATCTCTGTTTGATTCATCTCTTTTGTAGACTGATAGGAAAAGCGAGGATTCTTAACGTCTAACTTCAAATTGTCAATTGACAATAAGCGAGTGCTCCAACTTGAATAATCTATTTTCATACGCAACTATATATGATCCAACGAATTTAATACAAAGATAGCTATATTATTCTAATAGCTATTGAAAAATGGAAAATAAGTAAAATGTAAAGGCGCATTTTATCTATCAGACAATATAACGCCTACAATTCTTCGCTTCGCAAGAAATAAAGAGTTCTTATTTTTCTGATGATGGCTCCTTTGCTTATATTGCAAATAGAGTAAGCACTATTCTTACTTTCGCGAGTCTGCTTAAGAATTCGTTTACCTCCATTTTCGCAGTCTTTCCATCGCCTCTACAGTCTTCCTTTGTGGGACAAAGATGTTTACGAGGTTTTGACGGACGAACAAAGTCGAGCCTTGTGGTTTTGCGAAAAATCTTCCCTGCGGCCACGAGGTATTTGTTCTCAAAAACCTTGTACATCCGAACCTATACACCGACAAGCCTCTGAAACGAAACGACCGAAAAGCATTAAAAAAAGTCGGATAAATGAGCGGCAGATAAGAAACTCACACCCTCCACTCTCAAATCCGCATCAAAAAACAAAAATCATAAAACCTGTAACGTTTGTCAAAACAGCCATACGTACCCTTTTGCCATTCCTTGCGCTCTCTTTCTGTGGGTGATCTATTTTGCCGTTGGAGTGGTCGAAAGCCTTGTATGCAGCGTATTGCAAACGATATGGTGCATTGTTCTGTTCGGCATTTTTCTCGTGTGCGTCATCTGAATTTTGGTTATTAACACTTTAATTACATAGAATTATGAAAGTAACGATTGAAACATTTTTTTGTCCTTATTGCGACGAAGCAACAGAGATTTATTTACGTCTATTGAACACGATTCTTTTCGCCGACAACGAGAACAACCGGCGCAAAGACATCGAGAAACTGAAAACACAAGTATTACTCGACGACTATTTCATGTACGGTTTCGGAGTGCATCATCTGTGAGTGCATCAACGTAAGGCCTGCGATCGGACAAAGTATTTCGAGCGCAGACTAATGAAAGCAGAGTTTTAACCCCAAAAGATTACGACAATGAAAAATAAAAAGACTGTAAACGGAGTGTCGGTTTGCCTGACCGCAGAGGAACGCCACAAGTATTTTACCCTCACTCTTTCCCCACGCAGAAAAAAAGCTTTGTCAATACGACAACCGCGACAAGGACGGCGAATTGTTCTCATGCGTCGCCCCGACATTGGAGGAGTGTCGAGCAAAACGGGATGTATGGTTGAATATAAATAGACGAACGATGAAAAAAGAACACAGCAAATAACCGGACATTGATAGCAACCTTTGCGGAGCTGATCCGCGCATTGAACAACTATTTCGACGACGCGGAAGCGTAGGGCATGGCCTCGCTCAAAGAGAGGATAGACGGCTACGAAAGCACGCGCTTCACGCAAACAGGCGAACACTTGGCGGTCATTACCTCCGAATACAATATGACCCATGTAAGGAAATGGTTAGTGCGCAATATGCCGATTACAAGTCACATGGGCGAAAGCAGTCTCTGCAACCCACAAAGTCTGCCATAATGACAGAACTACCTGTCATTATATGCATTTCTATCATATGTTGCCAGACGGAACAATTTTTGTGTTTACAAATCATATAACTATAAACTAAATTTAATATTATGAAGATTCGAAGAACGATTTCATTAGATTTTGATGGATTTTATCCAGATGGAGCTACTTTACCGGATTATTCTGGGTTATATTTTGTGTATAAGGGGACTTCCACTGAAAAAGGTTGCTACATTAATGAATTGCTATACATTGGGCAAGCGGAAAACATTCGTGATCGTGTTAGCACTAATCATGAACATTATGAAGATTGGAAGCAGAAGCTAAGTAGAGGTGAAAAGCTATATTATTCCGTATGCTCGGTTGAGAAACGGAATTTAGATATGGCAGAAGCTGCATGTATCTATAAAGCACAACCTCCGGTAAACAATCATTGTAAGGAAAGTTATAATTACGATCCTGTTAGAATTATAAGTTCTGGGCGGGTTAAATATTTGCCTGATAATTTCGATGTTGAATAAGAAAAACGCTCCGCATGGAGCGTTTTTCTTATTTTATATTATTCTTTCCCTTCGTTCTCATTATTGAAGTTGTACGACCTGCTCAAAAGTGTCCTCGACGTAGATATCAATGGTTTCCTGGTCGGTCGAAGCGGTGGTATAGTAAAGACGAAACTCTTTGCGTTCGAACGGATAGCGATCATTGGACAGAAACACTGTATCTTCATCTTCGTCCATGCGGAGCGTCCCTTTGCCATCGGGCAGAAAGTTGCGAATCGTGTACCACGCCCCGTCACCGCGCCCCTCGCGTTTAAACTCACAGCGAATTTGGCGGCCTCTCCCTTTACGATTTTCGTCTGTACAGGCATCGTTTCTACCATGAACGAATATGCCTCTGAATACCCCGTCCGTCGTTGCAGGAGGAAAGCAGGCAGTCCGCTATCCCGATGAAAAAAGAAACACCCAATCTTATCATACTGATACGTTTACTCATAATCTGAATTTTAATGTTCTGTTGTTCGTTACTTTTTTACTCAATTTTATTTGCAGATGTCCGTTCAGTTCTTTGCTGTTGGCATAAACCCTCGAATAATCTATGGTTCTATCCGCATATCGGTTACGCAGAGATTCAAATGTCTTCCGTCCAGCATCGTCATTGTCCAGATAGCAATTAATGGTCTTGTAGACGTCCAGATAGCGGAACGACTTGTCCAGATTATCGACCGAATTAAGCACCAGCGCATCGTTTCCTCCTGTCAGTCCGAGCGTATTGGCTGAAAGAAAATCGAAGAGCCCCTCGAACACGTCGCAAGTATCCGTCGGCGTCCCTTGCCGCGACACGAGGGGAATATCCTTCGGCGGTATGCACCCCTTAAACAGTCTGCTGCGCAGTTCCCAGCCTCCTGACTCGTTCTGAAACCCGATGGCGAAATAGGGCTTTCCGTGTACGCGGTAGCTGACCTACCGACAATGGCGAGTGGCTACTTCGGAGGGGATTCCTCGCTCCGAGAGATAGCCTTTCAGCACGCTGTAATCCAGTGTTCTTTGCTCGACCGCCTGAAATGCGGGTTCGGAAACCCGCTCCTTTGCAGGTCGGGGAGCAGGTCGCGGCACAAAATTCCCGCCCACCGCCTCAGAGATATATTTCGCCTGCGTGAGAAAATCCGAGCTGTCTGCAAGCTCTCCGGCAAGGGTGAAGATGTCGCCGCCACGTCCCAGCCCGAAATCGAACCACACGTTCCTGTCCGTATTGACTTTGAACGAAGGAGTCCTTTCTCGCGGTAGGGAGCGTTGTACCACAAATCGTTTCGTTTCTGCATAATCGGATTGTACCCCAGCCGTTGCAGAAAGATTTCCAAAAGCAACTGCCGTACCTCATCTATTGTCATACGGTCAGTTAATGATAAATTTAAGGCCGATTCCATATTGCGTGTGGAAATGCCCCGTAGAGCCACCCCCACAAGCATCGTTCGCGAAAGTTCATCAAGAGGGCAATTCGGTCGGCAAGATAGGCTTCCACTTCGAGGGACACCGCCCCGTCATAGATGAAGGCATCCTTGCCCGTAAGACGCGAACCGTCGAACAGCACTTTATCGCCCCAATTTACCGTTTCATATCCAGCAAGTGCAGAACCGCCGATATAGACAAAAAAGATCTTTCGCGCATCGGAGAGGAAGTTGTAATAAAACCCACCCTCTGCCGTGAATTGCGCCGTCGGTATGCGATGCTCCTTATAAGGCTGTATCGTTACAGGTATTCGCCGCCAAACACCCACCTGTTGCCACCTTTGGTATAGGTCGAGAGCGCAACTCCGAAATAATACCCTGTTTCAGCACGGCTCACGTGCGAGTAGAATCCATCGGTCATGCCCGCCTTCAGCTCGATGCCCTGCATCTTGGGGAGGTATCGTTGCGCGTCAGCCCGCCCCACACAAAGGGCGAGCGACGCTACAAGAATGATTAAAACCCGCTTCATGGCTATTTCACTTTGAGTTCGTCGAAGACATTCGCACGCACGAGGTCTTCATTCTCGACGACGAACGACTGATGGCGGCCTCCATTCTTCTCGTTCAGTCCCACGATAAGGCATTTGCCATCGAGGATAGTGAATCACTCTATTCAGAATACTGTTTTCCACAAAACAAATTATACAAAGATATATATAACACCTTGCTCATCTCATCAGAATGAGAAAAGAATAAGCGGCTAAATTTATCCTCCTCTACCGACCTGTCGAAACAACCTCCCATATCACCCCGGAATTGGATAAATATTCAATCCTAGATATAGAGATTTACAGAATTACAGATTTCTGAGATCTCTAAATAAATAAACTACCGGCATAGTTACCTCAATCGTTGCTCTTTCAGCCGCAGTAAATGCCGTTGGGGATCGAATCCGTCTGCTTCGCCACTTGCTTCCCCAGCCCGAATGGCTGCTGACAAGACTGCCAACCGGTAATCTTGTTCCAAGTCATGCTGTTTTGGCCGATCCGAAGTTGCAGACTCCGACCGACATCTTGATATATAAACCTTTTTCATAAACTTAACTTATGGCCGAATCCAATCGAACGGCTATCTACCACCTTCGACCTATAGGACCAAATATACAAAAAACCGCCTGCTTCCGCAAAATTTTCCGCATTTGGAGAATTCCGGGATTTTCACTACTTTTGCATTGTCTGACAGGAAGATACAGACGCGATGCAACGCTGCGCAGAAAACCGGTGGGCAAGGCGGTAACCAAGCCTTGAAAGTTCGCTTAATATTCTGATATACAGACAGGTTTCTATTGTGTCGGAGTACCTTTATCCGCACAAGGCGACTGTTGAGGACGAATTTTCAGATTCGTCCTCTTTTTTATTTTTATATTCATCTGATATATAACGCAATAAAGCAAGAGCTTTATTCTCTTCCATGGTTCGATAATCATCCGTTTCCTTATCCCACAAAATTCCCTTGGGGAAGAGCAGATTTTGGATTTTTTTGGCACAAATCCGCATCAGAATTACGCCATAAATCGCCTAATTTACAGCATATTGCTACCACGTCATCCACCTGTTTTGCAAGGTTCGATAAATCTCCCTTTACCTTCTCCAATTCCATAAGTATCGCATTCTTCTTTTCCTGCAAGTTTTCAATGGCTGCTTCATAGACCTCCTCATCTATCTCACCCATTCCAAACCTCACTTTGCATTGCTTCATTTTGTTTTCACACTCAGTCAGGCGCTTCCTCAACAGCGTGTTTTGTTGAATCTGCTCGTCATGACTCTCTTCTATCATGCGCCGCACCACATCCTTGAAGATTAGCATGACAGGTTGGGAAATGTCATAGCGCGCCAACAGCGCTTCGTACCGCTGATGCAGCTTCCTTGCTGAAACGTTGGTACAACACCCCTGCTTGTTGCACTTGTAATAATCTAAATTCTTTGCCTTGACTGTGTAAACTGTCAATGGCGTCTGGTCCTTCGCACACAAAACGTGACGTTTCAAGGGGAATCGCGGAGTCTCCTTTTGGTGCACATATACTCCTGTGCGATTTGATAGAATATCTTGTACCTGTAAAAATTGAGGATAAGAAACCAATGGTTCCTGTACTCCGTCCACCAACTCCTTGACCATCTTGTGCCTGATTTTGCCTGCGTAGAATGGATTGGTTAGAATCTTATGCAGTTTCC
This sequence comes from Alistipes megaguti, assembly GCF_900604385.1. Lineage (NCBI taxonomy): Bacteria > Pseudomonadati > Bacteroidota > Bacteroidia > Bacteroidales > Rikenellaceae > Alistipes > Alistipes megaguti. The sequence continues at coordinate 1,577,165 of NZ_LR027382.1, read as the reverse complement.
TTTTATCTACATTTAACCCATATGCTGACAATCGTCGTTGAATGTCTATATTACGTTCTCCCCTCAATTTCCATTGAAAGGCTTTCTGAATCAAGCGACCCGTTTCATTGATTCTGTATTGTGAATTGAGACTCTTGCCTGTTTTGGTGTATCCCAATGGCACTTTGCTGCACCAAACTCCGTTCTCGATGCAATGTTTCCTGCCTGCCACAAATTTGTCTGTGCGCGTTTCATTGTCCCATTGTGCCGTACACAAACTAAAATTTGCCATCAATCGCCCCTCTTTGGTTGAGGTATCCATACCTGTCTTTGCCGCGACTATAATAACATCTGCTCGTGTCAGGTTGCTGATAATGGTGATGGATTGCCCTGCGTCGCGCGAGAACCTATCAAACTCTGACACGAGAATGTGGGTAATTGATTTATCTTTCTTAACTGCGTTCAGCATTGCGCTTACGAGCACACCCGGTGTTTTCGCTGATTCATGTGTTCCGCCGAAATACCCTTTTATTGTAAAACCTTTCTCATCCGCATATCCTTCGCATATGGCTTTCTGATAGTCCAAGCTACCGCCATTCTCTTCCTGATACTTAGTTGATACCCTTGTCCATATTATACAGTTTTTATTATTCATATTCAGCTATTTTTATCTGCTTATTCAAATATTCGATGCCGTACAAAGCCAACAACTGCATATATTGCAGAATGGCGTCGCCGTCATCCTTATTCGTTATTCCTAACTCTTTAAACTCTTTTTCATAATCTTGGAATTTAATCATTCAACAATAGATTACTTTTTATTTTTCAGCCTTTGGTTCTTGCGTCAATAGATTGCAAGACTTTTCTTTTCACCGAGATGGCAGCACCTCCCTGCATTGACGCAGGTAATTTTTTCGTTATACTATCCTTTTAAATTTGATTAACAACAGAATAGAATTACTCTTTGGTGTAGAAATACAAATTTTATTTTTAAAAACCAAATTTATATTTAATATTTTTAAATAATTTTCTTGATTTTTTGAAGGGTAGTTGTGCTTGTACCCGTAATAGCTGCGACATTGCGCAAGGATAGCCTCTTCCTCAACAACTGAATTTCCTTACCGTATTGTGCGCGCAATTCATCCTCACTTTTGCGGTAGCCAACCTTCCTACCCACTCTACCACCATTCTGCCTATAATGATGATACCCGCTTTCCATGCGAGACCGGATAAGATTGCGTTCCATACTGTTGAACTGCGCCAAAATTCCCAATACCAAATTGGCTATGGGATTGGAACTGCCATCAGATAAGAGTGTCTCTAACCCATTCTGATGAATATATACACTAATCCCGCGTTCAGTCAAATACTCTACAACCTGCAAAAAATCAACAGCTCGGCGGGATAAACGGCTGCACTCATAGATCAGCACCTTATCAACCTTATTCTCCTCTACATATTTGAGCAGGTCCGCCAAAGCCTCTCGCTCTGCAATCTTTTTTGCTCCGCTAACCTTTTCTGTGAATTCCTTGACCACCTTGTAGTTCATTTTTGAAGCATACGCTTTCAGTTCTGCAAGCTGGCGTTGATAATCTTGTCCTATCGTTGATACTCGTGCGTATATTACTGCTTTTGTTTCCATCATTTATCAACCCTTACTCAGTACAAATATATTACATTTATATAATATATGCAATATTCTTATCATAATTTACCTTTCCTGCAATAAAAAATCCCGACCTTAAAGCCGGGATTCAGACGCTACAAGTTTATGTTAAACTTATTATTCAATACGCTTGTAATAATCATCGTAAAGCGAGGGAGTAACATCTATGCTTTGAGAATGCATAATCAACTCATCAGCAGACAAATCAACTTTGAATGTCACAAACATTAGCGTCAACTCACTCGTCTTGCTATTATAAGAATATTTTGTAGAATATGGACTTTTTTTTCCAAACTGATACTCATAGACTCGCCCATCTGCAGTAAACTCAAGAACATATTCGCCTGGAGCATACTCATCATCCGGATGACTCCCGTCCAACCACACTGTTTTAACCTGCTCCCATTTACCAACAAGGAGACTGTTATTGTCCTCATCTTTGGAGCAACCTGTAAAAGCAGTCAACGCTATGGCCATGAGCATAGCGGCTATAATTTTTCTCATATCCAGTTTCTATTAGAAGTGAAAGCCAATCGAAACAAAGAAATTTCCCGTCTTGGCGTCAGATACGCCCATGCTATTTAAGAATTGCGTATCATCGTCCTCCAGATTGCTCGTATCAAGTTTCAAATCCTGTCCCACATTGATAAATCCAAACTCATATCCCAATGATAAAGAGAATCGCCTCCATTGCACGGTTCCACCAAACCGCATACCAAAATCAGACCGCTTGAGAATGCCATTCTTTCCAAACGAATCAACCGTATAGAGATCACTGGCCCCTAAAAAGTTTGCATCACAAGTTCCTCCGACGCCTAATGCATAATAAAATCCAGCAGAAGGATAAAACACCCAATGTTCTCCTGCATAAAATTTATAATTAACCATGACAGGAATCTGTACATACAACACACTCAATCTCACTTCTGACATGGTTCCGCCACTTCCTTTCAAGGTGAGATTTAAGCCTGTTTCCAGATAAAGAGGTTTGGATGGCATTAATAACCGTTCATAAACACCTCCAATATGAAATCCGGGTTTGGTTGTGGAATGCCCATCATCACCTGCGGTTAGTTTGGCCGCATTCAGGCCTAATCTGACTCCGTAAATGTTCTTGTCATAGTCCTGTGCAACAACATTACCTGCCAAAAAGACCACGCCCAAGACAGCAAAGAAAAGTTTTTTCATAACCGTTTGGTTAGTTTAAATTCTCCCCGACTCCCAAGAGATGATTATAAATAAAAAGAAAGTGTGGAGCCGTTTCGTCTATCTAACAGAAGGTTGTGGCGAACCCATAGCAAAATAAACGACGCAATACCCCACACCAAGATAGATATGGGGTCTGTGGGCACAAGACATATGCCACCCTAATCTACACAAGGAATGAGTGCTGTTCGTTGTCCCTTGCTATTGAAAATTGCCACATTTTCTGTTAAGGACAGTGCGAAAACACTTTCATCAAATATGTCTGCCTCCTGCATTTCTACATTCAGCATCACAAAGATAGAAAATTATTTTCACTTGAACAGCACTCTGTGCGAGGTATTGCAAAAAAGAAAGATAGCGGCTAGTAGACCGCTATCAAATTTTCCCACCTGAATGATCTCCAACCCCCGCTTTCCAAATCATAATAAGCCGTTGTTGCATACTCTTCACGCGATACGCCCCAGCCACAGACCTTATCCTTCACAAAGTCTGCGTTGGTTGTTCCATAGGCTACACGAATGTCACCATTACTTTTGAGATATACAAACTTCACAATCTGTCCGCTACGCAGTTTCTGCTTGAGTTGCTCTATCAAAAGAGCCTTTGAAATGCCATCCACTGTACGACAGGATGTGCGAACTGCGATAACCTTTGCGCGTACTACCGTGTTGTCATTGAGTAAAATAACCTGAGCCATACTTGTAAGATTTATTATTACACCTAATTGTTAGAATTTCCAATGTTTGGGTGTCCTCCATCCCATCAATTCGTAGAGCTTATTACGGCAATCGGCATAAGAGCGACCTCGATACACTTTTTCACCTGTCTCCACATTCCATACATAAAGACCACTTCCCGCCCCCATAATCTTGTATTTCCTTTCCGTTGCCATATATCCTCCATCCCTTTGTTTATAGCACAAAGATATGACATATATTTCATATATGCAAATATAAACATGATTTATTTTGAATATATGTCATATTTTTATAGTTTTGCCTAAAATAGCATAATATGGAAAAGGAGAAAGCAGAGCGGACAGTTGTCCACGTTGAATTGCTGTGCAATAACAGCCATCATTATTTTGGTAGCTTGGCTGCCATCTACGAGAAATTCAAGAAAGAGGAGATTGGTATTGGCTATGGCAGCTTGCGTAACTATGGGCTTTCAGCAGAAAAGCCATACCAAAACAAGCTCTGCATTATCAGGAAGGGGTATTTGATAACTATCCCCAAACAAAAATAATCTTTTAGATTAGATTGCTACATTATTAAATAGCTCAAAATGTGTTTGAAAAGATTATTTTAATACAAAATTAGATTGCCACAACAGCAAAGAAGATCATGATCTCCAACAAGAGGGATTGAAGTGTTTGCTTGAGCGGAGGAGTTGGTGTATTGTTGATTTTTTTAAGTAGCTCCCTAAAAGGCTTCAAGGTTTGGGAAATATGGGTATTGGGGACAAATTGCATTTTTTGCAGTTTTGTCCTCATTTTTATTTATGTAATCACCTGAAAATTTGCGCATTATACTCAACGCCTCATTAGTGGTAGGAGTTCGATAATTTTGAACTGACTTATCCCACTCAACTCCTTCAGGAAACGCCAAATGCTGAATCTGCTGACAAATATCAAGTGTCCCGTTACGCCACATATCCCCTAATTCACAGCAAGTTAACACCACCTTATGGATATGGTGCGCAAAGTTCGATAATTTTATGTTTTCCTTCTCCAACTCCCTTTCAACTTTGAGTTTCTTTTCAGTCAATTCTGCTATTGCTCCCTGGTAAATTTCATCATCAATCGCATCAATAGCACGATTCATTTGCACCTTTCTGATGTTGTTTGTTATCTCTGAAAGTTGCTTGGTCAACAAAGTCCTATTTTTGACCTGCTCCTTGCAACTCTGTGCAAAAAATCCTTTACGACCTTCTCAAAGATGGGACGAAGCGTTTTGGGTAAGGCAAATCCATCTAATAACTCCGCATATTTGCGGTGCATATCTTTTGCATTGCGGTTTGTGCAACAACCTGCCACATTGCATTTATAATAATCAATGTTCTTGGTCGTATACTTGGTAAATGCCGTGTGATCCTCTGCACAAAATACATGCTTCAACAAAGGGAATTTAGGCGACTCCCTATCATGAACATATCGTCCTGTCCTTGCAGACAAAGCCAACTGCACCCGTTCAAACTCGCTCCATGTAATCAAAGGAGGCTGATTTCCATCTATCACCGCATCCCCTAATGCCTTGTGAGATATTTTCCCCGCATAGAAGGGATTGACAAAGATTTTATGAAGTTGTTGTTTGCTAATCTCCACCCCTCTGTTGGATAACCATTCTAAAATTTTGCAGTTTTTGACACCTTGCATTTTTAGTTCAAAGGCTTTTTTCAATAGCCATCCCTGCTCATTGATAATGAATTGCGTATGACGACCTTTCCCTTGTGAATAATAGCCTAAAGGTGTCTTCCCGCACCAAATGCCAGCCTCAACCTTCGCCTTGACACCTGCGGTACATTTCTCTCGGCGCACATCATTATCAAACTCAGCCGCAATGAAATTGAAATTGCGCATGAACTTTCCCTGAGGAGTACGAGCATCTATTTCCTGCGTTGCTGCAATAAAATAACATATATACCCAGTGCCCTTAGTTCCTCAGACGTTTTAATGGATTCTGCACCATTACATCCAAATCTATCAGAGGAATAGATAATAAGATATTTAATATGCCGATTGCGTTTCACCTCTGCAATCATCTGTTTAAAGTGCTTGCCTTGCACCTTGGCGCTTTCGTAGAATCCACCATATTCTTTGATGACCTCTATATTGCAACGTTGTGCATAACTCCGGCAAACATCGATCTGATGTTCCAAACTGCCGCCCTCATCCATCTGCTTCTTGGATGACACTCGGGTCCAAATTACACCTATGCTATGTTCATTTCTATTCATCTTTTAAATTGCTATTCTCTTTTATTTTCACATACTCAGCACCAATTCCTGCCAGAGTATACAGATAATCCATAATGACTGTCATATCTATTTCGCTCGTGATACCTATCTTCTGTAAATCATCTTTATAATCGCTTAATTTATAATTAAACACATTGAATCATATTCCTTTTTATTCGTTTTCGGCTCCTGTTCGTTTGCAGGACTTTTATTTTCGCCATGGGATGCTTAGACCATCTATGCAATAGCATAGTGTAAAATTTTTTATCACATACAGATTCGATTTTATTGATTAGGTAATCTCAGAAACGAGATTTGAATAAACATATAAATAATATTTTTAAAAACAAAACTTATAAACGTCACGGCCCGCCGGAAGGGCTGAACGGCCGGTATCCGGGGTTGCTGTCCGGCTTCCGACCGGCAGCTTTGCCGGGAGGGGACGAAGCGACAAGCCGGGCCTTCCGCGGTCAACTTTGTCCGGGAAAGCGCGTCGTTTTTGAAAATTAAACGGTAAATTTGTCGGACAACGTTCCGCTGCGGCAGAGGAAGCCCCCGCTCCGCGCCCCCCGCAACCGCACCGGCCGGAGAGGCTGCTCCAAGGCTGCAACGGAACCGAAATACGGAATCAGGATGAAAGATTGCTTGAAAAGTTCGACCGACGTGGAGGAGCGCTGTCTGCAGATGGGCTTTCTCCCCTTTTTCCGCTGCGGCATCCCCGGCTTCTCGATCGAGGAGATGATCGCTCCGGAGTACTGGTTCACCGACGAGGAGGGGGCCTGGGAGTGGAAAGGCCCCGTCATCCGCGAAGGACACTGCGCCTACGGCAAGTTCTTCAACCGCAAGGCGGGATTCGTCAGCCGGGAGTGGCTGCCCGACTGGGTCAACTACCGTCGCTCGCGGCTGCTGGCCCCCAACGAGGATGCCGCGGCACTGGACGATGTGGTGCTGCAGACGATCGAGGTCGAGGGCTCGGCCACGATTCAGGAGCTGCGCCGCATGCTCGGCTTTGCCCGGGGACGCGGACGCCGCCGTCTGACGGATCCCGAATCGGAGATTCCGGAGGATGAGAAGGTCTCGCTCGACCCGATTCTGACGCGGCTGCAGATGGAGGGGCGGCTCGTCATCGCCGACTTCGAATACAACACCGACCGCCACGGCAACCCCTACGGCTGGGGCGTGGCGCGTTACATGACGCCCGAGGCGCTCTACGGCCCGCTCACGATCGACCGTACGCCCGACGAATCCCATGTACGCATCCACGACCACTTCCGCGAATTGTTCCCCGATGCACCGGAGAGCCGGCTGACGAAACTGATCGGTTGAGCGGCCGGGAGGGTGGCCAGAAACGACGCCGGCAGAGCCCGTAAAGACTCCGCCGGCAGGTTGCAGACCTGGATTCGCCCCCGCAATCACTCCTGATTGACGCGGGCATGGTCAGCCAGGAACTGCGCCAGACCGCTCTCGGTCAAAGGGTGCTTCAACAGGCCGAGGATGGCCTGAAGCGGACAGGTCACCACGTCGGCCCCGGCATCCAGACACTGGATGATGTGGTGCGTATGGCGGATCGAGGCGGCCAGCACCTGTGTCTTGAATCCGTAGGTGCGGTAGACGCGCACGATATGGGCCACCAGCCCGACGCCGTCCTCCGAGATATCGTCCAACCGCCCGACAAAGGGCGAGACGTAGGTGGCCCCGGCCTTGGCCGCAAGCAGGGCCTGCCCCACCGAGAAGACCAGCGTGCAGTTCGTCCGCACGCCCCGGTCGGCAAACCATCGGACGGCGCGGATGCCGTCGGCCGTGCAGGGGAGTTTCACGACGATGTGCGGATCGAGGGCCGCCAGCGCCTCGCCCTCACGGATCATCCCCTCGAAATCCGTGGCGATGACCTCGGCGCTGACATCGCCGCCGACCATGCGGCAGATCTCCACATAGTGGCGGTTGCAGGCCTCCTCGCCGCGAATGTGCTCCTTGGCCATGAGCGACGGGTTGGTCGTGACGCCGTCGAGAACACCCAGTTTGTGGGCTTCGCGAATCTGGTCGAGATTCGCCGTGTCGATAAAGAATTTCATACGCGTGTAGCAGTTTTGGTTGGTCGTCAGACGAAAGATACGGATTTTTTCGCAACCCCGGCCCCCTTCGGCCGATTTTTGTCGGCCACGGGGTTCGGGACATCGGCCGCCGCGCAGGACTCCGCCCGTTCCGGCGCTCCATCGGGCAGGGCCCCCGACCGTCGCGGCCCGGGGATGAACTCCTCACCAAAAAAAGCGGCCCGAGATTCCGAAATCCGAACGAAATTTCTATCTTTGTAGAGATCGAATCAAAACCCGAACCGAGAACTCCGACCCATCATGCGACTCATCTTCGAAATCGAATACCATACCCTTTGGGGCGAGCAGCTCGCCGTGGTGCTCGGCCAGCGCCGAGTCGCCCTCGAATACACCCGCAACGATCTCTGGCAGGGGACGGCCGAAATCCGCAACCTCGAGCAGCTCCGCTCGTACCGCTATGTCGTCGAACGCGACGGCTGCATCATCCGCACCGAATGGCACGCCCATTCGCTCCGATTGCCGCCCGAATTTCCGCCGCGTACGGCGCTTCGCATCCGCGACCGCTGGCAGGAGCTGCGCCCCGATGCGGCGTTCTACTCCACGGCCTTCACCCACGGCATCTTCGGCCGCGCCGCCTGCACGGATACCCGCGACGAAACGTCCGCTCCGGCTGGCATCGGCGCCCGACCCACGCAGGCCACGGTCTGGCTGCGGGTGGTCGAACCCGCCATCCACTCCGACGAGACGCTGGCGCTGGCCTCCCAGGCCCTGGACAACTGGCAGCGCATCGTGCCGCTCGACGACATCGACTTCCCCGTCTGGGGCTGCACCTGCTCGCTGCCCGCGGGATGCGAATACAAACTGCTGATCGCCGACCGGGCGACGCTGCGCCCCCTGCAGTGGGAGGAGGGTGACAACCGCCGCTGGGAGGAGCCCGTCGCCGAGGGTGAGATCCGGCTCGACGCCTCGCTGGTGGCCCGCTTTCCGGAGCGCCGCTGGCGGAGTGCCGGAACGGCCATTCCGGTCTTCTCGCTCCGCTCCGCAGAGAGTTTCGGCGTCGGGGAGTTCCTCGATCTGAAACTGCTCGTCGACTGGGCCGCGGCGACGCATCAGCGCGTCATCCAGGTGCTGCCGGTCAACGACACCTCGATGACCGGCACGTGGGAGGACTCCTACCCCTACAACGCCAATTCGAGTTTTGCGCTCCATCCGCAGTTCCTGCGTCTGACCGAGGCGGGCGTGGTCGAGGACGACGCCTACCGCCGCCTGCGCGACGAATTGAACGCCCTGCCCGAGGTCGACTACGAACGCGTCAACCGCACCAAGCAGCGGCTGCTGCGCGAAGCCTTTGCCCGCAATGCCGCCTATACGGCCTCACGCCCCGACTATCAGGCCTTCCTGGCGGAGAACCGCTCGTGGCTGCTGCCCTATGCGGCCTACTGCACGCTGCGCGACGAACACCACACGGCCGATTTCACGCAATGGGGCGATCTGTCCCGCTACAACCAGAAACGCGTCGAGGCCTACTGCCTGCAACGGCGCGACGAGGTGGCCTACCACTGCTACGTGCAGTTCTACCTGCACCTGCAGCTCTCCGAGGTCCGCCACTACGCCCACAGCCGGGGCATCGTCCTGAAGGGCGACCTGCCGATCGGCGTCAGCCGCACGAGTGCCGACGCCTGGCAGTCACCCCACCTCTTCCACCTCGATTCCCAGGCCGGTGCCCCGCCCGACGCCTTCTCGACCGAGGGGCAGAACTGGGGCTTCCCGACCTACGACTGGGAGCGCATGGCCCGCGACCACTACGCCTGGTGGCAGGCCCGGCTCCGGAAGATGGCCGAATACTTCGACGCCTACCGTATCGACCATATCCTCGGTTTCTTCCGCATCTGGGAAATCCCCTCGGAGGCGATCCACGGACTGCTGGGGCACTTCAACCCGGCGCTGCCCTATCCGGCCGAGGAGCTGCAACGGATGGGATTCGACCTGACGAAAGGGCTCTACACCACTCCACCGCTCGACGACGCAACCCTCGGGGAGATCTTCGGTCCGCTGGTTGACACCTTCCGCCGGCGCTGCCTGCAGCAGGGGCGTCTGCGCGAAGAGTTCGCCACGCAGCGCCGGGCAGCCGAGCAGCTGCCGGGCGATGATCCCGAGACCGTACGGCTGCGCGAGGGGTTGATGACGCTGCTCGACGACGTGCTCTTCGTCGAGGATCCACGCCGCAAAGGGTACTTCCACCCCCGGATTGACGGACGCAGGACCCGTTCGTGGCAGCGGCTGCCCGAATGGCAGCAGGAGTCGTTCAACCGGCTGCACGACGACTTCTTCTACCGCCGTCACAACCTCTTCTGGAAGGAGTCGGCCATGCGGAAGCTCCCCGTTCTGCTGACCGCTACGGACATGCTGGCCTGCGGTGAGGATCTGGGGATGATTCCCGACTGCGTTCCCGAAACGATGCGCACGCTGCAGATCCTCTCGCTCGAGGTGCAGCGCATGCCCAAGACGATGGGCGAGACCTTCGCCGATCCGTCGCGCTACCCCTATCTGAGCGTCTGCACCACCTCGACCCACGACATGAATCCGCTGCGGGCCTGGTGGGAGGAGGACCGGCAGCTTTCGACGCGCTTCTTCCGCGAGGTGCTGCATGCCGACGGCGACGTACCGCAGAGCTGTGAACCGTGGATCTGCCAGCGAATCATCTCCATGCACCTTGCTTCGCCGTCGATGTTCGCCATCCTGCCGTTGCAGGACTGGCTCGCGATGGACGAGACGCTGCGCGCTCCGGACCCGCACAGGGAGCGGATCAACATCCCGGCCATCCCGCGCTACCAGTGGCGTTACCGCATGCATCTGTCACTCGAGCGGCTGCTTGCAGCCGTGGATTTCAACACCACGCTCTACGACATGATCACCCTCAACGGCCGCCGGTAGCATCCGACGGGCGCAAGAGGGTCAAAGCATCCATCGCCGGGACCGACACTTCGAAAACGTCCGATCCTGCCCAACGCCCCCAAAACGGAGAAAACTCATGAAAAGATCACCCCTGCGCCATAAAGGCACAGGGGTGATCTTACATCCGGAGACTCCGCTCCGAGAGATATCTGACTGCGATCAATAGCCGGGGGTCTGGACCATGGCCGGATTGGGGTTGTTCTCGAACTCCGACGTTGGAATCGGCATGGCGTAGTTGGTCTCCTTCCAGACGATGTTGGTCTTCGAGGAGCCCGGGCCCGAGATCGTCTTGTAGTAGTCCTTCTCCTTCTCGCCCAGATCCAGCAGCCGCACGTACTCCCACCAGCGCATCTCGCCGAAAACCTCGGCCCACAACTCGTAGAGCAGCGGATCGTTGGCCAGATGGTCCGTGGCATCGACCGTGCGGGTGCGGTCCGAGAGCGACCGGTAGTCCACCTCCGAGGGGGCATCCACCGGATAGTTGTAGGCCCGGCGGTGCACCTTGTTCACATATTCGAGCGCCGTAGAGGGATCCTCGTCGCGGAGCAGCAGGGCGTACATCAGGTAGATCTCCGGCAGACGCAGGAAGTAGATGTTGTAACCGGCGACGTTGCGCGTGGCATCGAGCAGATGCCCCTCGAGGAAATTGTACTTGCGCACGGGCCATCCGTAGAAGGTCTCGGGGTCGTTGCCCGTCGAGGCGGAGGTATCCTCCCACCACTTGCCGAAGTCGACCTGCGCCACCTTGCGCGTGGCATTCACGCCGTCGATGGTCATCTGCACCTCGTCCACGAAGGGTTGCAGCGCGCAGACGTACAGCCGCGGATCGGGACCGTCCGCCTCGCGGCCCAGTTCGTCACGGTGCTTCTGCTGCAGGGCCAGATAGGCCTCGTCGAGGTAGTACTCCGTCTGTCCGTCTGCCCCCTGACGCGTCTTCATCACCGCCGCGGACTGCGGAGCCGGATCCGTATAGCCGAAGCGCCCCAGATTGCGGTCGTGCATGTACTGGTTGCCGTAGGACATGGCCGTGCGCGTGCCGTCCGGCGCGATGCAGAAGGGCGGATAGTAGAGCGAAAGGGTCGAACCCGTATTGGGGCTTCCGTAGGCCGAGCCGCTGGTCGGATCGGCCCGGTTGCCCATCTCGTAGAACGATTCGCTGTTGTATTCATACGCATCGTACCCGTTGAACATCATGCGGTAACGGTCGAACGTCTCGAGCGTCTTGCCGCTGTTGTCGATGCAATCCTTCAGGTAGGTGCGGGCCAGGTCCCGCTGCCCGGCAAAGAAGCAGGCCTTGGCCCGGAAGGCCTTGGCGGCCCACACCGTCACCCGATGGGGATCGGTCTGCGTCAGCAGATCCACGGCCCGGTCCAGATCCTCGATGATCGCCTGATAACATGCGCCGGTCTTCTCCCGGCCGATGTACATCTCCTCCAGCGTCTTGGGGACCGTCCGCACGATGGGGATCCCGACCCCTTCGGCATCGGGCTCGCCGTAGAGCGACAACATGTGCCACCAGTAATAGGCGCGGAAGAAGAGGCACTCCCCTTCGTAGTTGTTCAGCGCCCCGGTTTCGGTCTCGGGAGCCGTGGTGCGGTAGGAGGCGATCTCCTCCAGGGCCGTGTTGGCGTAGTAGACGCCCAGGCTCAGGGCCGTCCACGGATCGGTGACCTTGTTGTTGCCGGCCTTGACTTCGCCGGCGCAGATGTCGATCCAGGCCGGATCCTCGTGCCAGAGCATGTCGATCGTATGGTCGAGGCAGTACATCACGTACCCGGCCCAGTAGTTGCCCAGGAAGCACCAGTGGTGCTGGGCGCCGTAGACCGAATTGACCAACAGATCGACGTGTTCGATCTTCTTGGGAAAATTGGTCGGCGAGAGCGAGTTGGGATCGCTCAGCTCCAGCCAGTCGCTGCCGCAGGCATTCATCATCGCCGCGGCACCCAGCACCGTGGCGGAAAGAGCTATTTTTCGCAGAATGCGTTTCATGATTCAACAGGGATTTAAAAGTTCAGATCCAGACCGAACGAGAACATCCGGGTTTGCGGATAGGTGCTGCCGTAGTAGACACCATAGGCAGTCTTCGTGGTATTCGAAAATTCGGGATCGAGACCCGTAAAGCCCGTCAGGGTCCAAAGGTTCGTGGCCGAGACATAGATCCGCAGCCGGTCGATCTTCGCCCGGCGCGTCCACCGCCTCGGGAAGGTGTAGCCCAGCGTCACGGTCCGCAGCCGCAGGTAGGAGCCGTCCTCGATGAAGTAGTCCGAATATTTCTGGTAGTTGTAGTTGGGGTCCTTGACCGGGACGTTGCCGTTCGACGCATCGAGGGCCATGACGCGCGGACGGTCGGTCAGTCCGTTGCCCATGAAGAACGAGGCGCCGAAGATCTCCGACGTGGTGTTCGAACTCTCCTGCAGACTCTGCGTATAGGATTTGGCCAGATTCAGCACGTCGTTGCCCGCCACACCCGTAAAGTCGGCCCGGAAGTCGATGCCGCGCCACTCGAGCGAGAGGTTGAAGCCGTACTGCACCGTGGGCCACGGATTGCCGATGAACGTACAGTCGTCGTCGTTGATCGTGCCGTCGCCGTTCATGTCGACGTAGCGCAGGTCGCCCACACCGGTCAGCCGCTGGTGGTAGTAGTCGTAGCCGTTGGCCTGCGCCCGGGCGTTCAGGGCGTCGATCTCCTCCTGCGAGGTGATCATCCCGTCGGTCTTCAGCCCCCAGAACTGGCTGATGGGCTGCCCGTTGACCGTCTTGCAGGGGCTCGGGCCCTCGTTCGGATGGCCTCCGCCGCCGTAGATGGCCGCGTTGGTCAGACCCAGGTCGACGACCCGGTTGCGGTTCTGCGAGACGTTGGCCCCGATGGCGTAGTTGAAGTAGCCGATGTTGTTGCGGTAGTTGACCAGCAGCTCCCAGCCGTGGTTGTCGATGCGTCCCAGGTTGACCGGCATCGTACTCATCGTCGTCAGCGACGAGGGCGAGGTGATTCCCGACGAGTTGGGCACCGAAAGGGCATAGATCATGTCGCGGGTGATGCGCTGATACCAGTCGAACGAGATCGAGAGGCGGTTGCGGAAGAGATCCACATCCAGACCCACGTCGGTCGTGTAGATCGACTCCCAGCGGATATCCTCGTTGATGACCTTGATGTTGTTGTAGCCGCCGACGGCCGACGTGCCGTCGAACGAGTGGCTCGTGACGTTCTGGAAAGCCGCCATGTAGGCAAAGCTGTTCAGAGCCTGGTCATTGCCGAGGATGCCCCAGCTGAAGCGCGGCTTGATCATCGAGACCCACGACGGATTCCACGCCCGGAAAAAGGGCTCCTCGGAGATCTTCCACCCGACGGAGACCGAAGGGAAGACTCCCCAGCGGTGCTTGGGGCCGAACTTGGGCGAACCGTCGCGACGGACGTTCATCGTCAGCAGATAACGGTTGTCGTAGGTGTAGTTCAGACGGGCGAACTGCGACAGGAAGCGATCCTCCGACAGGGCGCCCGAAGCGCTCTTGGTGGGGTTGGTCGACAGGGCGAATGACTCGGGGTTGTTGATCGGGAAGTCGGAAGCCGTCGACGAGAGGTCGGCCAGCTGCGACCGCTTGGCCTCGTAGCCGACCATCACGCGCAGGTCGTGCTTCCCGGCGAAGAGGCGCTCGTAGGAGAGTGTCGCCGTGAAGGTGTACTGCTCGGCGTAGTCCAGCGCCTTGGTGTAGCTGTCCTTCGAGGGGGAGCGCCCCAGCGTGTTGGCCTCCGAGAAGTTGTCGTCGTAGCCGCCGCCCAGCTGGGCCGAGCCCGTCAGATTGAGCTTCAGCCCCTTGACGATCTCCCAGTCGATGTAGAGGTCGCCGTTGGCCACCAGATCCGACTGTTTCTGGTGATGGTAGGCGATGTCGGCCACGGGATTGGCCCCCGAGAAGTCGATTCCCGACGGGATGGCCGCGAAGTCGCCCGACTCGTCGTAGATGCTCATGTAGGGGATCGAGACCCACGGGAAGGACTCCGTGTAGGGGTTGCCGCGCAGGCGCGCCAGATAGATCCGCGTCCCGACGGTCAGCGACGGCGCCACCCGGTAGTCGACGTTCAGCCGCGAGGAGATACGCTCCCAGTAGTTGTTCATCTGGATGCCGTTCTCACGCTCGTACGAGCCCGAAAGGTAGTAGCGGAAACGCTCGCTGCCGCCCGTGAGCGAGAGGTTGTAGCTCTGCTCGATGCCGGGCTGGTAGATCTCGCTCACCCAATCGGTGTCGGGCAGCGACGAGGGGTCGCTCCAGATCGGATAGTTGAAGCCCATCTCCTGCATGACGCGGATGTAGTCTTCGGTGCCGAGCATGCGGTACATGTCCGTATACTGGCGCACGCCGACGTGGCTCGTGAATGCGAGTTTGGCCTTCGAGTTATAGGTGCCCTTCTTCGTGGTGATGAGCACCACGCCGCCGGCGGCCCGCGAACCGTAGATGGCTGCGGCGCTGGCATCCTTGATCACCTCGATCGACTCGATGTCATTGAGGTTGTAGTCGGTGCTGTTCTCGCAGGCCACGCCGTCGATGACGAACAGCGGGTTCAGGCCGTTGATCGACCCCACGCCGCGGATCACGATATCGGAGCTCGCACCGGGTTTGCCGCTGGTCTTGGTGACCATCACGCCGGCCACCTTGCCCTGCAGCGCCTCGGCCACCGAACGCGCCGGCGTATCCTTGATGTCCGAGGCCTTGATCGAGGCGATGGAGCCCGTCAGGTCGGACTTCTCCTGCGTACCGTAGCCGACCACCACGACGTTGTCCAGCCGTTCGGTCTCCTCCTCGAGGACGATGTCGAGTTCCGTGCGGTTCAGCACCGGGAAGCGCAGGCTCTTGAAGCCGACATAGGTGATCACAAGGGTCGAACGGGCCGGGACCTTCAGCGAAAAGCGGCCGTCCGGGCCGGTGATGGTTCCCTGCATCGTCGGGGCATCCTTGACGACGATCGTGGCACCGACCAGGGGATTCCCCTGCACGTCGGAGACCAGTCCGGAGACCACCCGGTCGGGGAGTTCGCGATCGGCCGCCGAAGCGGGATCATCGGGGGTTTCGTCGGCCCACGCCGCGCCCCACGTACAGCACAACAGGGACAACACGAGCAACACTCGCCTGTTCAACCTGAAGAGGTCAAATCTTTCCATATCCAAGAATTCGGGTTTGATCTCTTCCCGACCAATCGGAGTGCCACGCCGCAACAAATTTCACACCACACTATCAGTCAATCCATTAAACAGACGACCTCCGCTCCCCGGGTGTGGAATGACACCCCATGCGGTGTGGAAAAAATCCACGGCGGCGGCCGCTCCCCCACCCTCGGCCGCACGCTCCGGCACGCGAATTGCACCCTGCACCGAAGAACAAATTCCGCTTACGATGAAAAAACTGCACGCTTTGCTCGAAAGTTCGAAACAGGCTATCCGCTACTGGTGGCTGCTGCTCGCGGTCGGTCTCCTTCTGCTGGCGGTCGGGATACTGATCTTCCTCTTCCCGGCACGGAGCTATCTGGAGCTCTCAATGCTGTTAGGATGGGTGATCCTGCTGGCCGGCATTCTGGAGGTGGTGCTTTCGGCCACCAACCGCCACTTCATCACCGGCCGCGGCTGGATGCTCGCCGGCGGCATCATCGAAATGATCCTCGGTCTGGTACTGATCTTCAACGTCGCTCTGGCCGCCTCGATGCTGCCGCTGCTGCTGGGTTTCTGGCTGCTGATGCGTGCCTTCTCCACCATCGGACTGGGCAGCGACATGCGCACGCTGGAGATCTCCGGCGCCGGATGGACCATTCTGATGGGCATTCTGCTGCTGATCTGCTCGCTGTGGATCCTCTTCCAGCCCGTCGGAGTCGGCACCTCGGCCGTCATCGTCTGGGTCGGCATCACGATGCTCTTCGCCGGAGCGGCAGCCTGCACGCTCGCCATGCAGCTCCGCCGGGCCCACCACTGCCTCGAAGGCGATTGCTGACCGCCGCCGACACCCCAAGACCCCTGCCGCACATACATAAAGAGACCCCCGCCGCACCGTCGTGCGACAGGGGTCTCTTTTTTGGAATCCGCTCCGGAAGGCTCCTCCCCGCCCGGACCGTCGGACCGATAACGGACCGATAACAAGCCGATAACGAGTCGGCGGCCGGCTTATTCGAAATCCTCGCGGAAGAGTCCGTAACGGCGGATCAGCCGCGAGATTTCGGGATCGAGGTTTCCGCGGAACTTCAGGTTCTCACGCAGCTCGACCGCCCGCAGGAAATACTGCACGGCATGCTCCTCCTCGCCCAGACGGGCCGCCAGAATGGCCAGCATGTACTGGATGTCGGCCGTCGAGGAGGCCTCGGGCAGTCCGCGGAGAATCCGATAGGCCGCCGCATCGTACCCGAGCGACATGTAGGCCAGTGCCGTATTGCGGTCCTCGTAGGGGCGCAGGATCGTCAGCGCCTCCTCGTAGCGGCGCTTGCGGAGCAGATCCACGGCATGCATGTAGTTCGAATCGACCTCCGTCGTATAGACCGTATCCTGCTTCATGCCCCTCCGGTGGAGGTTGAAGCGGAAATCCACGGCCCGCATCTGCGGATAGATCACACTCCGCATCCGCGCATACTCACGCGGATACTTCAGACGGATGCGCCACTCGCGCGTATCGGGATTCCCCTCCCAGCGGATCATCTCCAGAATCTCCGCCTTGTGTGTCAGCAGCGTATCGGCGGCCACCAGCCGGTACAGTTCGTCCCAATCCTCGGCCAGCGAGGTCGTGCGCAGCAGATTCGGAAGGTCGGGCAGCCGATCCTCCTCTTCGACCATCACCTGCCGCCCCTGCTCATCGAGCGTATAACTGCCGGCGACGTTGAGCGAGTCGTACAGCACGCGGAACTCCCCGACCAGCACCCGCCGCAGCGCTTCGGCCCGATCGCGAGCCAGCCGTTCGTTGAGCTCCCAGCGCCCCTCGGGCGAAGCCGTGGCGCGGAGCGTGATGCTGTCGATCAGGTAGACCGGATCGGTCATCAGACCGCGCGTGAGCAACTTCACGGCGGCAATCTGCCGACGATTCTCCGGGAGCGTGTCGACCAGCGAGCTTTTCCCGACGGGGAACGTGAAGAAGAAGCGCGCATTGGCCTCGGCGTCACGCAGCACGATGCGCTGCATGTAGCGCGTCCGCTCGTCGAGGAACGTCGTCATCGAGGCCACGTTGTAGTACAGCGTGTCGGAACGTCGCAGTCGATAGCTGCGGCCGTTGCGGTCCTCCACCTCGCCGGTGAGGTAGAGTCGCAGCTTCGAGGTATTCTCGTCGGCCTGCACCTGCTGTGTATAGTAGTAGTCGATCCGGCCGTCGGGACGGTAAATCACCGTATCCAACCGCACGGGATCCGGATAAGGATGGCGTACCAGCCGCCGATAGGCATCCGGTGCCCCGAGCCGCCGCCGCTCGTTGCGGGCCAGCTGCCCCTGCCGCAACACGCTGTTGCGCAGCGCCATCGTGTCGACCTCGTAGAGCGAGGCCAGCCGGTCGGCCACATAACCGCTGCGGATGCGGTAGTTCTCCATCAGGGCGCTGTCGCCCGTCTCGCGGAGCAGCCCCCCGATCGTCTTGCGCCGAAGCCCCGTATAGGCCAGCCGCTCGCCGGCCAGTCGGCGCAGTGTCTCGCGGTCGGCCGTGCGGAGCTCGTTGCGGACCGCCTCCGGGCGTTCGCCGAGCGAACGGATGTAGGCCTCGCGGTCGCGGCCCCCCTCGGCGGGATAGTCACCCGCCACCCGCGTATAGACCGCTCCGCCGGGCAGCACCTCCACCCCCGGATAACGGTAACGCGGCGTAAAATAGTCGTTCAGATGGTCGAGCCGATTGCCGGCATCGGGCACATAGGTCATGCGGGCACGGACCTTGCGGTCGGTCGAACGCACGTAACGGCGCAGGATCTCCTCCTGCCGCCGCCGCTCCTGCGGGGTGCTCCATCCGACTACCCGGTCGTACATGGCCTCCCCGGGGGTCATCCACTCCAGCCGCTCCATCGCCCCGGCATACAGCGCCCGCTGATCGAGCACGTCGTCCAACCGGCGGCGATAGAGGCCCTGACGGCCAAAACGGTCGAAATAGTCGGCACTGTCGACAATGCGCCCCAGATAGGCGTCGTAACGTTCGTATTCGTGCTGCTGCATCCGCCGGAAGCGCTCACCGCTGTAGACCAGCGGATCGAAGGCCAGCGTATCCTCGCCCTTGAGCAGCCGCGGTCCGACCACCAGCCGCCAGTCGAGGTGCTGCAGCGTATCGGGAACCGAGACGATGAAATCGACATTGATCTTGCCGTTGCGCTCGACGATGTTGCGGCGGCCGGCGGCCGAAATGACCACTTCGTCGATGGCCACCGACATCAGCGTCTCACCCGAAACGGAGTCGACGGTTGCCGGAGCCAGATAGAGCTCCGTCCCGTCCTGCCGGCGGAAGGTGATGATCTTCTGCGCCGGGACGGTATCCGCCGCCCGGGCCGCCAGCTCCCGTTTGCTCCGGGCCGGGAGATAGGCCCCGACCTTGGGATCACTCTTGGCGAGTTTGCGCAAACTTCCGCATCCGGTCAGCAGCGCCCCGACTATGAGCGCGCCGACGGCATACCCTCTCCATTCACACATGCTCATCTCACAGGAATGAATTGTTGATTACTCTTGCCGGTCGACCGCGCCGTTGACATCCACCGTAAAAACGCGCCGTTTGCCTCCGGGCGAGGTCTGCACCTGCCGCAGCACGAGCGTAGCGTCGTCCATCCAGCTTTCGTAGGGAACCTTCATCTCGTAGAGGAAGGTCTGGTCGCTGCGGCCGTCGACGTTGATCGTCAGATAGGGCTGGCGTTCGGCCCAGTAGGCCCCCGAAAGCCGGCGGCGGCGCTCCATCATGTGCTGCTGGTAGCGGCCGTTGATCAGCACGTGCGGGAAGAGTTTGACCGACCGCCGGTCGGCCGTGCTCAGTTCGGGAAGAATCGCCCAGCTTTGCGACCGCGTCACGGCCTTGCGGGCCACCGAGATCTCCAGAACCAGATGCAGTTCGCCGTCACGCTCGGCCAGCACCTTGCGCGTCACGGCCACATCACCGAGAATCTGAGCCCGGAGCGAAAGCCCCGCCATCAGAAACAGAACAAGCTGCAGATATTTTTTCATGGGACGATTCGATTATTTGCGCGAATTGAACAGATAGACGAACGAAACACCGAGTTCCGTAGGAATGGGCAGCACCTTGGTCCGACGGGCCGAAGCAGAGGCTTGCGAACCGTCGATGGGCTCCGTATGGTAGTTCAGACGCACCAGACCGGCGCCGGCCGAGAGTTCCAGATTCCAGTGCGGACTGACATAGAACTGATAGCCGATGCTCAGACCGCCCCCCACGAACGAACCCTTGTAGTAGTTCGTGGCCAGGCCCCGCATGATGCGGTCGCCGATAAAAGGCAGCCGGAAACCGCCCACCTCACACTTGCCGCCGATGGCATGGACACCGAAATAGAGACGCGTATACTTCTCCGTGACCCAGTAGCGATACTCCGGGCGCAGGAACCAGTGCTGAATCCGGTTGTCCGAACCGAGGGTCCAGGGATTGTAGTTGGCCGTCATGGAGAGGGTCGAATGTTTGCTCAGAGCGAACTCCACTCCGACATTCGGAGTCGTTGTCGCCCAATAGAGCAGGTTGGTCTTCACAGCGACCTGCTGTGCCGAGGCTCCGAGCCAGCAGCCGGCGACCAACAGAAGCGACAGAAGGATCTTCTTGTTCATGATCTTTGAGATTAGTTTCCGTTTCTCGACCCACCCGGGCGGAAACAGCACTCGTCCTCCTTGTCAGCCGAAAAATCGCACAAAAATGAGGATAAACCCAAAATAACGGCGTATCATTGGCGATACAACAAATCAAAAAATCATTTCCGTGGCAAAAACAGAAACCGTCGCCCGTTCAAAGAGTTCGCCGCCAGAAATGAAGGGCGCCTCCCGGCGCCCTTCCCCATCAAAAATTAACCCTTAAAAATTATCCCCGCTTCGGAAAATCTCCGAGAGGTAATGATGTAGATAGTAGAGATCAGCATCCCCCTGTATCACCTCCCGCATCAACAGATCCTCGTCTTCAGAGATGCCGTTGTCAGAGACTTCATTTTTGTCAATATTCTCCATAGGCGTTGTCTTAGATTGCTTTCAACTATATAACGCATCCGACGGGGGGAATATTGTACGTTTCTCAGCAGAGAACCAGATTTTTTTCCTTGATCATGCGCCGCAGGTTGATCAGCGCATAGCGCATGCGCCCCAGCGCGGTATTGATGCTCACGTTGGTCTGCTCGGCGATCTCCTTGAAGCTCAGCCCCGAGAAGTAGCGCATCATCACCACCTCGCGCTGTTCGGAGGGCAGCAGTTCGACCAGCGAACGCACGTCGCGTTCGATCTGCTGGCTGACCATGGCATCCTCGACCGTGCGTTCGGCGAATTTCAGCGTACCGAGCATGTCGTATCCCGCCTCCGACTCGGTGACGGCCTTGTCCTGACGCTGGGCCCGGAAGTGGTCGATCACCTGGTTGTGGGCGATGCGCAGGATCCACGACAGGAACTTGCCGTTATCCGTATAACGGCCCTCGTCGATGACGCGGACGGCTTTGATGAAGGTCTCCTGGAAAATATCATCGGCCACATCGCGATCCTTGACCATCATGTTGATGTAGTCGCGTACACGGCGGCTGTGACGTTCGATGAGCTGGGACATAGCGCTCCGATCCCCGGAAAGGTAGTGATTAAGCAATACCCGGTCACTTAATACTTGCACGTTCATACTCTTGTCTCCCAATTAGTTACAAAGAGTAGAGTCTTTTCCGATAGGCAATCCAGTTTAAAGCGTTATGTATAAATAGTCTTCATGATCGGCCCCAGACAACGTCCCCGCTGCAGAAGCCCGGCGCTGGCAAGGTACACATTTTTCCCGGAAAAAACAAATTTTTCTACTCTTTCGAGAATTCGTTCTCCGGGGGAAGTACCCTGCAAAAATCGTACCGGGAGAGGCGCCTCTACTTGTTGATCGGCTCGACGTGAATGGCGATCACCGTTTCCTCGCCGAAACGCTCGCGCAGGCGGCGTTCGATCTCCACGGTCAGATCGTGCGAGTGCTCGACGGTCATCCGCCCGTCCATGCGGACATGCACCTCGATGGCAATCGAGGCACCGATGCGGCGCGTACGCAGATTGTGGGGTTCACGCACCTCGGGATTGTCCGTGACGATGTGCAGGATCTCCTCCTCGACATCCTCGGGCAGCGACTGTTCGAGCAGTTCGCCCAGGCCGTTCCGGATCAGGTCGAAGGCGATCTTGAAGATGAAGACCGCCACAAGCAGTGCGGCCACCGGATCGGCAATCCGCCACTTGGAGCCGAGGAAATAGGCGCAGCCGATACCGACCAGCGTACCGAGCGACGAAAGGGCGTCGCTGCGGTGATGCCAGGCGTTGGCGATGACGCTCGGGCTCTGAATCTGACGCCCTACCCGCACCGTATAGCGATAGAGGATCTCCTTGACGATGATCGAGACGACGGCTGCCACGAGGGCAATGACGCCCGGACGCGGGAGGAGTCCTCCGTCGAGGACGATCCGGATCCGTTCGATGCTGTCGACCAGGATTCCGGCACCGACCACCGCCAGCGCGAGACTGATGATGATCGTCGCGAGGGTTTCATACTTGCCGTGGCCATAGTCGTGGCCGGGGTCGCGGGGTTTGGCCGAGATCCGGGCAAAGGCGATCACCACCACGTCGGTGGCCAGATCGGAAAACGAATGGACGGCATCGGCGACCATGGCGCCGCTTCGACCGACCAGACCGGCAATCAGTTTGACGATCGACAGGACCAGATTGACCACGAACCCGACGAAAGTCACGCGATAGATTTTCCGTTTACGGATTTCCGCTTCACTCGACATATTCACCAACATTTAATCCACTTATCTGCGGCCAAAAGTACGAAAAATTTCGGATCGGCGAATCACGATCTCTCCATTATCATCCGCACCCGGTCCAAAAAAAACGGACCCGGGGATGAGCCCCGGGTCCGATGGTTGATATTGCCAGGAGGAGATACCCAGCCGCCTCTGCAAAGCGGCCTGCTACCTTTTCACCTCAACGGGCAGTTCGAAGGCCACGTCAGCCGACGACGTTCCCAGCGAAAGCACATATTCGCCCGGATCGACCCGCCAGTCATGCGCCTTGTCGTCCCAATAGGCCAGGCACTCGCGACCGAGATCGAACGTGACCTCGCGGCTCTCGCCCGGAGCCAGCTCCACGCGGCGGAAGGCCTTCAGCTCCTTCACCGGCCGCAGCACCGAGGGATTCCGCTGCGAAACGTAGAGCTGAACCACTTCGGCTCCGTCCCGTTCACCCGTATTGGAGAGCGTGACGCGGACCTTGAGCGGCTCCTTTTCGGGGAAGATCCGGGCGGCACGCGGCTTCGAGAGCGAGAAGGTCGTGTAGGAGAGTCCGAATCCGAAGGGGTACAACGGACGAATCCCCCGGGTCTCATACCAGCGGTAACCGACCAGTACCGACTCGGCGTAGTCGACGTCGTAGAGGCGGATCATCTGCTCGTTGTAGGCCCGGGGAGCCTTGTTGTAGAACTCCGCACCGGCGGGCATGGTCCCCGCGGCGGGCGAATCGCTGAACTCACGCTCGATCGTCAACGGTAGTTTGCCCGAGGGGTTGATCCTTCCGGAGAGGATCCCGGCCAGAGCCGTCATGCCGTTCTGGCCGGGATACCAGCCATAGAGAATGGCGGCGGCGCGGTCGTTCCAGCCGCTCATGCGGATGCCCGAACCCGTGTTGACCAGAACCACCGTACGTGGATTCGCCTCAACGGCCATGCGGATGAAACGCTCCTCGGCCGAAGGAAGGGCAAAGGGCCGCTCGAAGGATTCGACGTCGATCGTGCCGGCCGAAACGACCACCACGTCGGCTGCGGCCAGCTCCTCGCGGGTCGGATGCTCGACCACCTGCACGCGGTCGCCGAACTCTGCGCCAAGCGCCTCGCGAAGCGAGACGTTGTCATAGCCGATCACCTCGGCCGACGCCGACGAGCTGCCGCCCGTACGCGGGATCTGATCGACGAAGCGTCCCGTCAACAGGATCTTCCGCCCGGGAGCCAGCGGCAGAATGCCGTCGTTCTTCAACAGCACGGCGCCGCGGGCCGCCACGTCGCAGGCCAGCCGGGCATGAGCCGGGAAACGGTCGAGCAGCTCGGGGGCATACTTCTCCCGCCCATAGAGGCCGAATGCCAGGGCCGTAGCCAGGTTGGGGCGGATCATCCGCTCGATGTCGCGCTCCGCAATCCGACCCTCGTCCAACAGCTTGCGCACCTCGTCGAAGAACTCGTCGCGGCCCGGCATCTCGACGTTCTGTCCGCTCCGGACGATCTTCTCCGTATCGTAGACCGAACGCCAGTCACTCATCACACCCCCGGAAGCCCAGTTCGCGGCGCAGAAGGTCCTCGATGACGCGCCCATCCTGCCCCGTCCACTCGCCGTTGAGCCGGTTGTAGGAGGTCATCACGTAGGCGGCTCCCGCCTCGATACCGGCCCGAAAGGCGGGCATGTAGATCTCGTGCAACGCCCGCTCGTCGATCAACGAATTGGAGCGCCGGCGGTAGAACTCCGTCTCGTTGCCGATGAAGTGTTTCAGGCAGGCGGCCGTTCCCGTCGACTGCATGCCCCGCACGTAGGCGGCCGTCAGCGCCGAAGCCAGGCAGGGGTCCTCGCCCAGGTACTCGAAGTTGCGCCCGCACTGGGCATTGCGCGTGATGTTCACGCCGGGGCCCAGCAGCACTTCGATGCCGCCGGCCCGGCACTCCTCACCCACGGCCTCGGCATATCGGTAGGCCAGTTCGGGATCGAACGTCGAGGCCAGCATGATCGGCGACGGAAAGGCCGTCGACCGCTCCAGCTGCCGGACCATCGTCCGGTCGGGCAGGTTGTTGCGCAGATGAATACCCTGCGTGGCATCCGAAAGATAAAGGTTGGGAATTCCCTTTTCGGGAACCCCGTAGAAGAAGAACGAGGAGTAACCCCGCATGAAGTGGATCTTCTCGTCGAGCGTGAGCCCGGAGATCAGCGAATCAGCCTGACGATAGGCCTCGTCCCAGTCTATAACCGGTTGCGCGGCGGCGGTCAGTCCCAGGCAACCGGCCGCGCAGGACAACAGAATTTTTCGAATCATGGAATCTGAAAAAACCGGGAAGAAGAGCCCGCAATTTGTGACCGGGCCCCTCCTCCGCATGAAAGAAATTATCGGGTTATACAAATATCATCAATGAACCAGCGCGAGAAGTCGTCGGCCGCCGCATCGCTCGTGAAACGCAGCTGCGTGGAAGCCGTCGCCTGATCGATCGTCAGCGAGTAGGTGTCGAACTGCGTGGTCGACAGACCGTCAATCACCTTGCGCGTCGCCTCGTCGATCGTACCGCCGCCGATCACCTCGACAACGATCGAGGTCAGGTCACCCTTCTTGTCCTTGGGCTCTCCGGCCTTGGCCTTCGGTCGGTCCGAGCAGGTCTTGTAGGCCATCGCCCGGAAGGAGAGCTTCAGCGTTCCCGCGGCACCCAGCGCCGGCGTCAGCAACGCACCAACCTGATTGACGTAGTCGGCCCGCGCAACGGCCTGCGACTCGACGTAGCCGATCTGGGCATAGCCGGGACGCTGACGGACGTTGGTGCCCGACAGACCGTTCCGAAGCGAGGTGTCCCAATCGACGATGTCGCTGCCGCAATCGTTGAGCATGGCAGCCAGCTTGTCGCCGTAGAGGTAGTCCAGACCTTCGGTCAGGCCGTCGAAGGGCTCGAAGTAGATCGCTCCGTCGGGCGTAGCCGTCTCGAACGACGGCATCGCCTCGATCACCAGACACGAGTGCAGACGCGAATCGGAGTTATAGCCCGCCGTACCGCCATTGCAGCTGACGTTGTCCGTCGGGTAGAGCTTCAGCAGCAGCGTCTGGCCCTTCGTCACCGGCGTCTCGGGAGTCAGAGGCATCGTGAAGTAGTAGTAGAAACCGCTGCCGCTGATGCCCGCCGGAATCGAAATCGCCGTCGACTTGTCGGCCGGCGTGACAAAACGCTCGCCGTCGGTCGAATAGGCCAGCGCCCAGTTCTTCGGCGCACCGCCCGTTCCGGAGAGTCCGAACGAAATGCGGAACGTCGCCGGCAGATCCTCCGCCACGGGAATCGTGAAGAGGAAGTAGGAGTCCTGCCCGTAAACCATCGACTTGGCAGGGATGTT
Organism: Alistipes megaguti; assembly: GCF_900604385.1. NCBI lineage: Bacteria > Pseudomonadati > Bacteroidota > Bacteroidia > Bacteroidales > Rikenellaceae > Alistipes > Alistipes megaguti. The sequence goes on along the minus strand of NZ_LR027382.1, from coordinate 1,551,091 downwards.
GTCGTGAGCCGCCTCATCGGCCCAATGCGTCAGTCGGAACTGCGAACTGGTGGAGTTCGCGGCCACCTGGGCCGTCAGGACAACGCCCATGTCGGCATTCTTGTCCACGACCTTGAAGTCGGCACCCAGCTTGCTGAACGTACCGTCGGTCACGGTAACGTACTTGCAGTCCTTGTTGCTCTGCGAGGCAGCGTAGAACGAGAAGATATACGGCAGACGGATGCCGACCGATGCACCGAAACGAAGCCCCGTCAGCTCCTTGTCCGCAGCCGTGCAGGGACGGATAGCCCAACTTCCGCCATCGGGAACGGCAATGCCGCGCAGCTCACCGCTGCCATCCGGCACGGGGTCGATTCCGAACGAGGCCTTCTGCGACGAAAGCATCCGGAACTGGTTGTTGTCGGGATCCTGCATCATCGGGTTGTCCATCATCGTCAGATCGCTCAACGACCCCTCTTCCGGGGTGTGAACCTGCGAATAGACGCCGACGTACATCGACTCGTAGAGTCCCGAGCAGAGCTCCCCGTAGGAGACCTCCAGCGCCTCGACCATCACCTGCGTGGTCTGGGTGCGGGTGATGCTGCCGTCCGACACCGGTTTGAGCTCCATCATGCCGGTCTGCGGATTCCGCGAGACGACGGCATCCTTCAGCGCAATCTCAAGCTCCTCGCCCATGTTATAGAAGAGCTTTTCGTCGCAGCGCAGCGTGATGCCGCAACCGGGTTCGGGAGTTCCCTGGAGAGCCAGACAGTCCTCGAAATAGTTGTCGTCCTGAACGCTCGAAACCACAACGCCGCGCAGCTTCAGATCCTCCGCAACCACATATTCACCATCGGCCGCCAGGGCCTTCAGGTCGGGAATGCCCATATAACCCTCGGCCGCCGCAGCCGCCTGGATGAAATGCAGTTCGTCGGATACCGAGGCATCGTGGCGGGCGGCAACCCGCAGCGTCAGGCTCCGGCTCGATGAAGTCTTGTTATCGAGCAGCGTCGCCGTGACGGTGGCCAGACCTGTGTCGGAGATCGTCGAGAGGCTGAGCCACGAGGGATCGTCACCCGACACCGTGATCTCCCAGTCGCAGTTGGCCTCGATGTCGAAGGTGAACGACGTAGCAAACGACGGAGCCAAAATGTCATGCGTACTCAACGCGATCGATTTCCGCGGAAGCGCGACTTCGTCCTTGCAGGCTCCGGCAAGGAGGATCACCGCCAGAAAGGCCGTCCAGCGGATGAACCGATTCTTCAGATTCAGTTTCATGACCGGTTATTTTTTGAGGTCTACCAATACGGGAAGATGATCGGATACGGTCGACACGTTGATCTGCTCGTACGAGGGTACGGCCGTGCCCAGCACCTCGAACGTCGGATGGTTCTTCGTATAGACCAGAATGTAGTCGATCCGCGAAGGCGACGCCGAATTGACGAACGTGTTGGCCGAGGTGCTGATGATCTGCCACGACTCCAGCGCCGCATCGGGCAGCTTCGACGTATTGAGATCTCCGGCCAGATAGATCGGCTTGGTCGTCGAAGCGTAGTTGTCGGCAAGATATTTCGTAATGATCTCGAACGATTGCGCCCGGTTTTCGTCGGATACGTGGCAGAAATGGGTGGCGATGAAGATGAAATTGTCGAACTCCGCCAGGAAGAACTTGCGCGGCTCCTCGCCCGGCAGATCCCCCGAATGGGTCTCCAGCGGTTCGCGCTTGGTGAGGATGCCAATGCCGTAGTCACCGCCGCGATAGTCGATCGTCTTGCAGTAGTAGGGCTTCAGACCCGTCCGGTCGGCCAGCTCCTGAAGCTGGTCGGTCGCATGCCAGGTGGTATTCTTGTCCAGCTCCTGAAGCGCAATCACGTCGGGATCCATCAGCGAGATGACCTTGGCCGTATTGTCGTAATTGGACCGGTCGGTACCCGAATTCTGCGTCCAGCCTTCGCAGCGATGGGTGTTGTAGGTAGCCAGCCGGACGGAGTTCGGCAGTCGGCCGTAGCCCTGCTCCTCGTAAGGGTCGGCCGGCAGATCGGAGGTCGTATCGCCGAAATCGTAGTCGGAATTGTCCCCTTTCAGTTCGGAACAGGCCGTGGCCGACAGGCACAGGCTGCAGCTGCAGAGGGCCGCTAATATGAATCTGGGAAATGTCATGTCTATGCGTTTTAAGGTTTACCACTAAAAGTTCAATCCGTCGTTCCACCCCGGATTCTGGGTGATGGCGCCCTGCGTGAGGACCCGGTCATCGGTCGGAATCGGATAGAGATAGTCCCGATCCTCGTTCCACGTCCGCGTGTAGCTCGTATGGATGAGGATGTTGCCGTGATCGCCCTCCGTCAGGAAGAGATCCTTGCCCAGCTCGTAGACAGTCGCCGCCGAGGTCTCGGGTTTGGTGCCCGACCAGATGCAGACGTCGTCCACGCCGTCCTCGTTCAGATCGTAGCTGCCCGGCCTGGGGAAATAAACCCCCGTGAAGGGATGCTCGAAACGTTTGCCCTCCTTCCAGCGCATGATGTCCCAGTAACGGAGGTTCTCCATCAGCAGCTCGACCGTACGCTCGCGGCGGATCTCGAGGATCACACCCTGGTTGGCTCCCGTGACGTTAGCATAGCCCGTCTCGGCCGAGGCCAGGTAGGGATCCGGCTGGGCATTGGCCTTCTCCATCGAGAGGTTGGCCACGCCGGCACGGTCACGCAGCGGTTTAATCGTCAGGTCGATGTCCGCCTGGGTCAGCGTTCCCAGTTCAGCCTTCGCCTCGGCGTAGTTGAGATAGACCTCTGCCGTGCGGAAGAGCGGAAGATCGTTCATCGACGCATTGTAGGCATCGTATTTGGCCGACTGCAGGTACTTGACCAGCTGGTATCCGGTCATCGTCGCGGCCAGATTCGGAGCCGACTCGGCCGTGTCGTCGATACGCTTGTAACCGGGCGTGCGCAGCGTCTGGGCAAAGCGCCCGTCGCGGTTGCGGCACTCCTCGGCGAAGGTCATCTTCTCCCAGCCTCTCTGCGAGGTGAACGGCGTGCCGTCCTTCATCAGGTACATGTTGACGATGTTCTTCAGCAGTCCGGGCTGACCCATCGTCACGCTGGTCAGATAACCGTTCACGTCGTGCTTCAGACCGATGGCCGAATTATAGGCGCGAGCCAGAATGATCTCCGAATTCTGGGCCTTGAGCGACGAGAAGAGATCCAGATAGGGAGTGGTACCACCCGTGTAGATCGTGTAGCTGCTCTCGCGGATGAAGCGCTCCGAAGCATCAACACACTCCTGGAGGCACTCCTCGTAGTCGCCCAGATCGTGGTATTTGCGGAAAGTGCCCTCGAAGAGGCAGGCACGGCTCTTCAGCGCCAGAGCCGTCCAGCGGGTCACGCGGTAGATCTGCTTCTCGGCCGGAAGGTGGAGAATCGCAAAGTCAAGATCCTCGATGATCTTCTCCATGACCAGCTTACGGGAGTCGCGCCCCTTCTCGAAGAGCAGCGGGTCGCTGGCATCGATCGGACGGTCGACCCAGGGCACGTCGCCGTAATACTTCACCTTCTCGAAGTAGAAGTAGGCCCGGAAGAAGCGTGCAACCCCTTCGTATTCGAGCCTGACATCCTCGTCTTCGCAGTTCGAGGCGTACTCGAGGAAGAAGTTGATGTCGCGCAGCTTGGTCCACGTCCATGTGCTGGCCGTGGCGGGGACCGTACGGTTACCCAGCACCTCGTTGGTCAGCGTCTTCTTGGCGATGACATCGGCCGTCTCGCCGTAGATGCCCGATCCATCGGGGAACATCGTGTAAAAATCGTTGGTGTAGAGCTGACACTCGTCCTCGTTGTGAAAGAAGTTCTCGGGCGAGAGTCTGTCCTTGGGATACCGGTCGAGCTGGTCTTCGCAGCTGCAAAGTCCGCCCAGCACGACGCCGGCTGCCAGGTATAAAAGATATTTTTTCATAACGGCTGTCTCTTTAGAAGGTTAAGTTCAGACCCACGGAGAAGGTCTGGCACCAGGGGTAGACGTTCGACTTCTTGTCCGAATCGGCCGCTGCCTGCTCCGGATCGAGGAAATCGCTCTTCAGGGCCGTCCACGTCACGAGGTTCTCCCCGCTGAAGTAGATGCGACACTCCTTGATGCCGACCTTGGAGGTCAACTGACGGGGAATCGTATAACTGATCGTGAGGTTCTTCAGTCGGCAATAGGCCAGATTCTGCAGGTAACGGTCGTTGGTGTAGTAGGCCGTACCCTGCGTGGAGCTGAGCGACGTGTAGGCACGGGCGCGGGGGAAATAGGCGTCCGGATTGTCCTCGCTCCAGACCTGACTCATGAAGTTGCGCGGGATGAAGGTGGCGTAGGGCCGGCTGTAGGGGCCCCAGAAGCGCAGGTTGTCGGCACCCGGATACCAGTCCATGTGGCCGAGGCCCTGGAAGAAGATCGAAAAGTCGAATCCGTACCACGAGAAGTTGAACGTCGCACCGTACTGGTAGCGGGGTGTTGAGTTGCCGATCACGCGCCGGTCGCCCGAATCCTCGAGCGTGCCCGTGCCGCCGTTGACGATGTGGTTGCCGTCCAGGTCGAGGTACTTGATATCACCGGCCCGGACACCCTTGCCATAGGTTCCCGTGGACGAGTAGCAGCCGGCCATCACCGTCGAGAGGTCGATCTGCGAAGCGTAGGCGGCAGCCTCCTCGTCGGTGCGGAACAGCCCGTCAACCTTGTAGCCCCAAATCTCGCCGTAACGCTTGCCTTCATAGGGGTCGCTGATCAGCCCCGAGGGGTTGTCGCACGAGGTGTAGCGGGCCGTGTAGTCGGACAGCGTGCCGACGATGCCGTAGCTGAACGTACTGCCGGCCAGCTTGAACGAATCGCGCCACCCGAGCGAGAGTTCGTAACCCTTCGTGCGGAGGTCGTTGGCATTAACCTGCGGTTCGGAGGCGCCGTAGATCGACGGCAGCGAACGGCCCTTGCCCAGAATGCCCTTCGTGTCGCGGATGTAGAAGTCGGCCGTCAGCGAAAGGCGGTTCGAGAAGAGGTTGAGATCCACACCGAGGTTCTTCGAGATGACCTTCTCCCAGGTCTGGTCACCCGAGACGGGGTCGCTGACCGTGGCGTGCTGGCCGAGCGTGACGCCGTCGAACGAGTAGCCGCTCATCGAACCCTTGGTCGTGATGGTCTGAATGAAGTCGTAGTAGCCGATCTGCTGGTTGCCCAGCGAACCGTACGAGAAGCGGATCTTGAGGTTGTCAACCGTCTTGCGAAGCGGCTCGAAGAAGGGCTCCTCACTGATGCGGTAGGCCACCGAGAACGAGGGGAAGAAGCCGTAGCGCTTGCCGCGCGGGAAACGCGACGTTCCGTCGTAACGGCCGTTCACCTCGGCCAGGTATTTTCCCTTGTAGTCGTAGGCTACGCGGTAGAACCAGCCCATGATGGCATACTCGTTGCGGCCGCCGTTGAGCGTGAAGTTGGTCGTGCCCTTGGCCAGGTTGAAATCCGAAAGATCCTCCGAAAGCAGGCCGTCGTTGGCAGCCGTCAGATCACGGTAGTATTTCGCCTCGTAGTTGTAACCGGCGATGGCCGTGAAGTTGTGCTTCCCGCCGAACGACTTGTTATAGGTGCCGTAGACGTCGGCCACGTAGTAGTTCTGATCCCAGACCACCTCCTTGTAGCTGTTCGGGTAGTTGCCCTCGGGCTCGGTCTGAATCACACCCGGATACTGCGAGTACTCAACGTTGACGCTGCGGTAGTCGTTGTGCAGATAGCCCTGCGTGTAGCTGAAGTCGGCCTTGACGTTGAAGTTCTTGTGGAGCTTGAACGTCGCCTCGAAGGTGGTCGTGATCTCCTGCGTCTTCTTGTTGCCGAAGCTCTTGCCCTTCTGCATCATGGCGTTGTAGCCATCCATGATATAGTGCGACGAGGAGTTGGTCATCGAGGTGTGCGACACGGCCGTACCGTCGGGGTTCACCGGAACGAACGAGGCCAGGGCGTGAAGCGTCGGCTTGCGGAAGTTGTTGTACTCGTCCTCGTAGCCGTAGTAGCGATAGTTCGACTGGAAGAACTTCGTGTTGCTCGAGATCGTGAGCCACGGCCGGATCTCGGCCTGCAGCTTCACGCGGAAGTTATAGGACTTGAACATGTCAGGTGCCAGCCGGTTGATGCCCTTCTGCTGGTAGTAGCGGCCGCTGACCATGTAGGACAACGACTTGGTTCCGCCGCGGATGTTGATGTTGTGGTCCCACGTCGGACGGCTGTCGTCGTAAAGGTAGTTGTACCAGTCGAAGTTGGCCAGATAGACATACTGTTTGCGACCGTTGCGCGTATCGGTGATCACCCACGGACGGGCCGGATTCTCGGTCCGGTCGTTGCGCCGCTCCCACAGAGCCCGGTAATCACTCTCCGTATAGGAGGTGTAGGGGGTATTCTGCGAGGACATCATGAAGAAGTCGGCAATCTTGGCCGAGTAGTAACCGCGCGTCTCGTAATCCGTCGAGGTCGTCGGGCTCGAAACCGAGAAGTATCCGTTGTAGGAGACCTCGGCCTTTTCGTTGTACCGGCCACTCTTGGTCGTGATCAGAATCACACCGAAGGCGCCGCGTGCTCCGTAGATGGCCGCCGACGAGGCATCCTTGAGGACCGTGATCGATTCGATATCGTTCGAGTTGATACGCTCGGGATAGGTCTCCACACCGTCGATCAGAATCAGCGGCGAACCGCCGTTGGGCGAAGTCGTACCGCGGATGTTGTAGGTGGCACCGGCTCCGGGCTGGCCCGAAGAGAGCGTCACGTTCAGGTTGGGGATCACACCCTGCAGCGCCCGGCCGACATTGGCCACGGGGCGGTCCTTGAGCTCCTTCTGCGAGACGGTGGCGACGGCTCCGGTCAGGTTGGCCTTCTTCTGCACACCGTAACCGACGACCACCACTTCGTCGATGCTCTGCTGCGAGGTGGCCAGCTTCACGTCGAAGAAGGTCCGTGAGCCGACCGGCATCCGATAGGTGTCGTAACCGATGAACGACACCTCGAGGGTCGCCTGGTCGGAAGGGGTCAGCTCCTCGAAGGCAAATTCACCGTTCACGCTCGAGGTTGTACCCTTGACCGTACTGCCGTCCTTGTAGATGACCGTGGCTCCGACAATCGGTGCTCCGGTCGTTTCGGACACCTTGCCCGAGATTTTGTGCGGTTGCTGCGCACCGGCACTCCGCACCGGCGTCAGAATCACCTTGTTCCGTTCGACAAGTACCTGCACGTTGGGAATGCACGTCGTGATGACCCGTTCGACGGGCCACGCCTCGGCATCGACCGAAACGACCCGTGTCAGATCAATGTCCGCGTTATTATAAGCAAAGGTATACTGCCCCTGGATCTCGATTTGACGGAGCAGCTCCGCCACGGTGACATCCTTCAGATGCAAGGTCACAGGCGGATTGGCCGCCAGAACCTGGCCGGCCACAAAGAGCGAGACCACCAAAGAGACAAATTTTACGAGCAAACATCGCCCCTTCGGGACAATCCCGTCGGTTTGTCCAGAAAATTATTGTAAATCTGTATAAGGAATACACCTCTTTGAAATCAAGAGAGTTAGAAGAATTACCTCGTTTTCGGGTAATGAGTTGGCAACCGTTCCAATTGCCGTGGTCTGCATCGCTTTGCTTGTTCAAGTAACTCTTCGGATGCAAAGGTACAAAAAATATTCAGGCTGAAAGAATCATCCCAAATATTCTTTCAGCCTGTTTTGTATCCACCATTATGTTGTTTGAGGCTTGAAATAATTAACAAGCAAGGAAGCCACAGTAAAAGCGATTCCCGTCCAAGCCACACCTGTCCATCCATAATGTTGCCAGAACAGACCTGAAACGAATGTACCGGCAGAACCGCCCAAGAAATAAATGGTCATATAAACGGTATTGACTCGGTTGATGGCGGATGCGTCAAGGGCGACTACGCTGGTCTGATTCGACAAATGGATGCATTGCATACCGGCATCAATCAACAGGATGGCAACTATCATCCACAGGTAGCTGTCATTCCCTAAAAATGCCAGCAGCCATGCAGCCAATACCACACATCCTCCGGCAATAGAAAAGAACCTTGCACCGTACTTTTGGATATAGCCGCTGATGAATACGACCGTGGATGCACCTGCCAGTCCGCACAAACCGAGTGCCCCGATAATATCGTCACTCGCAAAGAAAGGCTCTTGTTTCATTCGGAAAGCAAGGCAACTCCACAAAGCGAAGAACGAACCATAAGCCAATGCCGCCCTTAACGAAGCGATACGCAAATACGGGTATTTGTAGAACAGGCGCAACAGGGATTTCATCAGCCCCATATAATTTCCTTGTGAACGGGCAGACAGCACGGGCAGCATCTTGTGAATCATAAAAAAGCATCCGAGCATAAACACGCAAGCTACAAAATAAACGGAACGCCATCCCCATACATCAGCGAGAAAGCCACTGAACACCCGCGAGCCAAGAATTCCTATGAGCAGGCAGGACTGTATGATTCCCACGTTGCGCACCTTGTGTGCGGGTGCTGAATGATAAGATACCAACGGGATGAAAAACTGCGGCATAACCGAAGATGCACCGGCAAGCAAGGATGCGCCCCACACCCAATAGATGTTCGGGGCGAGGGCGATGGCAAGCAATGCACACATGGAAACGATATAATTGGTCAATATCAGCTTCTTTCGTGAAACCAAGTCGCCAAGCGGAATTACAAACACAAGTCCGGCCACATAGCCTATCTGGGTCAATGTCGCTACCATGCTGGCAGAAAAGTCGTTTACCGCAAAATCTTTTGCCATGCTGCCCAACAAAGGTTGGTTATAGTAGCAGTTGGCAACGGAAAGTCCGGTAGCGGCTGCCATCAAAGCCAGCAGAGGTGCCGGAATGCCTTGGTTCTCCCTCAATTCATACTTCATCGGTCGCCTCCTTTCAGTATGAAACAACTTTCAATCCTATCAAAGACGCTATAAGCGTGAACAGAAAGAAAAGCCGGATGGGAGTAGCAGGCTCCTTGAAAACGAATATTCCTATCAAGACCGTGCCTACCGCTCCGATGCCTGTCCAGATGGCGTATGCCGTACCCAAAGGCAACGTCTGCACCGCCTTGGCAAGCAAAGCCATGCTCAGTATGGTGGAAGCAAGGAACCCGCTTCCCCACAGATAAAACTCAACTCCTGACGCCGCTCTCGTCTTCCCCAAACAGAATGTAAGGCTTACTTCAAACAATCCTGCCAACAATAAGATTATCCAATTCATACCTATGATTCATTAAATTCGGGCGTAAAGGTAAACAAGTAATCCCTCACAACTTTTTGCATTTGACAAAAACGGATTTTGCATTTGACAAAAAAACAGCCGTTAGCAGCTGTTTCTGTGCGCTATTTTATAATTTTGTACCACAACAAAATGACTTATGGATATAAAGGAAATCATCAACCAGAGATATGCCATGCCGGATGCGTCTTTGGACAAGTTGCGGCAATGCCTGACGGAAGTTTCATACCCCAAAGGATACCGAGTGTTGGAAAGCGGGAAGGTGGAGAAGGACATCTTTTTCATCAAGCAAGGCATTGTTCGCGCCTACACTTCGGTAGAGGGGAAAGAAATTACTTTTTGGGTCGGCAAAGAAGGGGCGACTCTCGTTTCCATGAAAGGATACGTGAATGATGAGCCGGGGTATGAAACGATGGAGCTGATGGAGGATTCCGTTCTGTATGTATTGGAAAGGAAGAAACTGAAAGAATTGTTTTCAGAAGACTTGAACATCGCCAATTGGGGGCGGCGTTATGCGGAAATGGAGTTGCTTGCCACCGAAGAACGGTTGATTTCCATGTTGTCCGCCATCGCTTCGGAACGGTATAAGGAGTTGTTGGAGAAAGACCCCGATTTGTTACGGCGGTTGCCGTTGGGAAGCATTGCGACCTATTTGGGAATCACACAGGCAAGTTTGAGCAGGATTCGGGCACAAATGAAGTGACGTTTCAACAAACGGGAGGGGTAGCAGGCGGTTTTGGGCAGACCAAAACACAAACTTGCTACCATAGGGACAGTCGTTTAATTCCGTCATTATGAGTCAATCGGCAGACTGTCCCGGTAATTACACAATGGCTTGCTGCCTAATGGAAACCACAGAACTTGCCTTTCTTTTCGCAAGCACATCCTGTCCAACAGGGCATTGCGCACCCTTGCCGCATTGAGCGTGTTGATACGGAAAGCGAGTGCCACGACCATTGGCATGGCATAGACCTCCACATAATAGCCGTTGGGCAGTCTGATACGCCTTACCACCTCACAAGGTTGCAACACTCCACTCTTGTACACGGCTCGGATAGCGGCACGGAGTGTCGGGGCGATCACATCGAACAGCCTTACCAACTCCATTTCATTCATCCACACATTGGCGATATCGAACGGCACGGCAACCCTGCCGCCCCCGTCCTTCGTGATTGTTGTCCGTTTCATATCCCTGCCACTTTGATGTTACCGAATGACTTGCTCAACTTGTCGCCCAGCATCGTAAGGTCGTTATCCAACTTCTCCACGGTAATCTTCGCATAGATTTGGGTCGTTTCGATGTTCGTATGCCCCAAAATGCGGCTTACGCTCTCTATCGGCATACCCTTGCAGAGGGCCAGGGTAGCGAATCCATGACGTGAGCAATGGAAGCTGATGTCCTTTATTCACACCACATTCCCGTATCATTTTCTTCAACGGCTTGCAGATGGACCAATAGTTCAGGTTGGGGAACACGAGGTTGTTTTCTTGGAACGGTCGGTAACGCTCTATTATCTGCAAGGGAATGTCCAGCAGTTTCACTTGGAACGGTACGCCCGTCTTATGCCGTTTGGAGATAATCCACTTCTCGCCGTTCACTTCCACGATGCGGTCGTTGGTCAGTTCCTTGATGTCCACGAAAGAAAGGGCGGTGAAGCTCGCAAACACGAACAGGTCACGGATGTACGCCAGCTTCGGGTCTGCGAACTCGTGCGTCATCACCGCTTTCAGTTCATCTTCTGTCAAGAACTCACGCTCCTTGACATTCGGACTGATGTGGAACTGCGCAAACGGATTTCTCGGTATCAGTCCGTTGAAATGCGCCCTCATCACCACGCCTTTCAGCCACATGCACTTTTCCCATATCGTGCCGTTGCGCAATCCTGCTTCCGTGGAGAGATAGACCGCAAACTCCTTGATGAAGTCGGGCGTAAGTTCCAGCATAGACATGTCGTTGCGCTTGTAGAACGACTTGATGAACGCCGCCACGTAGTTCCTCGCCACTACCCGTGACTGATAGGTCGCCAGTTTCCTGTCCTTGCCGACACGCTTCTTGAACACCTCGTTTTCACGGTCAAAGGCTTTGAGCAGCGTCTCATACTCGCCGCCGATGCCCTGATAGGCATTGCGCACCATTTCCGCCGTCACAAACGCCTCACGGTCGGATATGCGCTGGTAGTGTTTGATGATTTGCGCCTTGATGTTGTCAAGCGCAAGGTTCGTCTCCCTCGCTTCACGGCTCTTGCCTTTGGCACGGTTGCCCTTTGCGTCCCAAAGCTCCTTTGCGATGCTCCGCTTGCAACTGAACTGCGCCACTGTCCCGTTGATTGTAACCCGTCCCATGATAGGGACAATTCCGTTTTTCTCCTTGCTGCCGTTCACATAGAACAGCAGGCGAAATGTGCTTCTTGTCATACTCGTCCTTTTTTGAGTGCAAAACTATAAATCACACTAGTGTCCGGAGAAAAATTCTCCGACAATGTTTTAATTATTAAACATCAATAAGTTACAAGCATTAGAAAATTTTTCGATTAGAACATCAGTAACTTTGCGGTAACCATCAAGAGGTTATCCGCAAGCCATGAACAAAGGAAAAACAATCTTCGCTCAGATTATGTCTCTCATTAACGAATACGAGTTCAAGAAATGTGTCGACCGCTACAAAGGAGACCGGCATGCTATCAAATTCAATTGTCGTGACCAGTTCATGGTGATGAGTTTTGCACAGTTCACTGACAGAGCTGGTTTGAGAGATATAGAGACTACACTTAACCTCTGCGGCGACCTCTATCGCTCCGGAATCAAGGCAATACCTCGATCCACGCTTGCGGAGGCCAACGAGAAGAAGGATTGGCGTATATATCAAGACTTTGCGATGACTTTGGTAAAGGAAGCCACGATGCTTTACAAGGATGAAAAGCTGCGAATTGGTCTTGAGGAGATGATATATGCGTTTGACAGCAGTACCATTGAACTGTGTCTTAAGTTGTGTCCATGGGCCGAGTTTCATCATGGTAAGGGCGCGTTCAAGATACATACACTGATGGATCTGCGAGGCTCGATTCCCACATTTGTCATGCTCACGCCAGGCAAGGTTAACGATGCCAGGATGATGGACAAGATTCCTGTTGAAGCAGGTGCTTTCTACCTGATGGATAGGGGATATGTTGCCTTTGAGAAACTTTACAAGCATTTCCAGCAAAAGGGCGCCTGCTTTGTTACACGCGCCAAGGATAATATGTCTTATGAGGTTATTGAGTCCAGACCTGTCAACAAAGACTCGGGCGTTCTTTCGGATGAGACTATCAGACTTGCTGGATATTACTCTACCAGAAAGTATCCAGACACATTGAGACTTGTTGTATATGAAGACTTTGAGACTGGAAGATCATATCGATTTCTGACCAACAACTTTGCGATTGACGATCCGCTGACTATTGCGGAACTCTACCATGAACGCTGGCAGATAGAACTGTTCTTCAAATGGATCAAGCAGCATCTTCACATCAGGACTTTCTACGGCACTTCCAAGAACGCCGTGTACACGCAGATATGGATAGCCATTTGTGACTATCTGCTGCTCATCATTGCGAAGAAGCGATACGGGTTGGATCCAAGTCTTCATTCTATCTCTAACTCAATCGGACAAGTCCTCTTCCAGAGGGCGGATATCCGTGAAATTTATAATCAGCCGACAACTCCCGTTAGTGTTCCGGAGGCGGGTTCTGTCGAGCAACCTACTTTATGGTAAAATTTCTCCGGACAGCAGTGAACACCATTTTAAGTTCACTTGAGCCCCGCTTCCCGGAACCCGCCCGCAAAATAGGGCGGAATTCCGGAAAAGATGCAGAGTGTCCTTTGCAGACCTCGTATGTCCGACATATCCATTATAATGCCATGTTTTTAGCTACAACCTGCATATCACGCATGATCGACGTGTCAAGGACCTTTGCGTAGTGTCGCGTCATGTTGACGTTGGCATGACCAAGCATCTTGGCAACATTGTCGATCGTGGCGCCACTGGCCAGCGTCAGGGTTGCGAAAGTATGGCGCGCGCAATGCGTCGAAAGATTCTTGCGGATGCCGCAAATGTCGGCCAGTTCTTTCAAATACATATTCATCTTTTGATTACTACACACAGGGAGCAGTACAGCCTGAGTTTGACAATATGGATGATCCTTGTAGCGATCAAGAATCTTTTGTGCCTCGTCCAGCAACGGGATGTTGCACATATTTTTAGTCTTCTGACGAGTTTTGCGAATCCAAACCATTCCGTTGATATCTGTTACCAAGTGTTCAGATTTAAGGTGTTTAACATCCGAGAATGCAAGTCCAGTGAAGCAACAAAAACAAAATATATCGCGGATTTGTGCCAGACGAGGAACCGAAATATTTTTACTTAAAAGAGTTTTCAGTTCTTGTTTTTCAAGGAATTCCCGCTCTACTTCATCTAAATGAAAACGGATTTGAGCAAAAGGATCTTTTTTCATCCAACCATTAGCCAAAGCTATTCTGACAATCTTCTTGAAATTGGCAAGATATTTTGTCGTCGTATTATGACAACATTTGCGGACTGTTTTGAGATAAAACTCAAATTCCTCAACAAATTGTTTGGTAACCTCATCCAAGTAGCAATCCTCTTTCTTATAGGTGTTGCGCATAAACTCTTCAGTCAGACGTAAGCAAGTTTCATATCGAAGAACGGTATCAGGAGCGAAGTTAATACCGATAAGGGCTCTGCACTTTTTATTATGAGCATGGAAAACTTCCATCAAGGTATGACGATCCGACTGATCCTTGCCCAAATAGCGATTCAGAATGATTTGGGCGGACACCTCCTTCTTATCGAGTTCGAAATCTCTTTGGATTTGTAAAATGTTGGCGGAAATGGCATCCAGATAGAGGTTTAAATCCTTTCCGCCGCGGCATTTTTCGTTGGCTTTTCCTTTTTCCGAGTTCCAGGCGTGCGGTTCGATAAACCGCTTGATAGAAGCGTCCGCGCGTTCTCCATTGATTGTCAGACGCATAAATACGGGAGCCTCACCTCTTTTGTTGAGCTTGTCCCGACGAATGTAAAACAACAGGCTGAAAGTTGTCCTTTCCATAAAGTACACCGATTAAGGGTTACAAAATTAGTTTCCCAGGTGTCTTACGTCAAGATGAAGACCGTTGCAAATTAGTGCAGTTCAGTTTGTTACAAGCAATTCGGTGTACTTTTTTTTGCATTAAATCAGGTACACCGAATAGGCCACAGATAACCTGCTTTTAGATGCCTTTTTTAGCACTTTTGCCAACAATGAAAAACCCTGTAAATGCGTGATTTACAGGGTTTTTCATTGTTTTAGCATGTGTGCCTTGCGGAGAGAGAGGGATTCGAACCCCCGGTACAGTTACCCGTACACCGCATTTCGAGTGCGGCCCGATCGACCACTCCGGCATCTCTCCTTTTTCCGGTCGAGACCAAAACCTTTGTTTTGGGACTGCAAATATAGACATTATTTTTATTTTTTGTCCACTTGAGGACGAAAAAAAATGCAGATTGTTGAAAAAAAGTCGCCGCAAAGCCTTCCAGGGCCGTTTTGTCAGGCGAAAATTCGTATCTTTGTCCATAGCCCGACGTCGGAGGTGATGCAGTATCCGGCGCCGAATCCCGTTTATAAGGGTGAAACGATACTAAAATCGGTATGATTTTCGTTTTTCAGGTAAAGAAGCTAACGCAAACAAGGTGCGCTATGAAAAAGTTCAAGGTTTTAATCGGAATATTCTCCCTGGCGGTGGCGACGAGCGGATGTTCGTCCCTCTATCAGGCTGCGGCAGGTTCTGCTTCCGACGATCTCTACGCTGTGCACGACCGTGCCGAGATCGCCCGCAAGCAGCAGGCTGAAGCCGAAGCCCGGCGTGCCGCCGCCGAGGCCCGCAAGGCCGAGTGGGAGGCCCGGATCGCAGAGGCCGAAGCCGCTGCCTCCGAAAACAGGTATTATGAATACACCTCGCCCGACGCGAACCCCTACGAGAGCATCCTGGCCGATGACTACGAGAGTGCCTATGCCCGCCGGCTGAGGGGCTTCGATTCGCCGACCTACAAGATGCCGTCGAGTTATCTCGATGCGCGTTACAGTTCGGCTTTCACCTACGCCTCGGCCTACGATCCGGCCTTCTACAACATCGTCATCTCGGGTGACCAGGTTTGGGTCGAGCCCAAGTACATCACCTCGATGTTCGGTACGTGGGGCGGTACGGTGCTCGCCGCTCCGTGGTATTATGGCTGGGACTGGCCCTGGGGTCCGAGTTTTACGTTCGGCAACTGGGGGTGGAGCTTCGGCTGGAACAGCTGGTACTCGCCCTGGTACTACTCGTCGTGGTACGGCCCGTGGGGACCGTGGTACCGTTCGTGGTATGACCCGTGGTGGGGACTCGGCTGGCACGGATGGCATGGCTGGTACGGCCATCCGCACTGGGGCCCCGGCTGGCACGGCACGCCCCGGCGCAACTACTACGCCAATCCGGGCGGACGTCCCGCCTACCGCTATACCCCCGGACGGAGCGTCTCGGGACGAACCTACGGCGTTGGCGGCAGCAGCTACAACACGCGCGGCAACAACGGCCGTCGGGGTGTGGTCTACGAATCCCGTTACGGCAGCCGCGGTGACAACAGTCCCTTCGGCAACAGCGGCTCGCGCGGCAGCTACAACAACTACAACAATTCCAACCGCAACAACGACCGTTTCCCGAACTTCGGCAACGGCGGATTCAACAGCGGTTCGCGCGGCGGAAGTTATAACAGCGGCGGCAGCTTCGGCGGTTCGCGCGGCGGTTCGTCGGGCGGCAGTTTCGGCGGTGGCGGCGGTTCGCGCGGCGGTTCGGTCGGTGGCGGCGGAAGTCGCGGAAGCCGTTGATCCATGGTTTCTTAAAATTGGATGATGATGAAAACGAATGTAAGGATAAAAACAGCGCTTCTGGCGGTGTCGGCTTTGGCGATGGCCGCCATGCCCCTGCGGGCGCAGACAACCGAAGCACAGATCAATTACGGCTTCGGCGGTTCGGTGCTCAACCGCGACATGCTCTGGGCTTCGGACTTTGCCGAACTGAGCCGGACCCATCTCTTCGGAACGGCCCGCGTGATGGGTATGGGCGGAGCGTTTACTTCGCTCGGTGCCGATCTCTCGTCGATGGCCCTCAATCCGGCGGGACTGGGCATGTATCGCGGCAACGAGATCACGCTGACCCCGCTTGTCAACGTGTCGCACGCCTCGACCGAGGGCACCTCCACGTGGCAGAACAACAACAAGACACGCTTCGCCTTCGGGAACGTCGGCGTGGCGCTGAATGTCTACGAAAGCGGTTCGCGGGCCCTGACCAGCCTGACGCTCGGACTGGGGCTCAACCGCGTGGCCGACTTCAACAATCGCTACTCCTTCTCGTCGGAGTCGCTCTACGACCCCTCGACGGGGGCCCTCATGCCCACCATCGGCGACATCTTCTCGCAGCAGCTCAACTCGTGGGGCGTGCGGCCCAACAATTCGAACCAGCTGCTGATGGACAATCTGCACCCGAGTGTGTGGCCGGCGGCGCTGGGCTATGACGGCTACATGGTCGACTACTTCTCCGACGGTGGCGCGAACCCCTGGGGCGTGGCCCGCATCGGCGGCAATGCCTCGGTGCTCCACTCGATGGATGTGGTTAACAGCGGATCGGTCAACGAATTCGATATTTCGCTGGGCGGAAACATCAAGAATATCGTCTACTTCGGCGCTACGCTCGGCATCCAGAGCATCTACAAGCGCACGGCGATGACCTATCAGGAGGAGTACGGCTACTTTAATACGAACGGTGTGGCGCAGAGCTATTCCGGGGGCGAATGGACGAATCTGACCGAGCAGCTGGAGATGATGAACCTCTCGCAGCAGATGACCATCGACGGCAGCGGCGTGAACTTCAAAGTGGGCGTCGTGGTGCGTCCCGTCGGCGGACTGCGCATCGGCATGGCCTTCCATACGCCGACCTACTATTCGCTCGAATACACCTACAAGGCCGGCATTACGACCAATATCGTTCAGACGGAAGACATCGTCAACAACAACGGCCCGATCCGCGGCGTGCAAAAGGGCAACGATTCGCCGACGGCCAGCAACGAGGGCCCCGACAGTTGGAATGTCACCTCGCCTATGCGGCTGATGTTCGGCGCTTCGTATACGTTCGGCAACTTCGCCATCGTATCGGTGGATTACGAGCGCAACTGGTACAATGCCATGCGTGTGAAGGGGGTGCCCCGCTACAACGAACTCGGGTCGGAGGACTACAAGGCCGAATTCAAGCAGAACTTCCAGGCAACCAATTCGCTGCGGGTGGGTGCCGAGATCAAGCCGCTGCCGTTCCTGGCCGTACGGGTGGGTGGCGGTTACACCGACTCGATGCTTCAGGACAACGCCTGCTACACCTACGCGGTCAATGCCGGAATGCCGGTGACGCGTGAGAGCTATTACCTTTCGGCCGGTCTGGGGCTGATCCTTTCGCGCACGGTCTCGCTCGACGTGGCCTACCAGAACGTCTCCGACAAGCTGAGCGGTTACCAGCTCTTCCTGAGCCGCGATTACGATACGGGCAATCCGGGGACCTGGTCGGGGGTTTACGACACCTCGATCACGCGTCACTACATTGCCATGTCGCTCAACTTCCGCTTCTGACGCGGGGCCCGGGAGGGGCAAACCGGAGCCGGCGGGGCACGAAGGGGGTGTGTGTGAGGTGAAACGAAATCCCGCAAGGGTCCCGGAGGTGCTGTAGGAAGCCGGCGGGGCACGTGGGGTGGTGAGCCGATAATATAAGGTCCGCAATGTGGCGGACCTTGTATTTTTTTGTATATTTGCGCCACGAAACGAATGCAAAAACAATATAGACAATGGCAAAGGAACTGAAAGACCTCACCAAGTCGGAGGAGAACTACTCGCAGTGGTACAACGATCTGGTGGTCAAGGCCGGACTGGCCGAAAATTCGGCCGTGCGCGGATGCATGGTCATCAAACCCTACGGCTACGCCATCTGGGAGAAGATGCACGATGCGCTGGACAAGATGTTCAAGGAGACGGGTCACCAGAACGCCTACTTCCCGCTCTTCATCCCCAAATCGTTCTTCTCGAAGGAGGCCCACCACGTCGAGGGCTTCGCCAAGGAGTGTGCCGTGGTGACCCACTACCGCCTGAAGAACGACCCCGAAGGCAAGGGTGTGGTGGTCGATCCCGATGCCAAACTCGAGGAGGAGCTGATCGTGCGCCCGACCTCGGAGACCATCATCTGGAACACCTACAAGAACTGGATCCAGTCGTACCGCGACCTGCCGATCCTCTGCAACCAGTGGGCCAACGTCGTGCGCTGGGAGATGCGTACGCGTCTGTTCCTGCGTACGGCCGAATTCCTCTGGCAGGAGGGCCATACGGCCCACGCCTCGCGTGAGGAGGCCATCGCCGAGGCCGAGAAGATGATTCATGTCTACGAAAAGTTCGCCCGCGAGTGGATGTCGCTGCCGGTGATCATGGGCCACAAGTCGCCCAACGAGCGCTTCGCCGGAGCCGAGGATACGCTTACGATCGAGGCGCTGATGCAGGACGGAAAGGCGCTGCAGAGCGGTACGTCGCACTTCCTGGGGCAGAACTTCGCCAAGGCCTTCGACGTGAAGTACGTCACCAGGGAGGGCAAGCTCGAATACGTCTGGGCTACGTCGTGGGGCGTTTCGACGCGTCTGATGGGGGCCCTGATCATGGCCCACTCGGACAACAACGGTCTGGTGCTGCCGCCGCGTCTGGCCCCGATTCAGGTGGTGATGATCCCCATCTACAAGGGCGAGGAGCAGCTTGCCGAGATCCGCACCCGTTTCGAGGCTATCGCCGCACAGCTGCGCGAGAAGGGTATTTCGGTCAAGATCGACGATCGCGACAACGTCCGTTCGGGCTTCAAGTTCTCCGAGTATGAGCTGAAGGGTGTGCCGGTGCGTCTGGCCATGGGCCCGCGCGACCTGGAGAACGGCACGATCGAACTCGTACGCCGCGATACGCTCGAGAAGACGACCGTCCCGCAGGAGGGACTTGTCGAGCGGATCGAGGGCCTGATGACCGATATCCAGGAAAATATCTACCGCAAGGCGCTCACCTTCCGCGACTCGATGATCACGAAGGTCGACACGTGGGAGGAGTTCAAGGAGGTGCTCGATACGAAGGGCGGCTTCATTTCGGCACACTGGGACGGAACGGTCGAGACCGAGGTGGCCATCAAGGACGCCACGAAGGCGACGATCCGCTGCATTCCGTTCGACGCGCCCGAAGAGGAGGGTGTCTGCATCTACTCGGGCAAACCCTCGCACCGTCGCGTGCTCTTCGCCCGCAGCTATTAGTAGCGGGCGCTGAAACGGGCAGAGTAGGAAAGTATAAATCCGGCTGGAGGCAAGATGCAAGATGAAGAAGGGGCCCGAAAGAGACGGAAAGTTGAGAGAGAGAGGGAGAGAGAACATGGGGCCACAAGAGAGGAAGAGAGAGAAGGAAGAGAGAGATGAAGGAAGAGAGGGGGAGAGAAAAGGTAGACGAACATGCGAAACGGGAAAAGCCGATCGCTGGATGGACAAACAGGAACGGGGTGATGGGGAGTGTAAACTGAACTGTGTCAAGTTTAGTTTTGTTGTGTTGGAGTAGGCGGCCATGGCCGCCTACTCCAACCGCTAATTTATCAAACCTATCAAAGAACTCCAAATAATAGTGTTTTTTCAGGACAGTATCCTGAACCTGTCCGGGAACAGGATGGCCAGTTGCTGGGCAGTCTGACCCCAGTTCTGGACAGGCTGCGTCCACTTGCGTCTGATTCTTGTAAATGCCATAAACACAAGTTTTTCGAGGGCTGTGTCGTTCGGAAAGACCCCCTTGTTCTTGGTGACCTTACGCTCTCGGGTGATGATCTTCAGATCATTGCCCCGTCTCTCTTTAATCTCTTTTTCACGGCCGGACGCCATTCCGCCGGAGCTTGCCCCGCCTGACGGATCTCTCCGCGGGCACTTGCCGGGGTCCATGCCTTCGGGGAAAAGCTCCTTGCATGGTGATCCGCAAATCGGGGGCCAACTTCCCCGAATGCCCTTTCTTAATCGCTATTTCACGGTTCGATTTCCCGAAATCTCTCTGATTTTTCCTATTTTTGTATCCGAAAAAACAATTCACGTGGAGCAGGAACGTGACATACTGGAACGTCTGGCGCAGGGCGACCGAACAGCCTTCGATGCCCTCTACCTGCATTATGCCCCCAAGGTGGAGGAGTTGGCCTTCTGGATGTTGAAGAACCGGGCCGAAGCCGAGGATGTCATGCAGTCCGTTCTGCTTCGGGTGTGGGAGCGGCGGATTGAGATCGCCCAGATGGAACGCTTCTCAAACTACCTCTTCACAATGACGAAGAATGCCATCTTCGATATCTACAAGCATACGCTGATTCACGAAAAGTACAGGATTTCGCGCCTGGTCTCGGTGAGCTATTTCCGCGACGATTCACTCGATAAGCAGGTCGAGAGCGACGATCTGGCTCTGCTGATTGCCGTGGCGGTTGCGAAAATGCCCGATCAGCGTCGGCGTATTTTCCAGATGAGCCGCTACGAAGGACTAGCCAACCGGGAGATCGCCGAAAAACTGGGGATCAGCGTCAAAACCGTCGAAAATCATATCACGGCGGCACTCAGTCAGTTGCGCCGTCTTTTGGCCGTCGTCTCTCTTTTTTTCTGAAAAAACGGCTCTTCGGACTGGGGGATAGAGGCCGCTTGGGCGTTCTATCTATGTAACGGAACCCAAACGATGAAGAGTGAAAAAATCCATACGCTGATTGGCGACTTCCTGCACGGGGATCTGCCGAAGGAGATTCAGCGACTCTTCCGGCGTTGGATGGTGGAGCCGACCGATCGCAAGGCGAAAGATCAGGCACTGCTCGATGCCTGGAACGAACTGCTGCAGGAGTCCGCGGCGGGCGATTACCGGGCCAAACTCGCCGAGGCCAACCGGCGGATCGATGCCCTGGAGCGTCCCGCTGCCCGAAAGGTGCGGTTGGGCGACTGGCGGCTGGCAGCAGCCGTGGCGGCGTTGGTGGTGCTGGTCGCCGGCATCGAGTATGTGGTGCTGGAGAGTTGCTTCGGAAGATACACCGCTTCGGTTTGTCTGGTCACTGCCCGCAACAGCAAGGGCGAGTTCGAACTTCCCGACGGCAGCCACGTCTGGCTGAACGGCAACAGCCGTCTGACCTATCCCGAGAGCTTCGATGAAGAGCACCGCAGCGTGCGTCTCGACGGCGAAGCCTTCTTTCGCGTGAAGCCGGATCCGCACCATCCCTTCCGCGTTGACATGGAGACGATGCAGGTCGAGGTGCTCGGTACGGAGTTCGATGCGCGTCACCACAAGGG
Source organism: Alistipes megaguti (assembly GCF_900604385.1). NCBI lineage: Bacteria > Pseudomonadati > Bacteroidota > Bacteroidia > Bacteroidales > Rikenellaceae > Alistipes > Alistipes megaguti. The sequence goes on along the minus strand of NZ_LR027382.1, from coordinate 1,529,437 downwards.
GGCGCGCTATGCCGAGACGATTCTGCAGTCCGGCCGGGTCCGGGTCCATATTCCGGGACTGCGTGATCCGCTTTTTCTGAAGCCCGACGAACGGCTGTTGCTCGATGGCCGGACGGGCCGGGTCAGCGTATCTCCCGTTGCGGCGACAGACTACAGCAGCTGGACCTCCAACCGCCTGGTCTTCACCAATAAATCCCTCTCGTCGATTCTTGTCAACCTCGAGCGTTGGTACAACGTCCGCTTCTCGTATGATTCAACCATTGATCTCTCGGCCAAACTCTCCTTCCAGATCGAATATGAATCGCTCGAGGAGACGCTGCGACTGATCGAGCGGATCGCCCCCGTGCGTTACAAGCTGCACGGACAGACGGTCAGCCTCGAGCCGAAATAAACCGATTCCGCGAACCGAATAACCTGAAAAAAAACTTCGAATGCCTATGATGAACTGATTGCTGACCTGAATTATCCGCAAAAAGTTGGGCGGATGTCCCACCATCCGCCCTGCGACTTAAACTCAAACCTGCTCGTAGATCTTCTACGAATGATGAACTTTAAATCGTTACAAAATTATGAAAATCCGTGAAATATCCGCCGAATTTCGGCAGATTAACGCAATAGAAATTGAGAATTAGGAAGTTAGGAGAAAATCTCGGAAGTTGGGCAGAGGGCTGAAAACCGTTTCAAAGCAGATTGGAGAAAGAGAACGGTTTCCAAATCGTTACCCGTAAAAAGTGCATATTTAACAGTCGCCGCTTCGTTTGCGCCGTTCTGCGTAGGTTTGCTTGTCAAGGTTTAACTCGTTGATTTATACACTGCTGTCCGGAGAAATTTTACCATAAAGTAGGTTGCTCGACAGAACCCGCCTCCGGAACACTAACGGGAGTTGTCGGCTGATTATAAATTTCACGGATATCCGCCCTCTGGAAGAGGACTTGTCCGATTGAGTTAGAGATAGAATGAAGACTTGGATCCAACCCGTATCGCTTCTTCGCAATGATGAGCAGCAGATAGTCACAAATGGCTATCCATATCTGCGTGTACACGGCGTTCTTGGAAGTGCCGTAGAAAGTCCTGATGTGAAGATGCTGCTTGATCCATTTGAAGAACAGTTCTATCTGCCAGCGTTCACGGTAGAGTCCCGCAATAGTCAGCGGATCGTCAATCGCAAAGTTGTTGGTCAGAAATCGATATACTCTTCCAGTCTCAAAGTCTTCATACACAACAAGTCTCAATGTGTCTGGATACTTTCTGGTAGAGTAATATCCAGCAAGTCTGATAGTCTCATCCGAAAGAACGCCCGAGTCTTTGTTGACAGGTCTGAACTCAATAACCTCATAAGACATATTGTCCTTGGCGCGTGTAACAAAGTAGGCGCCCTTTTGCTGGAAATGCTTGTAAAGTTTCTCAAAGGCAACATATCCCCTATCCATCAGATAGAATGCACCTGCTTCAACAGGAATCTTGTCCATCACCCCGGCATCGTTAACCTTGCCTGGCGTGAGCATGACAAATGTGGGAATCGAGCCTCGCAGATCCGTCAGTGTATGTATCTTGAACGCGCCCTTACCATGATGAAACTCGGCCCATGGACACAACTTAAGACACAGTTCAATGGTACTGCTGTCAAACGCATATATCATCTCCTCAAGACCAATTCGCAGCTTTTCATCCTTGTAAAGCATAGTGGCTTCCTTTACCAAAGTCATCGCAATGTCTTGATATATACGCCAATCCTTCTTCTCGCTGGCCTCCGCAAGCGTGGATCGAGGTATTGCCTTGATTCCGGAGCGATAGAGGTCGCCGCAGAGGTTAAGTGTAGTCTCTATATCTCTCAAACCAGCTCTGTCAGTGAACTGTGCAAAACTCATCACCATGAACTGGTCACGACAATTGAATTTGATAGCATGCCGGTCTCCTTTGTAGCGGTCGACACATTTCTTGAACCCGTATTCGTTAATGAGAGACATAATCTGAGCGAAGATTGTTTTTCCTTTGTTCATGGCTTGCGGATAACCTCTTGATGGCTACCGCAAAGTTACTGATGTTCTAATCGAAAAATTTTCTAATGCTTGTAACTTATTGATGTTTAATAATTAAAACATTGTCGGAGAATTTTTCTCCGGACACTAGTGAATCGGCAATAAAGATTTATGCAGCCGGAGCTTCAGTCTCCTCTTCTGCAATTTCGTCGGCTCCGGTCTCCAGATGGTCGAAGATCATCCGGGCGGCCCGGTTGACATCGACCAGAATATCGAACAGGTAGGCAGGCTCCCGGCGCAATTGCGAAAGCCACCCTTTGAGATAGGCGGCATTCTCCTCGCGGGGCGTCGTGGCAAAGCCTGCCATGGCACCGCACAGTGCCGAGGTCAGCTCCGCAACCAACTCTTCGCGGGCATACTCTTCGTCGCCAAAGCTGGTCCCCATCGTGCGGTTCAGACGCTCGGCATGGCCCGTACTGTGGGCGATCTCGTGCAGCAGGGTCCCGTAAAAGGCCTCGCCCTTCGGGAACAGCTCCTTGAGCGGGCAGACAACCCGATCGTGCAAGCGCGTGTAGTAAGCCCGGTCGCCGTAACGGAGTTCGATCGGGCAGAGCCACGCCTGCTGCTCGACCATCCGGTCGATCGGCTCGCAGACCATGCCGTCGGAGTAATTCTTCCGCTCGGCACGGGCCGTCAGCGCCGCATAGCGTTCCGGTTGCTTCTCTTGCATATCTGTTTGGTCGAGGTTGAAGACCGAATAGTAGCGAATGATGGGAATGACCTCGTACTGTTTGCGGGCCTCCTTCGGAAGCTGGCGATACTCCTCGAGGTCGATCTTGCGGCGGGTCTCCTTGTGGCGGATGCAGATCTTCCAGAAGTAGACCGGGAACGACAGGGAGCCCTTGAGGATATTCAGCCCCTCCTCCTTGGCCTGCCGGAAGGTCATAAAGATCGGCGTTTGGTAGCCCGCTATCCCCGAGAGAAAGAGCAGCATCAGGATATTCCCGGCCCGGTAGGGCGTACCGCGCAGGTTGCGGGGAAGACCGTGCGCGAGGTCCGTGATCCACGGTTTCTGCCAGTCGGTTTCGAGGTGTTCGATACGTTGGATCATCAGCTCCGTCAGTCGGGGTGCTATGGCATCTATCAGATTCTGGTTTTTCATGGCTGGATGGGATTGAAAACAGGTCGGAAATGAAAGACGGAGCAATCGTTTGATTGCTCCGTCGGTTTTACTTGGATCAGGCGGCCAGCGATTCTGTCGTCTCGTTCGGGCCGAGCTCCGGATCGGCCGGGATAATCAGCGACTCGGCAGGCGGCGCCGGAATCTCCGTGTCCGGTATTGGTTCCGGCTCCTCGGGAAGTTCCTCGGGAGTTGCCCCTGTGCTCGATTCCCGGGATTCGGCAAGGGCCCGGGCCTCTTCCTGCGCCTTCAGGTCGTCGATTTGCTCCTGCAGCTTCGTCCGGCGTCTTTCGTAGGTTGCCAGGTACTTCTCCTGCACGGTCCGACTTTGGACCTCGAAATTCAAATCGGCAAACCGGCACATCAGGCGTGTGTCCACCTCCTCGTCCGTACAGTTGTAATCCCGGGCCGTCGTGCGGAAGAAGTCGAGCAGGAAGAGGCGGATCATTGCCGCCCGCTGCTCGGGTGTCAGTTGTCCGGCGGCCGCGAAACGCTCCTCTTCGGTGACGCGCCACTGATTTTGAGGCTCGATGCCGCACTGCCGAAGCCGGTCGTCCGCCATGTGTCGGATCACGGCGTAGTAGAACATCTGGTGCTCCTCTTCGGTCAGCGGGCTGCCCGAGACCTTCGATTCGCGGAACAGCGTCTTCATGTCGGCGGTGATATGCTCGTAGCAAAGCTGCCGGTTTCGGTGGTCCTGACGCAGCAGGCTCTCCATCGGAGAGGCGGGAACCATCGTGACGTAGACCGTCCGTTCCCCTGCGGCATCCTCGACTGCGACCTCCCGCTCCTCCTCCGGGATGTCCTCATAGCGGATCTCCACGTCGAACATGCCGATGACGGCATATTTGCGGACACGGCCCTCCGTAACGTCGAATTCGAGTTGCCGGGTCTGCTCCGTAAATCGGGCCAACGCCGCTTCGTAGCGCTTCACGGCTTCCGCGTAGTTTTCTTCCGACGAGTAGCACTCCGCCTGGGGAGCTTCGGGCATTTCGGGGGCCGTATCGTAGTAATCGAGGTAGTAATCCAACTCTTCGATCTGGTAGCCCTCCTCTTCGAGATGCTCGATCACCGAATCGGGGGTATCGCCCACCGTGGCAAGGACCGTCCGCGGATCCGCCTTCAGCAGTTGCAGGGCCTGCTGCACGAGGTATTCGTCGTTCTTGCGCATCATGCAGCTCCGGTTCTGGCAGCCGGCACATCCGTCCGCACATTCATCCTTGAAAAGGTTCTGGTTAGCCGTATTGTGATGGCAGGTGTGGCATTCGGTCTTGTCGAAACGGTAGGTATCCAGGCGCGTCATGTAGCGATCGTAGAGCCGTCGGGCAATCTCCCGGATCCGGGCATTCTTCCACGACAGGCGGCATCCGTCCGAGAAATGCTCCTCGTAGACCTCCTGCTGGACCGCCGCATCGTATTTAGCAATCTCGGTGGCGACGCCAACCGAAATCTCCTCCCGGTCGAGCTGTTCGGCGAGGGTGTCGATCAGATCACAGAGTTTCAGCCGGGAGCGGATGTAGGCCTCGGATTTCCCGAACTTCCCGACCAGGCTCTCGATCGTATGACGTCCCGATTCCAGCGCCCGTTTGTAGGCCGCAGCCTCCTCGCGGGGTGTCACGTCCTCCCGCTGGAGGTTCTCCGTAATGGCGGCATCCTCGGCTTCGGCATCCGATAACTCACGAACAAGGGCCGGTATGAATTTCAGCCCCGCCATAGCTGTGGCCCAATAGCGCCGTTCGCCATAGACAATCTCGAAACCATCCTCTTTGGGTCGGACGCAGATCGGTTGCAGAATCCCGACCTGGCGAATGCTGTCGGCGAGTTCCTGCAAGGTTTCCGGCCGGAAATCTTTGCGAGGATTGTAGGTGCTGCTGACAACTTTGTTCAGATCCAGCAACTGAACGGCCGGAGCGAGTTGTTGGTCCTCAGTCTCGGAAGAGAACGCAGTCTGCGGCAATTCCTGCACGTCGGGATTCGGATTCAATGTCGTAGCTTTCGATGCTTTGGCCCTGCTTTTCTTCGTTTTCGGTTCTCCTTTGGAAGTCTGCATAACATCAAACAGTTTTTACCGTGTGTCTCACGTTTTTTGTGGCTATGCAATCCCAACGGACTGCATAGTCAATGAAATAATTATGTTATGAGGACTTATTCCCGACGCGGTCGGTTGCCTCGGGAAGAGACACAGTCATGCGGCGACGTCGGAGCGGCGAAAAATACCGCAGCCCCGGCGAGGATGATTTTTCGTCCGAGGACGGCGGGCCGCCCGCGGCCTTCCGCATGACTATCTTCCCCGATGGCGACCGGGAAGAAAAGGAAATTACTCAAAAGTCTTTCGGGGTGTTTTGAAGAGAAACACTGTCTTTGCCTTTATCTTTGTCTCCAAATCATACAGGACATCGAGCGAACTGCTGCGACCTTCGATATTCATGGCATAAACGCTTTCGTCGGACATCGAGGCGATTAGGAAGTTGCGGGTCTGGGCGGTTTGCCACCCGGTGCGACAGGCGTTGCGTACAGCGAAGATTAGAATACGTCCCTCGGTCAGTGCCTCCTCGACGGCGGGCGGATAGCGGCGGTAGAGGGTGCGCCCCAGGGCCCAGATCACAGGGTGATGGGTCTTCAGCAGGAGTTCAAAGACGGATTTTTCGAGTGGAGATTGGAAGCCGCTAATCACGACGCTGTCGGTTGCGCAACACGCTTTGGCCCAACGGAGGACCTGCTCCTCGACGGCGGGTGAGACGATACGCGAAGCGAAGAAGGCGATCTTTCGTCGGTCGAGCAGGGCGAGGTTTCCCGTGTTGTCGTAATCGAAAGCCATAAAAAAAGTGGGTTGCCGCATTGACTTACCCCGTACTCAGGCCTTCGCTGCCCCACGATGAGATAAGCAACACGGACAGCCCACGCAAAACGAGTATTGCACAAAGTAAGCCATAGACCTACGGTGCAATACATACGTTTGCAAGGCGTCCTGTTACATTTCTTTCATCGTGTCAAATTGCGAAGTTTGAGTACGAAAGAAACTGTAATTAAACGTCTTTCAAATAGATTCCGCGGATCGGCACGGAATCATTTACAAAAATAGGAAAAAACTTGAAATAATAACGGAAATTCTCCGTACTTTCGGTGTATGGAAAAGAAGACAGACATATTAACTTTTCATTCACCAGACCTCACGACCCGTCAGGAACTTCCTGTTGCCGGAGGAGATGTCAAGGCGGGATTTCCGTCGCCAGCCGACGACTTTCTCGATGCTCCGCTGGATTTGAATCGGGAGTTTGTCCACAACCCCGCCTCGACCTTCTTCGTGCGCGTCTCGGGCGACAGCATGGCCGGGGACGGCATCGGCGATGGCGACCTGCTCATCGTCGATCGCTCGGTGGCCCCTTATGACGGCTGTATCGCCGTCTGCTACGTCGACGGGGAGTTTACGGTCAAGCGCGTGCGGCTCGAGAAGGGTTGCGCCTGGCTCATGCCCTCAAACCCGAAATGCCAACCGATTCGCGTGGATGCCGCCAACGACTTCCAGATCTGGGGCGTCGTCCGCCACGTCATCAAAACCTTCAAATAGGCAACCATGTACGGGCTCTGCGACTGTAACAACTTCTACGCCTCCTGCGAGCGGCTCTTCCGGCCTGATCTCGTGGGACGTCCCGTCGTGGTGCTCTCGAACAACGACGGCTGCGTGCGACTTGTTGCCTGTGAAACAGATAAGCAGGCGTTTATCGACTCTGGTTGATGAATAACTGATAATCTGGTGTAGAGTGCGATTCTCTATCGTCTTGATGAGCGGACGAAAACACTTTCCCCATTGGTACAGGATGGCAACCTGTATCGGTGAAGCGGGAATGAAAGCGGGTAAGGCGTAATCCGGACGACGATCCCCGCAAGTGTGAAAGTATGCGTAAGAATGCTGAATCCATATAATCATCGATACGTTGACCAAGCCTACCCGGAATATCAGGCTTGCCCAAAATGGGAACGATCGCTGGACTGTGATAATTGCATGACCGATTACAGTCGCTCATCCACACGGCGATCCGGTGAACAGTGGGACGCTAACCTTTCGTCAAAACAGATTGTCGGAACAAGTTAACCATGCGTCGGTTCTGCCCTTGGCAGTAGGTAGCCAGCCATATACCGGCGCAAGGGAGGATGGGGTAAGAAGCTAACGCTTGCGGGAAAGCCGCAGGATATGCAGACGTACCCCCGTTGTGTTTTCATAAATCTATCAAGTACCAGTTAAAACGATGAACACGGATACACATCCGATGTATGAATGGAAAACATTGCCTTGGAGTAAAATCGAAAGGTGTGTTTTCAAACTGCAAAAGAGGATTTACAAGGCATCCCAACGCGATGACATCTATCAGGTGCACAAACTTCAAAAGCTTCTTATCAAATCCCGTTATGCCAAGCTATTGGCAATACGGAAAGTAACTCAGGATAACCACGGTGCGAAAACCGCCGGAGTGGATGGTGTAAAATATCTGACCGGCAAACAGCGCATGAGGCTATCCGAAGAACTCGGTCTGCATCATCGCGCCAAACCGCTACGCAGGGTATGGATACCCAAACCGAACTCGACCGAAAAGCGTCCTCTCGGCATTCCGGTTATGCGAGACAGAGTGCTTCAGGCGCTTCTGAAACTCGCTCTGGAACCAGAATGGGAAGCGAGATTCGAGCCAAACAGCTATGGTTTCCGCCCCGGGCGGTCGGCACAAGATGCGATCGCAGCCATATTCAACTGCATAAATCAACGTGCGAAATGGGTCCTCGATGCTGATATTGAAAAGTGTTTCGACAGGATAAACCACCAAAAATTATTGGATAAGGTCAATACAATACCTTTATTCCGTCAAATGATTAAAGGGTGGCTGAAAGCCGGGATACTTGAATCCGATGTATTTTCCGAAACCGAAGCCGGGACACCGCAAGGTGGGGTTATTTCTCCTTTACTTGCAAATATTGCCCTGCACGGAATGGAAGAATATCTCGGACGAATATTCAAGATTAGGAGGATCGGAAATGGCAAATTCAGTCAGAAGATCACGTTTATCCGTTATGCCGATGATTTTGTGGTGATACACCAAGACCGAGAGGTACTTGAACAATGCCGTAAATTGTTGGATGAGTGGTTGGCAGAAATCGGACTGGCGATGAAACCGTCCAAAACACGATTAGTACACACCTTGCATCCAATAGACGACAGTAAGCCTGGCTTTGATTTTCTCGGAGTGACCGTAAGGCAGTTCCCTGTCGGACGTACTCATACCGGAACGGATCAGTGTGGCAATCCTCTGGGGTATAAGACGATCATCAAACCCTCGAAGAAATCCCAAGTGCGACACTATCAGCGTATGAAGGAGATTATTTACCGGCAACGGGCATCTCCACAGGAATCACTTATACACGAATTGAATTCCGTAATACGCGGATGGTCGCTATATTATGCAGGACAGGTATCGAAAGACGTCTATTCCCGCATGGATTTTCTGTTATTCAAAAGTTTATACCGCTGGGCTACCCGCCGCCATGGAGGTAAACACAAGAAACGGATTGTCCGTAAATATTGGAGACTCGAAAAGGGACGATGGCGATTTGAAACTCGAAAAGAGGTTAAATTACAGTACCATAGTTCGACACCCGTTGTCCGTCATGTGAAAGTAAAAGGGAACCGTTCTCCGTTTGACGGAGATTGGATTTACTGGGGCAAACGACTCGGTAAATATGGCGGCCTCACGTCACGAAGGTCGGCGCTACTTAAACGGCAAAACTTCAGATGTGCGTATTGTGGGTTATCGTTTACGGCAATGGATTTGATAGAAGAAGATCATTTGTTACCTAAAATAGTGGGAGGAAAGAATGATTTGCGTAACTGTCAGTTGCTTCATCGCCATTGCCACGATCAGAAAACAACGGTCGATGGCAGTTATGAAGCTCGCGGTAGCGGAATACAACGAGGAGCCGTGTGAGGTGAAAGTCTCACGCACGGTTCTGAAGTGGCAGTCGGGAGAGTGATCTCCCGACTGACCATAACATCATTGCCCGATCTAACGAAGCCAAGGCGCTCGGCATTGGCATGGGGCAGCCGTTTTATCAGGTTCGTCCGCTGATAGAGCGCGGTCAGGTGACTGTGTTTTCGGCAAACTTTGCTTTGTACGGAGATTTGTCGCGTCGTGTGATGGCAACACTTCGCTCGCTGGTTCCCGGTATCGAGGTTTACTCGATCGACGAGGCCTTTTTCGACCTGCGGGGTATGGCCGAGCCGCTCGACGAGTTCGGCCGTTCGATCAGCCGCACCATCCGCCGCAACGTTGGAATTCCGGTCAGCATCGGCATTGCCCCGACCAAGACGCTGGCCAAGATCGCCTCAAAGTTGGCTAAACAATATCCCAAGCTGAACGGCTGCTGCTACATGCATCGTCCGGAGGATATAGCCAAGGTGTTGCGGAAATTTCCTTTGCAGGATGTCTGGGGCATAGGTCGTCGCTATGGGAAGATGTTCGATCGCATGGGGCTCTGTACAGCGCAGCAGTTTGTCGATCTGCCGCAGGAGTGGGTTCGTGCCCGCATGGGGGTTGTCGGACTGCGCACCTGGAGCGAACTTCAGGGTATTGAGTGTATTACTTTTGAGCAGATGCCGCCGCGCAAGCAGCAGATCACCATTTCGCGTACTTTTCCCAAAGAGATCTATACGCAGGAAGAGCTGGATCCTATTATTTCCGAATTTGCGTCAATGTGTGCCGAGAAACTTCGTGGTGAAGGTTCGGTCTGCTGTGAAGTGCAGAGCTATCTGTTGACGAATCGGCATCGTGAGGATCAGCCGCAGCGCTATGAGACGAGCCTTCAATTGTTGCCGGAGTCAACCAACAGTACACTTGAAATTGTGCGACAGGCCCGCATTGCCCTGCGACAGGTTTTCCAGCCGGGCTATGGATACAAGAAGGCGGGCGTGATCCTTTCGCAGATTACCCTGGCCTCCGAACAGCAGGGTTCGCTGTTTTCGCCGCTGGATCGGGAAAAGCACGCCCGGCTGATGGATGTTCTCGATTCGATGAACAAAACCCACGGGAAAGGTACGATTGTCGTGGCAGCCCAGGGGACCGATCATTTCCGTATGAATCGAGAACATCTTTCACCCCGCTATACGACCGACTGGAAGGACCTGCTTGTTGTCAAGGTTTGATTAGTCTGAGATCCGGAAACGACAGCTTCGGATGTATTTTCAAGAAACGTATCGGCAATTTCGAATCTTATCCTCAGATGACGCAAAAAGCGGAATTTTTAGCGAGGAAATCACTTTTCTCCTTGATTTTTTGCGGGATGTCTCTTATCTTTGTAAGAGAGAGCGTTATGAGGAAATTCAGAGATTTTAAGAACGGCATTTTGCAATGGCTTTCTCAAACGGGAATGCCCGGAAGTCTTTGTTCCATATATAACGACGCCTTTCCTGCTCTATTTGGGCTTTTCGGCATGAATGGGGTAAACATATACCCCCCCCGAAAAAATCGGTTGAAATGGCATTTAATCGAGCCATCTCTCCCGGATACGGTTTGTGTTCGGGCGTTGTCCGTATGTCTTTTTGTTCCACTCCCAAACAGAAAGACAGATGACCACCGAACTGAACCATATCCTCATGGCTGCCAGCCTGCTGATTGTTGCGGGCATCGCATCTTTTCCGTACAGATTGAACTATGGCAATACAGCATGGCTTCCCCGGTGGATGCGTCCTGACAGATCGTATCTCGACCGGCCTTGGGAATATGACTATCCGGCGAGGGGTATCGGACTGCTCTTTTCTGTAATGTTGGCTCTGATCGGGACATTGGCGCTGATTTTCATACTGGCTCCCGATCTGCCGGACGATGTGCCCGCCGAAAGGTGGTTTTCCGCCTTGGCGGTTCTTTATCCGGTCTATGCTGCCTGTCAAGTGCTTTTCTGGCGGAAGGACTACGGCGACGGCTTCTGTTACGCTGACCGGCTGACAGCATTCAGCCACGGCAAGACCGATATGATTCTCCTGACTGCCGCAGCCGTATTTGTCCTTCACCTGACCGGTGTCCTGCCACTTTCCGTCTATCGGATTGCGGCCGCCGTGTTCTGCGCACTCTGCTGCATCTTCCTTATCCACGACTATATCCGGGTATTCCGGCTGCGGGGCGACAATGAATACAGCGACCCGATCGGACTGAAGGAAATGTATCCCGAAAGTTTCAACTTGCTCGCTTTCCCGCCTCTTGCCGCACTTTCTACAGTGTCGTTGTGGTGGAATACCACCGTATGTATTATTCTTTTCGGGATTCTTCTACTGTGCCTCACGGCAGCACGTTATGTCTGCCGCTTCCATCCGGTAATCAAGGGGGACGAACACGAACGCAGAGGCTACCTGCGCTACTGGAGGCGGAATTAAGTTGAAAATGAACAATTAAAAAAGATAATATGAGAAACTTGAAAAAATGGATTACGACCGCACTGCTGACGCTGCTGTTGCTTCCGGCAATGGCGCAGCAGAAGGCAGACACGACCTACACCTTCCGGTTCGTGACGGACGAAGACATGTTCTACGTTCCGTGGAGCGGAAACGGGGAGGAATTGAACCGACTGCTTTCCTGTATAAAACAGCACAAGGTGGCGATTCTCGACGGAGAGATTCCCGTCGAGGTCAATGGTTATTGCACGTCGCAGTCCTCTGCGGCCGAAAACCTCGCCATGGCCAAGACGCGTTCGAACCGCGTGAAGAGCGAAATGATTCTGCGCGGGGGACTCACCGAGGCGTGCTTTACAACGAAAAACCACGCCGACCAAGGCAACTTCGTGACCGTGCGGATAGTCATCCCGGCCGGGTCCCCGGAGGCCGAGCTGGAGGCACGGCGCCGGGCTGCCGAGCAGGCCGAAGCAGAGCGGCGGGCAGCCGAAAAACGTGCCGAAGAGGAGCGTCTTGCAGCCGAACGGGCCGCCGAGGAGCAGCGCAAGGCCGAAGAGGCACGCAGGGCCGCCGACGAAACCGAAACGGTCCCGCCCGTACTGGAGGAGGCCCGCGACGAAGAGCCCCAAGGCTGCGCTATGGGCCTCTCCCTGCGTGCCAACCTGCTGCGCTGGGCTACCCTGACACCCGATTTAGGACTTGAATGGCGCATCTGTCCGTCGTGGGGCATTGCCGTAAACGGCTCGTGGACTTCATGGAGCTGGAGCGACAAAGACCGCCGCTATGCCCTCTGGGAAGTGGCTCCGGAAGTGCGTTACTACATGGGCGAGAAGAAAGCCTGGTATCTGGGTGCGATGTTCAAGGCCGGACAGTTCAACTACAAGCTCTCCGAAACAGGCAAGCAGGGCGACCTGATGGGTGGCGGCATCACTGCCGGCTACCGGCTGCGGCTGAACAAGGCATTAGATCTTGACTTCAACCTCGGCTTGGGCTACCTGAATGCCGACTATGAGAAATATGAAGTCATTGACGGTGTGCGAGTACGCCGCGGCAACGAGACAAAGGACTGGTGGGGCCCCATCAATGCCGGTGTGACATTGGTATGGAAGTTATTCTAAATAAACTGCAAGCCGAGAGCAGAACGGAACCTGTTCCGGTTATGCCGAGGCGCAGCGTTTATTGAAGATTGAAAATCTTAACTGCAAGGAATCGAATATGAAAGCAAGACAATATATAAATATGATGGGAATGGCAGCCGCCGTGCTGCTCTCTTCCTGCGTGAAAGATACGCTTTATGACACGCCGCACCCCGACTACGGAAAGATTGCGGTGACAGCCGACTGGTCGGCCCGTGGTGAGGGCATCGATATACCTGCCACATGGACGGTCACCATGGGTGACTATACGGGTACGGAGACTTCCGCCACCCATGCCCCCGACCATCTGTTTGCTCCGGGAAGCTACACCCTTGCGGTGTGGAACCCGGCTGAAGGAATCACGGTGAATGGCACCACCGCCACCGTTGCCGCAGCCACGGGAAACCGGGCCGATACGGATGCCTTTGTGAACAATGCTCCGGGATGGTTCTTCACCTATACGGAACAGGTGAGCATCGAGAAAGACAAGGACTATCCGCTGACCGCCGCGATGAAGCAGCAGGTACGTGAGCTGACGCTTGTCGTCGAACCGACGGGTGATGCCGCCGGACGCATCACGGAGATTGTTGCCCATCTGACGGGTGCAGCCGGAACACTCGACTTCGCAACCGATACCTACGGAGCCGCTTCGAACGTCGTACTGCCCTTCACCAAGATAACCGAAGGTGATGATGCCGGCAAGTGGAAAGCCACGGTGCGGCTGCTGGGTGTGACCGGCACGGAACAGTTGCTGACGGGCGAAATCCGCTATGCGGACGGCAACCCGACCCCCACCACACTGAAAAGCGACCTTACGGAAGCCCTCAAGGAGTTCAACACGAAGAAACCCGAACCTATGACCCTCGGCGGGGCGCTCGTCGAGACCCCCGAAGAGGCCGAATTCTCGGAATTCGAAATTACCGGATGGGAAACGGGGGACGAAGACGACGTAAATGTGACCCTGTAACAGAAACGATATAAGACGATATAAATATAAAAAACAAATACACATGAAGACAAGATTTTTTGCCCTCGCAGCGCTGGCACTGACACTGGCCGCCTGTAACAACGACAACGAAAACCTGAATGACAGCCCGGTAGCCGCCCAGTTTATCGCCGACATTACGCCCGCTACCCGCGTCAATTCGGAAGGAACCGACTGGACCGACGGCGACCGCATCGGCGTCACCGGCGCAGGCTTCACCAACGTGCCCTACAAGAGAGAGAACGGTAAGTTCGTGACCGACGGTACGACCATCTATTTCAATGACACCGAAACGAAGACCTTCAATGCCTACTATCCGTATCAGGCTGAGGGCGGAACGGTGACCGTCAGCACCGCAGCCGACAAGCAGGGCACGGGCATCGACTTCCTCTTTGCCTCGGGAGCCACGGGCAACACCCACAACCCGGAGGTGAGCTTCACCGGCGACCATGCGTTCCACCACTGCATGAGTCTCATCAAGTTCACCTTCAAGGCGGGCGATGGCATCATTTTCAACGGAATGGAACCTGCTGACTACACGTTGGACGGACTGAAGCACGAAGGCACTTTCGACACGGCTACCGGAACGACTGCCGTAACCGCAGCCTCCGAATCGCCGATTCACATGCAACTTAACGGTGCCACCACTTCGCAAGTCATCATTCTCCCGCAGGGAGTGACCACCTCTCTTGACCTTACAGTGTCTTTCAACGGACTGAACTATACAACCACACTGCCGAATCCATCCAAGCCCGAAGCGAATCAGTTCTCCGCAGGCTATGCCTACACCTACAACATAACGCTCAGCAACAAAGGCATCACGGTGGAAGAACCGGAGATTACCCCGTGGACTCCCGGAGATTCGAACGATGCAAATGCCACGCTGTAAGTTCCACACACCGCTGCCCCGGCGCAAGCGTCAAGCCGGAGCTGCCCATAGACACTATGGTGCGACGGCCGCCTTCGCAGGCGGCGGCAGCACAAAGCGAAAACAAATAAAAAGACAACCCGATATGAAGAAAAGACATTCCATCCATGTAATTCTTGCCGCAGCCGCGCTGCTCCTTGCCATGGCTGCCTGCACGAAGGACGAACTGGCGGACGGTGACCGTCTGCCCGAAGGACAATACCCGCTGGAGATAGCCCGCATCACCCTCGGCGTGGAGGGCGGCGAGGCGCAGCCGTGGGGCGCACCGCAGACCCGCGTCAGCGAGAATGCGGACGGCACGGGCAGCGTGTGGGAGTGGGACGGCTCGGAGATGATTGGCGTGCAGCTGGGCGACAAAACTACCACCTACACCCTAAATACCGACCATACCTTGCTCGCCGACCGACAGCTCTACTGGACAAGCACGGCGCCCAACCAGCCCGTCACCGCCTGGTATCCCGCCACGGACGGCACCCTCGACCTCCGCGACCAAGACACCAACGGCCTTGCCTACCTGCTGCACGGCACGGGCACGGGAGACTACCAGACACCCGTCACGCTGACCTTCACCCACCAGCTGGCCAAGGTGCGCGTGACGCCCACGGACGATGCACTCGGCGAAGTGCAAAGCCTCCAGCTCTATACCTACACCCAATGCACTTATGAAAAAGGGAAAGTAGTGCAAGGCACAGACGAGGGCTGGATAAAGATGAAGAAGTGCGAATATACCGAAAACGGCGCAACCATCACCTGCTGGGAGGCGAACGTGGTGCCCGACTACACGATAACCAAGCTGCGGGCGAACGGCACCGAGGAGCGCACTCTCTCCTCTGCCATCACCCCCGTGGCGGGCAAGTTCTACAACATCACGCTGGATAAGGACAAGGGATATACTGAAGTGAGCGAAGGCAATTACACTGTGGACAACGAGAAGGGACTGAAGAACCTCGCCAAGTTGGTGAACAATGGAGAGACCGACATCGACATCACCCTGACCGACGACATCACCCTGACCGGGGAGTGGACGCCGATAGGCATAGACTATAACCACCAATACACCGGCACCTTCGACGGCGGCGGCCATACCATTACGGGGCTGACCGTTACGACGAGTGACCAATATGCGGGCCTGTTCGGCAACCTCAGCGGCACGGTGAAGGATGTGACGCTGAAGGACGTGAAGATAGAAAGCAATAACGAAATAAGCGATGTCGGCGGCGTGGCGGGAAGGAGCTATGGCACCCTTGAAAACTGCTCGGTGTCGGGCAGCGTTATCGGTAGAGGAAAAAACAGCATTGTAGGCGGTGTAGTGGGCTACCAAACGGGCGGTTCCATCACCGGGTGCAGCTCCTCGGCCACAGTGAATGCCGGGAATATAGCCGGTGGCGTGGCAGGTCTGACGGATAGTGGTGCCACCCTGACCGCCTGCTATGCCACGGGCGATGTGACCCTTGAAAGTATCAACTCAGGCGGCAACTTTGTCGGCGGCGTGGTGGGAAATAACACATCCTGCACCCTCAAAGCCTGCTATGCCTGGGGCAGCGTGACCGGTAGCGGAAGCGGCACCATCTATGTAGGCGGCGTAACGGGAACCAATGATGAGGGTACCCTGACCGCCTGCTATCATGCCAATGAGACTGTCAGCGGCCCGGCCGGAACCACAGGCGGCGTAACGGGACGGAACTATAAATTTTTCAATGACCCTGTCATCACCGCCTGCTACTGGGGAAGCAATCCCGACACAGGCATCGGCTACAATGAGGGAGGCACCACCATCGAAACCACACAGGTGACGGACGGCCTCTGGCAGAATGCCCTTGCCCACATGAACGCCGCCCTGAGCGGTAAAGGCTGGCAGTACGAACTCAAAGACGGAAACAGCCTGCCTACCTTGAAGAAAGAACAGTAAACCGTCGGGCGGGAAAAGTTCCGCCCGAAACGGAATATAACCGAAGTATAACCCCAATAAAGAAAGGAACTCCCATTCCGGGCGGGAGCATTTGTGCCCGGTAAATCATACAGACACCGCAGCCCGCTACCGTAAGGTCAGTGGGCTGCATTTTGTTTGTGCAATGTGATGAGAATACCATTTTTATCGGTTCTTGACATACGCTTAAATGGATAATTATGCTCCCCATTTCCCATTGATATATATATTCCGTTCAAGATAGATAGTCTGCAGATCATATGAAATAACCCAAAGGCATAACGATCTGTCGCCGCGAAATCTGAATGTCAGATCACGAAAAGCAGCTTTCGGGAAGCGGACGTCCTGCGTGTAGAAGCGCCCCTTGTAACCCGCAGGCGTCGTTTCAAACAGGTAAACGGGGAATGTACGGAACAACCAGCGAAGAATCCACCGCCGGTTCTCGGGATATAGACTCTCAACATAAAAGCGATGGTAGTAAATCATCTCCTGTTGCTTCAACGTAAACGATACCTCCGGGCAAAATAGGCAACAACGCCCGGAATGTGCTTTTTGTAATAGGGCTGATTCTCCCGGCACCACGTGGCGAGTTCCTGCTTCGTGGAAAAGGGTCGGCGCCAGCTGCGTCCCGACATAATACGATCCAACTCGGGAGCCAAGCGCTCGACAAAATCGCCAACGGTCCAGCCTTCCCAGATGTGTTTCTGAAGGTCAATCATACCAAATTCATTTTGAGGTTTGACATATGGTTTTGGAACCGGCCTGTCCAAAAAAAGGAAGGGCCGGCCACGGGCAGATATTCAGCGGCGGGACAAACCGGAAGTCCTTTTCGTACGATACAACCCGAACGGGTGGAGATCGTGCGAAAAGGGCTTCAAGGTGCAGGCGTGCTGCTATCTTGGCCCGAGGTCGGCACTTGTGTATTCTTCTTCAGTTTCTCCGTCATCCGTTATGCTCGTTCCCACCAATCACAATCCTGGGTATACGTCGCAGTGCATTTTGCAGGTTGCGCTGGTTGATCCGATAAACGAGCATCAGCAGATCATAGGCATTGTAAAGGAACTGTCTTCGATAGATTGTGGGGCGGATCAGCCGTTTTTGACGGTAACGGGTCAGCGTCTCGGGGCAAATGTCGAGGACTTCGCAGGCCGCATCGGCCGTCAGGAAGAGCGGCTCGTCGCTTTGACTGCACAGGTATTCAAAAAGCAGCAAACTCTTACTCAAAAGGAAATTTGTCTTGATGAGACGTTCGAGCTGTTCGGAGGAGACAAGCCGATAGATGCGGGGATTTTGTTTGGTTTCCATGAGTAACAGATTTATTGATTCAACAATTCGAGTTTCCCGCGGCGGCGTATCTTGCGGATGAACTCCTGCACCTCGGAGAGCAGGTACATGCGCCGGGCTCCGATGTTGAAGCCGACAAGCAGCCCCTGTTCGCGGAAGCGGCGCACCTGGCGTTCGCTCTGGCGGAGCAATTGGCAGACTTCCGCAAAATCGAGGATCGGATCGCCTTCGAGCTGGCTCCGATGATCCTTCATGAAGTGTACGATCTCGAGGATCTCTTCGACCGTCCGCAGAATGCGGGACAGGTCATCCGTGTGTTGATTTTCCATCTTTGTCGGGTTTGGTTTCCACGGCAAAAATGGGATAATCCCGGAACTCGTTTATCAGTGCTTGAATCAATTATATGTTTTTTCCTTGTCCGGGGCTCAAACCACTCTTGCCTCCGGCAGTCCATCAGATAGCAGGACCAAAACTTCTATAATTTGCCGGTATCGGCAAAAATCATCATTCTGGGAATGGAAATCACCACTTAACTTGCCGATAAGACAATAGCTTTTCAGGTTCGGTTCTTACTGCAAGGACACCATCTGAAGGCTCATGCTATTCAAAGAAAGTATGGCGAGCGGCATTGCTTCCAACATCATCGACAACAACACGATGTTTTGTGACCAACTTTTTAGACAAAAAATGGTCTTCCATAATCAGAAAAACAGAATAAATTTGCAAACAAATTCGTTTGCATTTCGTATATTTGCAGATGAAGCCATGAAAAGCAGAATTGACATATTGAAAGGCATCCATCCGGGCAAGATAATTGGCAGGGATTTGAAGAAACGCAATCTGAGTCAGCGGTCGTTTGCTGCCTCCATCGGAGAACACAGTCAGACGCTCAATGCCGTCATTACGGGGCGACGCAATCTGACGGTCGAAATGGCGTTGAAGATTGAGCAGGCATTCGGATACGAAGAGGGATTCCTGCTGCTGCTTCAGACATACTACGAGATCGCCGAATACAAGAATGGTCAAAAGAGCCGTGCCATATCCGGGATACCGGCAATTCGTCGGTCCCTGTTCTGGGATACTGACTTCGACACACTTGACTGGGGCCGGTACCGCGAGTCGGTCATTGCCCGCGTCCTGGAGCGAGGTAATGACACAGAAAAAGCGGAGATTGCCCGATTCTACGGCACCACTCTCGCGGCCCTCGAAACCGATTCTCCGAAAAACTCATACCGTATAAACACGACATTGCAAAATGACTGACAATAGCTACCTGCATTATGAAACGGTAACGCCGCTGTTGAAAGAGACACTCGGAATACTGATGTCCGAAGAATCGTTTGCACCCTTCCGTCTGGTCGGAGGTACAAACCTGAGCCTTCGCTACGGCCACCGAAAAGGTGGCAAGCAAGATGTTCTCATGTCAGAAAAGCGCAGGATCACTTGATTTGGAAATATCCGATTGGGATCCAGAACCGAACAAAAAGATAATCTATTGATTTATTTATATTTAAACTCATCATATCACCCTCGAAATTCGACAAGGAATCAATAGGTTCGTTTCCAATTCGGTTGCAAAATCAGAAAATTTTTTGTAACTTTGTAACAACCAAGTGAATACAAGGGAAAATAGCGAAAATAGGTTGTGGCCTATATGGTGTCATTTTACACCGGCACTCAATTTAATGTTCTGGTTTAGAGCGGATTGCATAAAAAGTTCATGTTCCTCTCTCTCCGCCAAGGGGGGGGGTGGACAAAAGCCCCGAAAATCCCTGTAAGCAGCTCACTTACCGGGTGGACAGATGAAACACCCCGCGGCAGCCTTTCGGGTGGCAAAACGGTGCCGCCGCCGTTTCCCTGCCACCGCAGGCGGGTTCTTATTCGCTGATTGTCTGCATTTTGCATGCCTTGATTTTGCGCGTTGCCACGTAACTTTACCACCGTAAAACACAAGAGTCATGTATCCGGAAACAACATCCCTGAACATCTCGTTCTACATCCGTCGGACGAGACCGAACAAGCACGGGGAGGTCCCCGTCTGCGTACGCATCACGGTCAACGGCCAGCGCACCGACACCACCATCCACAAGAGCATCCGACCCGAGTTGTGGGATGCCAAACGCAGCCGGGCCTCCTCGCGCACGGCACTGGGCAAAAGCCTCAACCTCTACCTCGAAAACGTCCGGGCGCGCCTCGTTTTCGTCCACCGCGAACTGGAGTTCGAACAGCGGCCCTACACCGTCCACGACGTGCTGGGGCGCTTTCTGGGGCGCCGCACCTCGAACCGCCGCACGCTCCTCAAGCTCTTCCGCGAGCACAACGAGAAGTGCCGCCAGCTGGTGGGCATCGACATGGCCGAGGCGACGGCCGGGCGTTACGACACCTGCCTGAAGCACACGCTCGCCTTCATCCGCCACGCCTACCGCCGCGACGACATCGAGCTGGAGCGGGTCGACCGTCGCTTCATCGAGGATTTCGGGTTCTTTCTGAAGACCTCGTGCGGCTGCAGCCACAACACGACGATGAAGTATCTGGGAAACTTCAAGAAGATCATCCGCCTGGCGCTGTCCCGCAAGTGGATGGAGGAGGATCCCTTCGCCGGGATGCGCTTCAAGATGCAGCCCGTGCGGCGCGAGATGCCCGAGAAGGCGGAGATCGACCGCATCCTGCACAAGGAGATCACCATCCCGCGGCTGGCGCTGACGCGCGACATCTTCATCTTCTGCTGCTTCACGGGGCTGGCCTTCTCCGACATCAAGGAGCTGGCGCCCGAGCATCTGGCCACCGACATGCAAGGTCACCGCTGGATCCGCAAGCCGCGCCGAAAGACGGGCAACATGTGCAACATCCCGCTGCTGGAGATCCCCGAGCGGATTCTGCAGCGTTACCGCACCGATCCCGAATGCCGGAGGCACAACGTGCTGCTGCCCGTGTCGAGCAACCAGAAGATGAACGCCTACCTGAAGGAGCTGGCCGACATTTGCGGCATCCGCAAGAACCTCTCGACGCACCTGGCGCGCCACTTCTTCGCCACCTACACGCTGGCCCACGGGGTCTCGATCGAGAGCGTGGCCAAGATGCTCGGCCACTCGAACACCAACATGACGCGTCACTACGCCAAGGTGCTCGACCAGACCATCCTGCGCGAGATGAGCAAGTTGCCCGAGGAGTTTTAATCACCGCCGGTATGGAGACGATTGGATATCGGGGATCGATCACAATCGATCGCGGGCGCGTCATCCTGCACCGCAACGCCGGGGGCGAAGTATGGCTCGCACAGCCGGAGATCGCCCGCCTGTTCGGAGTCTTCGAGGCGGCCGTACGGGCCAACATCCGGGCCATCTACCGCTCGGAGGCATTGCGCCGGGGGCCGACACAGCGGATCGTCCACGGGGTGGAGTTCTACAACCTGGAGATGATTGCGGCGCTGGCCTTCCGACTGCGGAGCCTCGAGAGCGAGGCCTTCCGCCGCTGGCTGCTCCACCCCGCCGCCCCGCACCTGAGGTTGGTGGAGCTTCCCGACGAGACCGCGCCCGCCAACTGACCGGTCGGGGCGGGACGACCACGATGAGCCGTCCAGCCGCCGGGGCCCGCTCCCGGAAGCGGCCATCTCTCCCCTTCCATCGGCCGGCCGCCCCACCGGGCCCCGCAGCCGGTCTTGCGCACACACTAACGACGCCTCAACGGACGCTGTCTTTCCAACTGAAGGCGGCGTCGCATTTGCAAGGCCGTTTTGCGACCGGTTTCAAAATTGCCTAAACGACAATTTTCCAATTGCCTAAACGACAAAAACAAATCTTTCCGACAAAATTCACCTCCCGAACCGCACAAAGACGCGGAAATTTCGATTTTTTCACCTACCTTGCATACTCACATAAAAAAGAGCCATATGAAACAGCTTTACCTTTTGCCCCTGCTTGCCATCCTTGCCCTTACGGGCTGCAAGAAGGATGATGATGCCTCCCGTCCCGGGAACCTGACCATCGAGAAGACCGAATACACACTCGACGCCGACGAGGAGCGGACCGCAACGGTCGCGTTTACCGCCGCGGCCGACTGGACGCTTTCGGTCGTGTACGACGATGCCGAATCCTCGGTCGACTGGCTCTCCGTCACGCCCGCGAGCGGTACGGCCGGTGAACAGACCGTCGAACTGTCGGCCACCCGCAATTTCCGGGCATCGGCCCGCACGGCTTATGCCGACCTGTCCTGCGGGGAACAGAGCGTGCGGCTGACCGTCACCCAGGCGGCATCCGGCGATACGAATTTCACCGCCCAATTCGATAAGGCCTTTGCACAGGAGTTGCAGAAACAGGATATTATTGCCGATGCGGAGCATATCACGCCGGAGGATATGGAAAAGATCGCCACAATCACCAGACTGGACGTTTCGGGGACTTATGAAAACCGCGGCACCCTGACCTCCCTGCAGGGGATCGAGTATTTCGAATCGCTGACGTATTTGAACTGTGACTACAATCAATTGACGGAGCTGGATGTGAGCCAAAATACGGCGCTGACGGATTTGGGATGTTCCTCCAATCAGTTGACGGCGCTGGATGTGAGCCGGAATACAGAGCTGAGGTATTTTGTGTGTTTCAACAATCAATTGACGGAGCTGGATGTGAGCCGGAATACAGAACTGACGATTTTGGGGTGTAACACCAATCAATTGACGGAGCTGGATGTGAGCGCGAACACTAAACTGGAGACGTTATGGTGCGACTACAATCAGTTGACGGAGCTGGATGTGAGCCGGAACACGGTGTTGACAGAGTTGAGCTGCTCTGACAATCCTGGAGACGGGGAGTCGACATTCCCGGTCACGGTCTGGTTCGACAACGAGACAGAGCCGGCAGGTTTGAAGGTATACTCATCGAGTTGGACGTACGGCGGCAAGACCATCACCATCGACTTCCGGAAGGCGGAGTAATTCCGCCCCACGGTCTACCCGTTGACGCACGAAAGGCGGTCCGGAAATTCCGGGCCGCCTTTTTCCGATCCGGCCGCCAACAATGCTGACCAGCGGCGCCACCTGCCGCCCACCCGCAGCACCGCCAGCGTCCCGTCGTCTACCGCCGCACCGGGCCGAAGTAGCGCTCCTCAAGAAAACGCTCGATATCCGACTCGCGGTAGAGAATCTTGCCGCAGACGCAGTAATAGGGAATCTCGTGCGAGGAGCGATGCTCCTGCAGCGTACGGCGGCTGATCTTCAACCGCTCCGACAATTCGCGGTCCGTCAGGTAGCGTTCGCCGCCCAGCATCGGGCGGTTCAACTCCACACAGCGGTCCAGATCCCGCTCCAGCTGCTCCAGCGTGCGGAGCAGCTCCTCCGGACGTTCGTCCGTCCGATAAACCGACTGGGTCTCCATCGCCGTACGCATTTACCGTTTGCTCCCGCTGCGGAGGGCCGACGCGGCCAGCAGCCGCTCGACATCCGCGGTTTTGTAGTAGACCTTGTGGCGGATCTGCGTGCAGGGCAGCAGCCCCCGTTCGCGGTAACGCTGCAGCGTCCGCTTCTGAATGTTCAGCAGCAGGCAGACCTCCTCGTTGTCGAGCCAGTGCTGCAGCGTCTTGTCCTGCCGGCGACACAGCTCCGCCACCCGACCCGCCAGCGCGCCGATGCGTGCGACCAGTCGGTCGTAGCTCCGTTTTTCAACCATTACATACTCCATAATCCTTCGTTTTTAGGGTTCTGGAGACGAAGATAGGGTCTTCGGGGCCGATTGAGCCGGCGGCGGCAGGATATGGCAGTGGTTGGCGTCGGTGTGGCAGTGGTTGGCGTCGGTTTCACCCCCAAAAGCCCTTCGGAACGGGTCTTGGTCAAAGGGGTGTTTGGGCATTCTCCGACTGCAGCCGATCGGTCAAGACTGCGGGGCTGCGGGCAGGGATTTCCCCGGGGTCGCATCCGATGCACCTGCCCTGGGCGGATGGAACCGGCTTCGGCCGCAAAGGTACCGCGGAGCATCGGACCGGAACGAATCGGGCCGCAGGGGCGGTTTGGACGCCGATCTTCCTCGCCCGCCGGTGCGGCCCGGAGATGCAGACGCCGCGGGCGAGCGTATCGGAGTCCAAAATCCCTTCCGGGCCGAGCCCCCGCGGTGAAGAGGCCGTCCGCACCCGGATACCATCCGCACCGGCTCCGTCACGGCACCGAATCCCCGACCGTCGAGGTCTCCCCTGCCCCGCTGCTACCGACACGATGTTTTCTCCTCGGAGAGCGACACTCCTCGGAGCGGCCTGTTCCTCAACAAGGCCCGCTCTTTGAAGAGGCGTTCCGTTTCGCATCCACCGTTCCCAGAAAACCTCCGACCTTCCACCCGGCATTGAGACCCCATGCTTCCATCCATACTGACATCCACAAAACAGGGTGCCAGCAAAACAATGTGTCAACACAACAGCACAACCACACAACAGAGGGTCGGCAACAGCACAACAGGAAAACAAGCGGGCCATGAATTCAAGACGCCAAGACTTCTCGACGTCAGTACTGACGTCAGTCATTCAGTCAGTACGTCAGTCAGTACTGAAGTCCGTCAGTCAGACGCTTTTTCGGGACTTCAGCATCCTACGGGACTGTTCATTTTGACCGGTTTTGTTCCCGATGCCGGTTCCGGGAACGGGATGATTCGCCTCTACAGATTGGCCGGCGAACAAGCGGGAACGGGACGTGCCATTCGACCCGTTTTTGAGTCCCCGAAACATTTATGTTTCGGGACTCGGCAAGCTGTGTTTTCAGTTACGCGAAATAGATTTCGTAACAGAAAACAGCTTGCCCGCAAGGGGAGGGAAAACTCCTCCGAAGTCGTCGTTTTTTACCGGGCACCCCGTGTGCCAACCCGAATTTCAATTCTTCAAAATGTCTTCACCCTCTCCGCCCGCAATTTGCTCCACCGGAGCTCGGAAACGAGCCGAAACAAAGACAAAAACAAGGGGCAGAAGGCCGCTCCGGCGAAGCGAACCAGCGACAATTCCACACAAAAAAAAGCGGTTTCGACGGGCGATTATTGCGTGAAACAACGCACCGGTTTGCGGTCTAACTCCAGCTCGCAAAGGACGTCAAGCGTGCTGGGACGGCCGTCCGAGCGGAGGGCATAGACGCTCTCTTCGGACAGCGAAGCGATGGTGTAGTTGCGGGTTTGGGCCGTCTGCCAACCGGTGCGATGAGCGTTACGGACGGCAAAAATCAGAATGCGCTGTTCGGCCAGGGCCTCTTCGACGGCGGGCGAATAGCGGCGGTAGAGGGTTCGTCCCAAGGCCCAGATCTCCGGATGACAAGCCTCCAGAAACAGCCGGAAGAGGGTCTTTTCAAGTGGCGACTGAAAACCGCTGATTACGACGCGGTCGATTGCGCAACACGCCTCGGCCCAGCGAAGGAGCTGCTCCTCGACCGTGGGTGCGACGACGCGCGAGGCGAAGAGGGCGACCTTCCGGCGGTCGAGCAGGGCGAGGTTACCCGTGTAGTCATAATCGAAAGCCATAAAAAACGTGGGTTGCCGCATTGACTTATCCCACGCTCAGGCCTTCGCTGCCCCACATTGAAACAAGTAACACGGACGCCCACGCGAAACGTGTATCATGCACATGACAGGCCAAAGGCCTGCAGGCACAATACATGCGTCCACGAGGCGTCCAGTTACATCTCTTTCAATGTGTCAAGTTTGCGAAGTTTGAGCGTGAAAGAAAACGTAACGAAACGTTCGTATAAAATGTCCGGCCCCGCGGATCGGCACGGAACCGTCTACAAATGTAGAAAAATATTTTGAACCGGACTCAACCCGACGTCTCAAAATCAACGGTTCTGAAAAGGAATCGTTATCTTTGTAGAACAACCCAAACGATTCCCTCCATGAAGCATCTCGTCATCCTCGGCCTCTCGTGTCTGTTTTTTACCGGAACAATTCGGGCGCAGGTGGCCCAAAAGGGCAATGTCCGCATCTACAACTCCCACAAGACGCCGCTGGCCGGCGTGCAGCTGCTGGCGGCGGGCGCCCCCGCGACGGACTCCGACGGAGAGGGGCATTTCTGTCTGGATTTCATCCACGCCCAACCGGGCACGGCGATCAGCTCCCCGTTCGTATACAAAAAGGGGTACGAGCTCGTGAACGAAGAGCTCCTCAACGGTTGGATTCTGACGGAGAAGCGCCCGATGGAGATCGTCATGGCCCCCGAGGGAACCATCGAGGAGCAGAAAAACCGCTACTACGCCATTGCCGTCGAACACTTCACCCGACTCCGCAACCAGACCATCGACAGCATCAACCGGCTCTATACCCGCCGGGAGATGAGCCAGGAGGAGCGGGCGCAACGGTTGCGAAAACTGGCCGAAGAGAACCGGGCCTATCTGAAAACGCTGGATGAATATGCCGAAAAGTTTGCCCGCATCAATCCCGACGACATCGACGAGATGGAGAGGCAGGTGCTGGAACTGGTCGACAGCGGCCGTCTGGAGGAGGCCATCGAGTTGTACCGCAACTCCGGGTTGATTGAACAGGCCGGCCAAAAGCTGCAGCAGCGCACCGAGGCCGATGAGGACATAACGGCTCTCGTCGAACGGATGTACCGCTACGCCGATCTGTGCACCCTGGCCGGCGGAGCGGAGAACGAACGGAAATCGTACGACGTCTACCAATGGATCGCCCGGATCCTGCCCGACCGGTTCCCCTATGTGCTGAACTACACCCTGCGCAAGATCAACCGTTTCGAGGAGGATCTGGACGAGTGGATCGACCGCTGTCAGCAGCTGGCATACGACGAGAAGTCGCTGCTGCTGGTTCTCACCCTCCGGACGACGGTGGCGCGCAACCTCCGGCACGACTACACCCAGGCGCTGGAGTACGGCATTCAGGCGCTGCAGATCCTGCAGCAGGCCCACCGTGCGATGCCGTCGGGCGATTATCTGGCCATCTACCACCAGACCTCGTTCAATCTGGCGCAAACATACGAGGCCATGCACCAGTGGGACGAAGCCGAGGAGATCTATCTGGATGAGATCCGCGAGCTGCAGGATGAGATTGCGCAATCCGACAACCCGGCCTTCGTCCGGATTCAGAAGGGTACGCTGGTCAACACCTACACGGCCCTGATGGATCTGTATGCGGACAGGGAAGAGACCCAAAAGGCGGAACAGGTCTTTGCGCAGGTCCGGGACTTTATCGCGCAACACATGCCGGATGACGAACAGACAGCGCTGGCGTTGAATCAGGAGCATCTGGACATGATGCTGCAGCTGGCCATGAAGGCCGGAGACCAGAAAAAGGCCTATGCCGCCGCCAGACAGGCGTGGATGAATGCGGAGGAGAGATTCCGGAAAAATCCCCACTCCACGGCAGCCGAATATCTGGGGCGGTACAAAGTCTATCTCACCCTGTGCATCACGGCCGACAACGACGCCTTTCTGGAGGAGGCGGCCCGTTTCCGGGATCGAATCGGACAGGAGTTTGCCGGGGTGTCGGACGAGCAGCGGATCCAGGCGCTGGTCGGTCTGGAGATCGCCTACGCCACCTTCTACGCGCAGAAAGGGAACCTCGCCGAGGCCCGGCCGCATATCCGCAAGGCCAACGATTATGCCGAGGAGCTGAGCCGGATCAACCCCTCGGGGAATGCCGAGACCATCCTTCTGGTGCGGGCCAAATACATCGACGACCTGCTGACGGCGTCCAAAACGCAGGAGGCGGCCCTCGCCGCACTTGATCTGGAGACGCTCTATGCCATGCAGGCGCTCTGGGGGTACGAATCGCTGGTCGTCGAGAACAGCATCGGCACCGCGCTGGTCACCGGCGGTCTCTACGATCTGGGGCTGAAATATCTGGAGCACGTGAAGGAGGCCCGCGAGGCCGAGTTGAAGCGTCACCCCGACAACACGGAGCTGAAGTTCAGCCTTTGCACGACCTACAACAACCTTGCGCTGGGATACGGCAAACTGAAAAAGTATCCGCAGGCCCTCCGCGAACAGAAGAAGGCCTACGAGCTGATGAAGGCGCTCTACCCGCTCAACAAGGTGTCGATGGGGACCAACTACATGCTCATGACCCTGAATACCAGCATCTGCTACTACCGGACCGGCGACAACGAACAGGCGCTCGGGTATGCCGAGGAGGCGCTGGCCATTGCCGAGGAGATGAAGCGCCTCAACCCCCTCTTCGACACCTACCCCATTCTGATCAAACTGGCCAAAGGGGATCTGTTGAACCAGCTCTCACTGCCGGGAGGCCGGGAGCTGCAGGCCGAGGGGCTGAATTACCGGCCGGGGAGCCTGCCCAACGACACGCTCCTGCGGTTCGGCATCGAGGAGTACCGCCGGAACGGCTATTACAACCGATAATCAGCGGCGATGCAGAATAATCTTCCAGGGGACCTTGTCGGATACGGGGCCGGTAAAGTCCCATAACTCGTACCCCTCCTTGAAGGCCTGTACGCGTTGCTGGGGACGCTGCCGGTCGGAGGGAATCCGCAGGCGGAAGCTGCCCGTTTCGTCCGAAACCGTCTGCAGGTCGAGCACCTGCAGGGTGACCCCCGCCAACGGACGGTTATTCTCGTCCTTGACGGTTCCGTAGAGCAGCGAAAGGCTTGCGTCGCGACGGATGGGGATCACCAGCCGCTTCTCCAGATCGAGCAGCGTGTCGACCGGCTCGTAGCCCGGAGAGGAGACCGCAATCTGCACCGGCCGGCCGACATACCGCGCATGGATCTGCTTGAAGATGGCCTCGTCCGTCAGCCGGTCCAACTGTTGCGTCTCGCTCTTGTCCGCGTAGATCAGCGTGATGTCGGCCCCCTGGAACGGCAGTGACGACGGCGTCCGGTCGTCCAGGCAGACCGTCACGGTGACAGGGACGAAGTAGAGCCCGACCAGGATGGCCAGAAAGACGACAACGGCCGGAGCCAGCACATGGGAAAGGGCGAATTTCAGCCGTTCGGCCATCCGCTCCCGCTTGCGGGGAGCCCGGATGAAGCCCTCCTCCTCGAGCATCTTCAGCTGCCGGTCAAACTTCACATGCCAGTCGTCATAGGTGGCATAT
Organism: Alistipes megaguti; assembly: GCF_900604385.1. Taxonomy (NCBI): domain Bacteria; kingdom Pseudomonadati; phylum Bacteroidota; class Bacteroidia; order Bacteroidales; family Rikenellaceae; genus Alistipes; species Alistipes megaguti. Next base: position 1,500,575 of record NZ_LR027382.1, on the reverse strand, counting down.
ACGTCACAAAAGTGGCCCAGCCGCTTTTCGCAGTACTCCTTGAAGTCCCGCAGGGCGTCATCTTCGATTCCCTCCTCCTTGAAATAGACAAAGATCCGGGGACGCTGCCCGTTCCGCCGGAAAGCCGCCGAGGCAACCTCCAGCTCCTCACGCGTGTAGCGCCCCAGTCGCGTATGAAAGAGGAAGATCACCAGATCGCACTCGCGGATGAAATCATTATAGCGATCCTGCAACCGCCCCTCATTCAGCGAGCTGCTGAAATCCTTCCAGGTCCGGTGGTCGAATACGATCCGCTCCTCACGATACAGTTTGTTCTTGTCGGAGAAGTACAGATCGAACATCTCCTTGTCCTGATCCAGCTCCGCCGACGAGGCGATGAAAACCCGTATCTCGTTATAGTCTCCTTTTTTAATCATGGGTCCAACTGTTTTCCTTTATTTTCGCCCAGTTCATCCGGGCACTTATGCGTTCCTGCAGCAGATCGACTCTCTGCCGGAGGCTCTTCGAAAGCGTCGCCCCCTCCAGCGAACGGTGCAGGCTGGCCTCGATGCATTCGATTTCGGCCACCGCCTGCGCCTCCCGCACCAACACGCGATACTCATCCAGGGCAGCGCTCCGCTCCCCGACCGCGAATCGCCACTCGACAACTTCCAGTTTCAGAGCGACCTCCGCAGCCGCAGCACCGATCAGACGCCCCACGGAATCACATCCTTCGACATCGCCGAGCCGCCGCATGATCCGGAAGCTGTTCATCAGCGAGGGGACCAGAAGCCGCAGATCCTCATCGGCCACATTGCGGCCCGCCACCCGCCGGGCCAGCACCGAATCGGTGCGCATCTGCTCGTAGAGCCTGATCGCGCCCTCCACGTCTCCGCGGTCGAGCAATGCCAGCGCCTGTCTCTCCCCGGCATCCAGTTCGTCCCGATTGATACGCGCGAACAGCGCGGCATAGCCGTCCACCTGCTGCCTCAATCGGGCATGGACCCGGGTGAGCGAATCGAGTTCCCGGGCATACTGCGCTTCGGCAATCCGCTGGATCCGGCGGCGGGTCTCCAGTTCGGTCACCGACCGTCGGTAGGCCTTCTCCACGGCCGACACACCGATCCGATAATAGCGTTTCCGCAGGGAGTCAATGACCTCCGTACGGCCCAGCACCACCTCCAGAACCGCATCGGCGGACAAATTCCACCGATCGACCTTTTCCCGGTTCACCAGCTCGAACCCCTGCTTGTGGATCCGGTCCAGAAACAGGGGATCTCCCGGCAGCGCAGCGGGAAATTCCAACTCGAACCGCCCCTCCATATCGCTGTCCGAGGGGGCGGCGCCGACCGCCCTCACCTCGACGCCCGAGACGGGCTGCCGGCCGCTGCTCATCTCCAGCACGACGCCCCGCTGCACGATCTGGGCCGCCGCCGGAACAAGGGAGCAGCCCCCCGTCGCGATCCCTGCCGCAATCAGCATTTTGATCCATCCACCCATCTTACGCCTCCATGATAAACAGCAGATACTTCGCCAGATAGCGATCCTGATCCCGGGTCTCGTCGTCCAGTTCGCCGTAGGGGCGGATGTCGGGATGGACGAAAAGCCGGTTCTTGTACGTAGCGCAAACCGCTTTGTCCCGGCAGAGAGCCTCCTCTTCGGGCGTCGGCCGGCGGTAGCCCAGCAGGAGTTTCTCCATGTTCCAGCGGTTGTGCTCCACCTCGGCCAACAGTTCGACCTGCTCCTCCGTCAGCTGCACCTCGGGCCCGGCGGTCAGGCACAGTGACCGCAGCTTGAGGTCGGCCGAATCGGCGCAATAGAAGTTCGACCATTGACGAGCCACCGACAGCTGGTCCCAGGCCCTCTGCAACACGGCCTCCGAAGGGTATTCCGAGGGGCCGGCATGGTGTCGGTAGCGGAAATCGTAGATATAGTTGACCAGTTGTGCACGACGGGTGTTGCGCCGATCCAGATCGAACGGATGGGCCAGCATGCCGAACGGAAAGACGTGCGAATAGCGGTTCAGCGGCTCCTTCTTGAGGCGGTTGTTGAGCAGGTCGAGCAGCGCACTCGAGGTCTCCTGCCGCACGAAAACCGGAATATCCCGCGCATAGATCTCGTCGGGGAGGTAGAGGCCCAGCGCCATGCTCCGGGGCGGAAAGTTCAGACAAACGGCAATCGACAGCTGTTGCGCGGGATCCACGGCCCACTCCGCCAGCAGTCGCTGCACGGCCGGCGTCTCGGCGCGCCCCTTGATAAACTCGAACTCCACGTCGAGGAAATCCACCCCCGCGCCATAGGCGCGGTTCGGCGGCAGAATACGGCTCGCGGCCGGATGTTCCATATCGCGGTAGCGGCTCGGCGCCAGATCGAAATAGTGGCGGTAGCGTCCGCGGAAGAAGTTCATCTCCTCGTCGGCCGCGGCGTCGATGAAGGTGATCCGACTCTTCAACCGCCGGTCGCGACAGAAGTTCGGGAAGTGGAGCAGCTGCGCCGCCTCGACGCCCAGAGCCACCCCCATCCGGCTCATGCCGATGATCACGAAGTGAACCGTCCGGTCGCTCTCCCGCGTGATCGGCTCACGATCCAACGCCGGATATTCGACCCGTGCATCCCCCTCGCCATAGCTCCGCCGGACCAGCAGTTTCTTGGCCCACTCCTCGTAGAAGTTGAAGGGATGGAAGTCGATCTGCTGGCGCCACTCTTCGGCCAGATCCGAGATCTGGAACGCCGCATAGGTGGTCTGGTACTCGAACAGCACCGAGACCGGAATACGCGGGCAGTCCGGCGTCCGGCGGTGGATCGCCACGATCTTCTGCAGCGAATCGATATTGAGCGAATCGTGGTCGTATTCATCCGCCTCACCGATCAGAAAGAGCTCGCGGGCCCGGGTCGTGCAGAGTTTCTCCAGCTCCTCGGTCGAGTTGCGCTGGGCGTGCAGCACCAGAATGCGCCGCTCCTGCCGGGCATCGAGCACCGCATGGATCCGGTTGCGCACCTCGGCGGCGGGCCGCACGCTCTGGATCAGGACATAGCAATTCCCATAGCGGGGATCCGAGCAGATCTGATGCACCAGCATCGGCACCATCTCCTCAAAACCGATCACCACGACATGGTTTTCGAGCGGATAGGCAATCTCACCCTCGCGATAGCGTTCGACCCGTCGCTCCAACATGTTCGACACCACCGAGATCAGCAGGCCGCTGAAGAGCAGCAGCCCCAGAATGGCAACCCCCAACGCAAACCAGCGCAATTCAGGCTGAACGTTGGCCACGCTGCCCGGGTCGATAAACAGGCAGATCAACTGCAGCAGGCGGCCCATCGGCGCCTCACCCCCATCCGTACGCAGCGGCTCGGAAGCGGAGGCGCCCGACGGTTCCGGAAAGACAAACAGACAACTGACCAGATAGATCACCCCGAAAAAGAGCAGCAGAATGCCGACCAGCCAGGCAAACTGCGTCCGCCCGCGCCCCGAGAAGGCCCGGTCGAAACACAACGTAAAGAGACGTCTGAGAGAGTTCATGAGGAGGTTGTTTGAATCTCGGCCGGGGACAGTTAGCGTTGAATCCGGAAGCCGAGGCGGAGAATCAGTTTAAGGGTCTGCAGGGCCGTCTGACGGTCGTATTCGCGTTCGGACTCCGGCAACCGCTCGTAGGGGACCAGACAGGGATGGGTTTTGAGCTGATCATCACGCCGCTCGCCGTACCGCCAGCCCTCCGCAATCCGGCCCTGCGCCCAGACTTCGTGTACGTTGCGGGCCAATTGCTCGGTCAGTTCATCGAGCTCCTCGGGTAATTGAATCTCCTGCGTGTCAAGCGGTGTCGGGGTATAGGTTTTCATGGGTAGCGTTGCCTGTGGATTTGCCTATGCAAGTTACAAAATCGTCTCTCAATCGCCCGAATTGCGGACAGCGACGGCTGCCGACACAAAAAGGGCCGGTCTCCACGCGGGAGACCGGCCCTGCACATGCGGCGAGGAGCGGTTACACGAAGCGTCCGTCGTCCAACGGCGTGAGATCCTCCAGCACCTGCTTGATATGCTGCTCGCGCGACCGCGGGCAGATCAGCAGCGCATCCGGCGTATCGACCACGATATAGTCGTGCAGCGAATCCACGACGACAACCTTCTCCGACGAGGTCTTGACCAGACTGTCGGTCGTATCGTAGAGTTTCGAGAAGGTCGGCACGACATTGCCGTCGGCATCCTTCGTCGAAAGTTCGTAGAGCGAGCCCCACGTTCCGACGTCGTTCCAGCCGAAATCCGAACCCCGCACAAAGACGTTGTCCGCCCGTTCCAACACCCCATAGTCGATCGAAATCGACGGGCAGCGGGCGAAGATCTCCTCCACGGCCTGCCGTTCGTCGGGCGTGGCAAACTCCGCAGCCCGCCCGGCAAAGAGACCGTAGACCTCCGGAAGATGGCGTTCGAGAGCCGCGAGGATGCTCCGCGTCGACCAGACGAAGATACCGGCATTCCACAGGTAGTTGCCTGCGGCTAGATAGCTCATGGCGGTCTTCAGATCGGGTTTCTCGCGGAACGAAGCCACCGGGGAGATTTCGCCGGCGGCTGCGGCCTGGATATAGCCGTAGCCCGTATCGGGACGCGAGGGGCGGATACCGATCGTCACCAGCGCATCGCGCGTCTCGGCAAACTCCATGCAGGAGGTGATGTTGCGGCGGAACTCCTCCTCATCGAAGATGAAGTGGTCGGACGGCGCCACGACCATCGTCGACGCGGGCTTCAACGCCCCGAGCCGGAAGGCCGCATAGGCGATGCAGGGGGCCGTATTGCGTCCGACGGGCTCGCACAGCACCTGTTCGGGCCGCAGCTCGGGGATCTGTTCGAGCACCAGCTGCCGGTAGGCGGCATTCGTCACGACGAGGAAATTCTCCGCCGGGATGATCGGGGCAAAACGCTCGAACGTATGGCGGATGAAGCTCTTCCCCGTGCCCAGAATGTCGAGGAACTGCTTGGGAAGATGGCGTCGGCTGGCCGGCCAGAAGCGGCTGCCGATTCCGCCAGCCATGATGACGCAGTAGCGATTGCTGGCTGCCATAGGTCCTGTCGGTTTATCGTTCGGCCCGCATCGGGTTCTCCAGGAAGTCCTTGTAGGCAAGGCGGATACCGTCCTCGAGCTCGGTCTTGTAGGTCCAGCCCAGCGCCTTGGCCTTCGAGACGTCAAGCAGCTTGCGCGGCGTGCCGTTCGGCATCGAGGGATCCCAGCGGATCTCGCCCGTATAGCCGACGACCTTGGCGACCAGTTCGGTCAGTGCCTTGATGGTCAGCTCCTTGCCCGTGCCGGCATTCACCGTCTCGTTGCCCGAGTAGTTGTTCATCAGGAAGACGCACAGGTTGGCCAGGTCGTCCACGTAGAGGAACTCGCGCAGCGGGCTGCCGTCGCCCCAGCACGTCACGTAGGGAAGCCCCTGCACCTTGGCCTCGTGGAAGCGGCGGATCAGCGCCGGCAGCACGTGGCTGTGCGTCGGGTGGTAGTTGTCGTTCGGACCGTAGAGGTTCGTCGGCATCACGCTGATGTAGTCCGTGCCATACTGGCGGTTCAGGAACTCGCAATACTTCAGACCCGAAATCTTGGCCAGCGCATAGGCCTCGTTCGTCTTCTCGAGCGCCGAGGTCAGCAGGCACGACTCCTTCATCGGCTGGGGCGCCATGCGCGGGTAGATGCACGACGAGCCGAGAAACTCCAGCTTCTTGCAACCGTTCTGCCAGGCGGCGTGGATGACGTTCATCTCGAGGATCATGTTGTCGTACATGAAGTCGGCCAGCGCACTCTGGTTGGCCTCGATGCCGCCGACCTTCGCCGCCGCGAGGAAGACGTACTCGGGACGCTCCTCGGCAAAGAAACGCTCAACGGGCTCCTGACGCGTCAGGTCCAGCTCCTTGTGCGTACGGGTGATGATGTTCGTGTAGCCCTGACGCTGCAATTCGCGAACGATGGCCGAACCCACCATGCCGCGGTGTCCGGCTACATAGATTTTTGCATTCTTTTCCATCATAAGACTTTCCTCCTATTTTACGATGCCCTTTTCGAGGTACTCGGCCAGGTTCGTGCGGATCTCCTCATCGGCCCGCTCGACGGCCACCTTCGCCATATCGGCATCGACCATAATCTTTACCAACTGCTCGAAGCTCGTCTTCATCGGGTTCCAGCCCAACTGGGTCTTCGCCTTCGTCGGGTCGCCCCAGAGGTTCACGACATCCGTCGGACGGTAGAAATCCTTCGAGACCTCGACCAGCACACGGCCCGTGGCCTTGTCTACGCCCTTTTCGTCAGCACCCTCGCCCACAAACTCGAGCTCGATGCCCACCTGCTTGAAGGCCAGGTAGCAGAATTCACGCACGGAGTGCTGCACGCCCGTGGCAATGACGAAATCCTCGGGCGTCTCGTTCTGCAGGATCAGCCACATGCACTCGACATAATCCTTCGCATAGCCCCAGTCGCGCAGCGACGAGAGGTTTCCGAGATAGAGCTTGTCCTGCTTGCCCTGGGCGATACGGGCCGCCGCAAGGGTGATCTTGCGCGTCACGAAGGTCTCGCCACGGCGCTCCGACTCGTGGTTGAACAGGATACCCGAGCAGCAGAACATGTTGTAGGCTTCGCGGTACTCCTTGACAATCCAATAGCCGTAGAGCTTCGCCACGGCGTAGGGGCTGTAGGGGTGGAACGGGGTCTTCTCGTTCTGCGGCACCTCCTCGACCTTGCCGTAGAGCTCCGAGGTCGAAGCCTGATAAATGCGGCAGGTCTGGGCCAAACCGCACAAGCGCACGGCCTCAAGGATACGCAGCACGCCCGTGGCATCGACATCGGCGGTGAACTCCGGCGCGTCGAACGACACCTGCACATGGCTCTGGGCCGCAAGGTTATAGATCTCGTCGGGGCGCACCTTGCTGACCACCTGGATGATGCTCATCGAGTCGCCGAGATCGGCGTAGTGAAGGTGGAAATGGGGTTTGCCTTCGAGATGGGCGATGCGCTCGCGGTAGTCGGTCGACGAGCGGCGAATCGTACCGTGGACGTCATACCCTTTCGACAACAGAAGTTCAGCCAGAAACGAGCCGTCCTGACCCGTGATTCCGGTGATGAGAGCAGTTTTCATATTCTGAATTATAAATTATGATTATCAATTTCTAGCAACGAGAAAATTTGGATACAATGATTTCGCCTATCTTGTAGAGATAGCGCAATCCTTCCAAAAGCAAATTCGAATAGACTCCATTCTGTTTATAAGCAATCATGTGTTCTTTGAGGATCCGTTTATGGCTGACCATACCCGACGAAGAGGCTCCACCGGTCCGCATAGTAACAAAATCCACAGGAATATATTTCGTGCGAATCCGGTTGACAAAGATCAGGCGCAAAAGATTCTCAAAGTCAGCAGCAATACGCAACGAGATATCGAACGTACCATACCTCTCATAAATAGCACGCCGGCAATAAAACGAAGGATGGGCCGGCATGAATCCCAACCGCATCAGCCCCCGGCTGAAGACCCGCGAAGAGTAGTATCTGACGCAGTGGGTCAGATCATCGTCATTGACATAATGGATATCCCCATAGATGGCATCCACGTTGGGATCGGACAGAGCCCTGGCAACATGTTCAAGCACATCGTTCGACGTATAGAAATCATCCGAATTGAGCAGTCCGACGACATCTCCGGTCGCCATCCGGATCCCCTTGTTCATGGCATCGTAGATTCCCTTGTCCGGCTCGGAGATCCATCGCATACGTCCCTCGAAACGAGGCTCATAGCGACGGATAATATCCAAGGTGTTATCCTTGGATCCCCCATCCACGATCACATAGTCAATATCGGTATAACTTTGCCGAAGCACACTTTCCAATGTGTCCGTCAAGGTCTGACCGCTATTGTAAGTAGCAGTAATAATTGAAATCTTCATTTGATATTATTCAGATCGATTCCATAATGATCTTTCAGATGTTTACAAATCTTTTCTTTATCGGTCCCGCAAATCTTCTTTATCTCAAAAACCTTGGCGTCAACCAACGTTCGGTACCACCATCCTTGCAAAAAAGTCCAAATAAATCCGATTTTCCCATCGAGAAATGCACCTTTCAGAAAATAGCGATAACAGAAATAGGCAAACGATCGCCAAAATAGAGGTTGATGCACATATTTGTGCTTTGCCATTCGTTTCGATGATGCCTGCTTACTGATCTCTTTTCCCTCATCAGTTGCAGCAGCCCCTGTCAGATTCAACTCAATATCAAGCAAATCAACCGCTTCCCGAATAGCATAATTGACATGCTTATGACAAAACCAGGAAAGATCATTCAAATTGTGATCACAGAAATCATGCTCAAACTCGATGATACGTCCATCCGTCAACTGGATATGTTCATCCATCAAACGTTGCTCACACATCCCCTTTCCAGCACGAAAAACGCGCAACAACTTTACCGGATAAATACCACGCTTCATCCATTTCCCCATAAAAATATGGCGACGATTGAAAATTATTCCATTAACATCGTCTGGCAATACCGGTAATTTATCCTGCAACTCTTGAATCAATTCAGGCAATAAATACTCATCTGCGTCCAATCGCAAAATCCATTTTGTCTGGATATGAGCGTTCTTTAATCCCCAATTAAATTGCTTGGCATAATTGTTCTCCCATTTATTCTGTAGGATATGGACATTGGGGAATTCGCGAGCAATGGAGAGGGTCTGATCTGTTGAGAAACTGTCAATTATATAGACATCCCGCGCTATCAATCTAACATTTTCCAGACAACGGCGGATGTGCAATTCCTCATTATAGGTAAGGATAATAACGGAGAGGTCTAACATGGCTATAAAAGATTATTCTTTGATAATTCGTTTCTTAATCACTTTCGCCGGATTACCGCCCACAACCGTCCATGGTTCAACATCCTTAAATACAGCAGCCCGGGCTCCGACAACAGCTCCTTGACCAACAGTCACACCCATTCCAACAAAAGCGTCTGCTGCAATCCATGCTTGATCTTCTATGATAATAGGTGCTGTAATCAATGGATTGAGTGCATTTGTAATGTCGTGACTTGCTGTACAGAGATATGCCCCTTGCGATACGGTTGTATTATCCCTAATAATTATTGGAGCAACATTATAACAATTCACATCCGACGCTAAACAAGAATATTCTCCCATTACTAAATTGGCCGGAAAATAAACCTTTGCAGATGAATATACAACAGCCGTAGAGGCAATTTTAGCCCCAAATAGCCGCAACAGAATTCTCTTCCAACCTGTACCGACACTTCTGGGAAGAGGTCGAGCTAGCGCACCCCAAACTATACTCCATAGTAACCTTATTATCTGATGTTTAGTAGACAAGCTATTCTTATATCTTGATAAATCGATTCTTCTATCCATATACAAATTCCGGTTTAGAATTTTTCATAATAATCCAGTCATATAGCAACTTCATCTTCGTCGCAATTTCCTGAGCTGTATAATGCTGAAATACCAATTGTTTTCCTCGTTCCCCCATAGCATCCAAATCGGTTTGTGGCATATTCAATATTTCAATCATTACATGAGCAATATTTTGTGGAGAACGATCACACCACCAACCACATTTATGGGTATTTAACTCTTCCCAGGGAGTCCCCAGACTGGCCATAACCGGAGTCCCGACAGACAATGCTTCAGGAACTATCATTCCAAAATTTTCAAAGTCACTCGGGACGAATAATGCGGATAACTTGGCCAAAGTTTCATATTTTTCCTTTCCAGTCAGAAAGCCACAAAAATGGATATTCGGCAACTTCAACCTGACTACCTCTTGCTTTAAGAATTGCTCATATCCAGGATCACCAGAACCGATTATCAAGATTTCAAAATCATCTCTTTTCAAAAGAGATGCTGCATAAAAGATATTTTCTATCTTTTTTACGGGGTGCAAACGCCCCAAAAAACCAAACCGAGTACGATGATTATCTCTAACTATTGTTTTAATATATTCTGGAATTGTCACCGGATTTGCAATAATCGCAATAGGTCCTTTATACCCAAATTGTCTAACATACTCTAATTCAGGCTTACTAGTTACATGAATACAAGAAGCATGTAGAATATCTTTATTAAAAAAAAACTGTAACAACGGCCACTTTTTCCAGTATGAACGTTTTAAGGCCAATGGATATAACATGCCATGAGGAGTAATAACATATGGTTTATCCTTATCTCGTGCAATCTTACAAGTAATATGGTTGCCATAAAGCCATAAGCCATTCGTATGATACAAGTCGTAATCTGTTTGAGATAAAAACTTATTCATATTATGAGAATAGCCATAACTGCTGATACTATCATTTGGTAAAGCATTTATCCATGGCTCATTATTACCCAGCAAATCGGGCGATTGCAATGTCATCAAATCAACATTACAACCAATATGATGCATTGCCGTCAAGAGATCATAAGTGGATGTCGACGTTCCTCCTGATTTTGCACTTAGCCCTTGGATTGTATGTAATGCTCTCATAATAATGCACTTATAATTAGAATCATTATATTTAACTTAAATCTATGCCTTAGAACAAGGGCCATCGTCAAAAACAGTATCGTTTCCTTGCCGCAAACAATCTATTAAAGTTAATAATCTATACACTGCAACTTGAGGGCTCCATACTTCTTGCATCTGAGTTATTCCTTGTCGGCTGATACGTTTCATTAAAGAAGGATTATCTAGGAGATTCTTAACTTTTGCACATAAGTCATCCAATGACATCAAATCTGGATTATCAAATCCACTGGAGCTTTTTGGGGAATGGAACAAAATTCCAGTCTCTTCGTTTTTTACAAGATAGGGGACGCTACCAATTGCATCACTAGCAACTAAAATACATCCGTTAGACATACTCTCATTTGCAACAGCCCCCCATCCTTCGTTTTGATCGCTTGTGAAAAGAAAAATATCATGTTGCCTCATATCTTTAAGCAGCTCATTATTAGGTTTTGTTCCGACAAAATGAACTATATCATCTACGCTCAAATCCCTCACTAACGATTTTGCATGTTCTTCATATTCTCCACAACCGTACATATCTAACACAAAACGATACCCTTCATTTTTCAATCGCGCAGCCATCATAATAGGTAACTCCGGATGTTTCCATTTTAAATATCGAGAACACCACATAAGCAACGCTTGTCGTTTTTCAAAGGACCAAGAAGAATTTTCTTGAATTACAATCTTGTCAACTTTGATAAAATACCCCCACTTATAGCACTTATTCTTAAATGTATGTAATACATATTGATCATGAGCACAGAAAGCACTACAACACAATTTATAAAGAGGTTTTCGACTCCAATATCCGATGTGATAATTCCAGAGATTTTTTAACAATCTCGGAGACAATAGATTCTTCCAGCCTTGTTTTAACCACCTTTCGCTCATTTCAAAACTTAGTAGTCCCTTCTTCAATCGGGCTCGTTGAAATGGCAAGGAGCGAATTCCCGAAAAAACACAGACTTCTGCAGAAATAGCCCATTCAAAAGCTTGTCTCTTAGCATCCGGATTTTTCCACACCTGCAATAGATACGGTCGAGTCGAATAGTCTTCCGTTCCGCCTTTTGTATCACCAATATTCTCTAATTCGACAAATGCGAATCGATGATTCGTTTGTTTCCACAATTCATCAGCAACTGCAACCTGATGCTGATTAAGAATAATCGAGAAAATAACAATATGCATAAAAAATTAAAAATATTTCTCTTTTCACTGCTGTCCGGAGAAATTTTACCATAAAGTAGGTTGCTCGACAGAACCCGCCTCCGGAACACTAACGGGAGTTGTCGGCTGATTATAAATTTCACGGATATCCGCCCTCTGGAAGAGGACTTGTCCGATTGAGTTAGAGATAGAATGAAGACTTGGATCCAACCCGTATCGCTTCTTCGCAATGATGAGCAGCAGATAGTCACAAATGGCTATCCATATCTGCGTGTACACGGCGTTCTTGGAAGTGCCGTAGAAAGTCCTGATGTGAAGATGCTGCTTGATCCATTTGATGAACAGTTCTATCTGCCAGCGTTCATGGTAGAGTTCCGCAATAGTCAGCGGATCGTCAATCGCAAAGTTGTTGGTCAGAAATCGATATGATCTTCCAGTCTCAAAGTCTTCATATACAACAAGTCTCAATGTGTCTGGATACTTTCTGGTAGAGTAATATCCAGCAAGTCTGATAGTCTCATCCGAAAGAACGCCCGAGTCTTTGTTGACAGGTCTGGACTCAATAACCTCATAAGACATATTATCCTTGGCGCGTGTAACAAAGCAGGCGCCCTTTTGCTGGAAATGCTTGTAAAGTTTCTCAAAGGCAACATATCCCCTATCCATCAGGTAGAAAGCACCTGCTTCAACAGGAATCTTGTCCATCATCCTGGCATCGTTAACCTTGCCTGGCGTGAGCATGACAAATGTGGGAATCGAGCCTCGCAGATCCATCAGTGTATGTATCTTGAACGCGCCCTTACCATGATGAAACTCGGCCCATGGACACAACTTAAGACACAGTTCAATGGTACTGCTGTCAAACGCATATATCATCTCCTCAAGACCAATTCGCAGCTTTTCATCCTTGTAAAGCATCGTGGCTTCCTTTACCAAAGTCATCGCAAAGTCTTGATATATACGCCAATCCTTCTTCTCGTTGGCCTCCGCAAGCGTGGATCGAGGTATTGCCTTGATTCCGGAGCGATAGAGGTCGCCGCAGAGGTTAAGTGTAGTCTCTATATCTCTCAAACCAGCTCTGTCAGTGAACTGTGCAAAACTCATCACCATGAACTGGTCACGACAATTGAATTTGATAGCATGCCGGTCTCCTTTGTAGCGGTCGACACATTTCTTGAACTCGTATTCGTTAATGAGAGACATAATCTGAGCGAAGATTGTTTTTCCTTTGTTCATGGCTTGCGGATAACCTCTTGATGGTTACCGCAAAGTTACTGATGTTCTAATCGAAAAATTTTCTAATGCTTGTAACTTATTGATGTTTAATAATTAAAACATTGTCGGAGAATTTTTCTCCGGACACTAGTGTTCTCTTTTATTTTTTTACATGCATGTTGCAATTCATTGAAATTCTGAGGTATCAGAATATTCGAGAGCTCCATCGTATCAAACCAGATTGCAATTCGATATGATAACAACACAATTAATGGCCAAATTAACAAACCTACCCACCAATACATGAAATGTAATTTAATAGCTATAAACGCACAAACATATCCAACGAACGGAGATATTAAATAGATTAACAAAGAATATTTCCCAATTAATAAAAAAGGATCGGAACATTTCAGATCAATAAGATGAAGGTATGCACACAAGGTCACAATAAAAATCACCGGCGCGATCTGTTGTAGTATAGTATAAAGCACATTAAAAGGCTTCCAACTCATAAAATCCGCCACATAATACCAATACAAGATTGAACAAATTATAAAACAAATAGTACCCATAAGAGCCGTTAACACATACCATTTATGTAGAACTATCTGCGACAAAAGCCATCGAGTTATAACTCCTAGGGCAAGCATCTTAATCGCATAACTACCGCCCAATGGAATATTTCGCATTATATGATACCAAGAATCATATGTAGAATAGGATACCATAGAATATATGGTAAGCCCAATACAGATGAAAGATAAAACTAATAACAAACATTTAATCGAAACTTTATTTCTATAATAAAACTCTTTCAATAACACGGTACACATCATTGACGGTAAAAACCAAAAGATTTGAACACCACACATCTGGTGTATTGTCATACCATCACAAAATATATAAAGTCGTAATAATCCTCGAACTGAAAATTGAGAAAAAAGTAACAACATTATAACCGATAACAAATAACGTTACCAATAATAAATATGGCCAAAAGAATCTGATTATAGTATTTTTTAAGCGTTCTTTAGTATAGGAGCGATCATTTATCCCATACAAAAAAGGCAGTATAAAAAAGCCTTGAATATGGAACATATACAAAAAACTCATCATTCCTTGTTTTTGTAATGGTATTGTAAATACCATATTATGCCCCAAAACGATCAGAATGGTAAGTATTCCTTTAATCCAAATCGAATGGTCTCTACTGATGTAGCTTATATTGCAGTTCATATGCAAATTGCTTATTTCGAGAAATGCCATAAACTATCCCAATCAACAACCACACACAAAAAAATAATACGCTCCCAGCTGCATAGATATATCCTTCTGCAATCATATGCAAAACCCAAAAACACAAAACTGCGATTAAGAAACTACTTAACAACGGTGTGTCATAACGTAGCCGCCATAGTTTTACGAAACTAGAAATATAAAGAATAAGCATTCCAGCAAAACCACAAAGGCCGGTCATAGAAAGGATACAAAGCCAGGAACTTCCGGTCTCCACCTTTCCATCATCACTAAAAGTACTTCCTTCTTGGCTATTTGAATTGACTGACGCAAAGCCGATTCCGATAATTGGGCTATATTTAAATTCTTTTATACGCTGATTCCAATGAGCCTCTCTTGAATCCATAGATAATTCACTTGAAGCCCCTCGATTTTTCTCTAGAAGTTTATCTAAATATTGTTGCCACAATGGGAACGTCAATACTAAAACACACCCTATAGAAATCATAAGTTTTACATACTTGGGGAAATTACGATGGTAATATATTAATAAAAAGATAAATATTGAAACTATACAACCGATAAATGCTGTCCGTGATGCTGCTTGTAAGACACAAAACAAAGAACAAGCTAAAAGCGAGAAATAGAATATTTTACGCTTCCTATTCTTATGGTTTGCTAACAATTGATAAATACAAAAAAGCGCGGATAACGTTGCAAAAGGTCCTAGAACCATTGAATGGTTAGTTATCCCTTGAAAGTATCCTTTCTCATATCCTAATCCAATAATTCTAAATAAAATAGAACCAACTATAACATATTGCAAAAGGCCCATTATTGTTGCAAAGGTCTGAATACGAAATCGAGTAAAAGTCACAGACACTACAAATGGAGACAACAAGGCCGTCATCATAAAAAATGAACCAAATCGCATATATGGATGGAAGAATGTTGGTACATCATTAAGAATAATACTTATTATACATGTAATATATAACCATATCATTCCCCCAGACACTCGCATCTTGGATGATTTGTACAACATCAACAGCAGCACGATCATCATAATAAGATAATATATAGCTCCAATGCTGGGGATAAAAGCTATATTATTGGCAATGAGTACACATCCTATCAGGATACCACATTTCTCAATAAAACTTCTCCTATGGGAAAAAGAATGCATAAAACAACTATCTTAAACTTTTTTTGACTATAGCAGGGACACCTGCTAAAAGCAAAGCCTCTTCTTTAAATGATTTTGTAACTACAGCTCCTGCCGCTACAACACACTTCGCCCCAATTACGACTCCTGGAAGGATCGTCGTATTAGCACATAGCCAACACCCGTTGCCTATTTCTATATCCTTACTTATCTCAATACTGGCGACACGATCACAATTAACGGTTATTTCATGTGTTCCAGTCCCGATATATACCCTTGGAGCTAGATCGCAGTTTGCACCAATTATTATTTTAGAAGACGAACTTATCAAACATTGATGACCTATCCATGTATTATCACCGATCTCTAATTCACCGGATCCCAAGAACTTTACAGATGAACAAATGCGAACATTCGTTCCAATCTTCGCACCACAAACTCGCAACAGCCATCGTTTAAACCCAAAACATCGGGTTTCAGGAAGAATCGGCATTATAATCCCTATTAAATATCGAGATATACCTTTCATGATAGAACTTTTATATATAATTGGGCAAGTTTATCAGCAACAGATTCAATATCGAAATATTTTTTACCAACGACATATGCCCGGTCTACATATTGCCGAGCCATAGCTGGATCCTGAATAAGCTTAGTTATTTTGTTTGCAAATTCTTCTATATTGCCAGGTGCCGCTGTCACTCCAATGGGACCTTCCATCTTGTTATATTGAGCCAGGTCCTGCAACCCGCCCACTCCTTCTAAAAATGCAATCGGAGTTTTAATCGCCATACATTCCAACAAGCTGGTTGGCAGACCTTCACAGATACTCGTCATTACAAAACAATTTAGATCTCGCACTAATCGAGGAGCATCTTGACGATATCCAAGCCAATGAAAACGATCTTCAACCTTATACTGCCGAATAACCTCATTACATTGTCCCTTAAGGATCTCGTTCCCATCTCCAATAATCACAGCATGGGCCACCGGGATATTAGTAAGAACCTTACACATAACTTTTGTAAATGCCACCGGATTCTTCACATTGGCAATTCTACAAGATGTTCCTATAATCGGAGTAGACAACGGTAAATTCAGAAGGTGGTGGAGTTGAAATTCTGGAGAAGGATGCGACTTGAAAGGAAGTGCATTATAAATAACCTCTGAATACGTTGATGGCATGGATAACATCTGTTTTACACCATTGGAGATGAAACATATCGCAGTGTACGGAATTGGGAAAAAATATTGTACCATGGATTCAACCCGCATGCGTAATGAGATATGTTCAACTTTATCGCCAATCCCATGTATTGTTAATACATATTTTATCTTCCGGAAAAAAAGCGACGAAATTATACGTTCCATGATCGCCATCACGTGAGTATGAACGATATCCGGCTTATATGTTTTTATTACTTGATAATAGCTCCTTAATATATGCCAATCGTGGCCATTGGTTGCATTGAGAGAGTATGTTTTAACTCCCTGCTTTTCTAGAGCCGCATGTAACTCTCCCTTAGGGTTTACAGTACAAACAGCGACTTCAAAATTTTCTTTTGAGTTAAGTGCAGTCGATATTGTAAGAATATGCCTATTAATTCCATCCATCAAAGAGGAATTTGTAGTAAGCATTAATATTCTCATATACAAAAAAACTTTTTACTTAAAAATGGCTGTATTCCTTTATTCCAAATAAATAATCTCAGTTGATCCAATAAAACTGCAATTATATAATAAGCTATTATTATAATAGAACTTATTAAGATCGAGAGAATTCCTTGATATGATTGATCAACTGCTCTCAACCACGAAATATATGTACTACACGGAGCAATATGAACTAACAAAACGGCAAAGCAAGATCTTCCAATCCAATTAATAAATATGTTCTTTCTAAAATTGATATTAAGAAAAATAAGAAATAAAAAAATGCTCTCTGCTATTATTATTGGACAGTTATAACTCCACAATAAACTTCGGAAGAATGGATAATGACACTGTACATAACTAGTCGTCCCTTAAAAAGCCCATTTTTGCGAGATATCGTTTTTCCACAGTATCTCGCAGATTTTATGAAGCATGCACCAAAGAGCTTTCATGGCTCTTTTGAAGTTATAGGCTGCTGCCGCCAGTAGCACGTTCACAGCATCCCCGACCACACCTTTATAAAAGTTGCGGCCCAATCGGTAATCTGACTTTAAGTGACCTATTGTTGGTTCTATACCTGCACGCTTGCAGAAAAGTTTATGTTTTTTCAGCTTCTGATAACGGCTGTCTGATTTCTTGGGAACATCGGGAATCATAATCTTCGTCCCGTTAATTTCCTTCCTGCCTCTGTATCCTCTATCACCAGCCAGCACTTTAATCTTCCTTCCGGTTAACCGTTCTACCTGCGCCAAGGAAGACTCGATGGTATGACCGTCATATTCATTGCGAAAGGATATGGCTCCAAGAATAATTCCTGTGGCAGAACGTATGATGGACACCTTGTTGCCGAATTCATATTTTTTATGTTCTTTACCCTTGCTGATACATTGCACGTCCGGCTCATGGATGGAATAAATCTTTTTCCGGCTGTTCCGCCTTTGGGACAGAACGGTTTCAAAGAGTCTGAGCAATTTATCATAGTCGTGATTCTCTTTAAGATTACGCTTCAGTTCCCTGACAAGTCTTCCGGCTATTGTACGTAAACGCCTGTCCGCCCTGAGAGCTTTTTCCCTGTTTTTGGGATGGTTCCGGAAACGCTGGTCACGATAGATCTTCTTCAGCACAAAGGTGTAGCTTTGGCGCAGGGGAAGTCCCAGCTTTTTTACAATGCCAAGAACTTTCTTCACGATCTTCTTATGCAACTTTGCATCCGTGGGGTAAGTGATGTTCTTTTCCTGAACTGTGGAATCAATAAAAGCCGTATCATGATGACGGCCATCATCATCGTCGTTATTCACACGGATACTTTCCTGGAAAATGAGTTCAATTCCCTTTTCACCGATACGTTTGCGGAAATGAACCAGTTCTGAAGACGCACAAGGGGCAGACGGGGTAAACTCCTGCATGCCACAGAAATACTGATAATAAGCGTTTTCGCTCCATTGCTCTACCAAAGACTCATCCGACAGGTTACGAAGGTGTTTCAGGATAAGCAAACCGCACATTAAACGGATTGGCTTGCCGGGACGGCCGTTATCCTGACAATACAAAGGTTGAAAAGCCGTTTCAAATTTTCCCCAATCTATTTTGTCTGCCAATTGGTAAAGCGGGTGCGATTGGTTCAGCATGTCTGATAGGTTGCTGAATAAAGAAGGACTGTTATTCGTATTTTTAATCATAAAATCTGCAAGTTTATTAACGTAAAGATAAGAAAACTTCCAGATTTATCAAAGACTTCTATAAATTAAATTACTGAATACCAATAAATAAAACTATTTTTAAGGGGCGACTAACTAATACCCATCAATAATAGGACGCATCCCAAGTAGCCTAGCAAACAAATCTTTATACTAATGCTATGGGAGGTACAATACCTCCGAATAAGGTGCCCCGCAATATACAACAATATAAAAAACCCCCAACTATATCCTCCGAAACTAAAACTCTGTTTCCATACAACTTCCCAATAATATGAAACGACATATATAAGGCCTGCTAATAACAAAATTTTCCGGGGAGGAGTATTTTGCAACCACGTATTTACAATTGGGCTAAACAACATTAAAAGAAAATAACACGGTACAAACCAAATATAGTTGGTAACAGGAAATAAACTCTTGATATAAATTGAAGAATGTATATTTTCAAATCCATTACATAATAAATATATGACAAGAGATAAAATAGAGAAAAAATAAATTTGGAAGATTAAACTTATGAATTTCTTCACTCTTAATTGTATTCCAAAATATCCAGAAATTAAAATAAAACAATTAACACCTACAATTCCGATTGCTTCTATCAAAAAACGAGTAAAACTTTCAATGTCGTAAGGTCTATTATATAAGGCTGTTATTCCCATATAATTGCTATGAACAATTAAAATAAATAACATGCTTAACCCTCGTAATAATTCTATATTACTTTGTCGTTTTTTAATTTGATCACTAATGATTAAACTCATAATTACAAGTTTTGTTCAAGATAGCCCGATAAATTATCTACAATCTGTTTCCACGAATATTCCTTTTTCTGCTGCTGTAAAGCACGTTTCATCGAATTCAATCGTTCCAAATGCTGAAGCAAATCAATTATTGCTTTTGACAAATCTCCAGAATCAGGCCGTACAAAAACTGCCGATTGGTCATTAAACTGCTCCTTAAATGCTCCAACATCAGTTACGATCGACGGGCGCAAATAATTAATGGCAAGTGTAGCCACTCCAGATTGAGTTGCTTCAAGATATGGGAAAATCATAATATCAGAAGCAGCAATGTATTGCAGAATTTCCTCGTTAGAAAGCCATTTATCAATGATCTCTACTTTCTTTGAATCGTAATCAATCGTATTTTTATATTCCCATTTCCCTGCAATAATCAGTCTATCATACAGACTATCTGGAACTCTCTTAATCGCCTCAAGTAAAAGATCAACTCCTTTATATTTTGAGACTCTTCCAATAAAAAGCAAAATTGGCCTCAACTGTTTTTTATCAACATGCGGTAATGGTCCATAATCAATCAATCCGTGTGGCGCTATATAAAAGGGTTTATCTATACCATAATTATTGACGACCAATTGATGGACATAATGGCTTAAGAAAATCAAGGAGGTTGCATGACTCATGATATCAGTCAGCTGTCTTTGATTCTTCTCACTAGCCTCTCCTAAATGGAGTTTGCCATCATGTACAATATAAAATGAAGTCTTACCTGTCTTTGCCCAAACCTTCATAATATAATAATCCCAACTGGTAAAACCGCATAGTAATAATGCATGATAGCGCCCCAACTTAGCTCCTATATACATTCGAACCAGAAAGGAAAAAAGAGAGAGCCACCTCAACAAGATATTATAACCATAAAAACGCAACGTCTTATAATGCTTAAGGTTTATTGGCTCAAGACACTTGCTAGGAATATAAACCTCTTTATCTAAGTTAAGACGAGCTATTAATTCATTCGAATATTGGAAACATCCTCCTGATAAATGTAGAGAAACAACCAATAACTTTGGTTTCATCGTTTTAAGTACAAAATTATTTACAATATCAATTTGCAAATACAGATCGATACTGCTCTAGGATATAATCGTTTAACGAATCAATATATTCTTTGCATTGCTGACGCTTTTCCTCCAAGGTCAACCTATTTCCCATATACATTTTGATTGCTGAAATATATTCATCTGCCGTCCGGGCAATAATTAGAGGAGACTCTTCCGAACGATATATTCCAATAGAACTATGAGGATCGACAATCGTCACTTTACCATGTGCCAAAGCCTCAAAAGTCTTTATCTTAAGCCCAGACCCCTCAAATACAGGATTTATACAGATATCACCCTGAATGTAAAAATTGTCTGGATCATCATATCGGCCTTTTAATTCAACGTTACGAGGTAACTCGTCAGGATTGAGGTATGAGCAGATATTTCCACCAATAAGAAGATGAATACCCGCATCCTGCTCTAAAAGCAATGGATAAACATCTCTTATAAAACGTCGAATAGCCTCGATATTCAGATCACCACCACCCGAAAAGAAAAGAATGTTTTTAGATCCCGTAACAGGCTGTTCTACAAACTTAAAACTCGAGTAGACTGATCGGACATCACTCTTCGGTGCCAAATATCGGAAATAGTCTCGCTCAACATCTTGAATCGCAAAAATATAAGGGAATCTCCGCACTCCTTTCGCCTCCTCGGCGACAGAATGGTGATGCCAATTGTGTCCTGCATCCATTCTTTCATCTCGATATGCAAATACATCATGTGTATATATAGCTTTTACCGGAATATCACAATATGCAAGCCTTGATTCCCAGATATAATTAACAATAAGCCCTTTAAAACCATATACCAGATTTAAGTGATTAACAAAAGAATTTAATCCTATGGGATAATAAAAATCAATATTATCTGGATATGCCTGATGCGTTATTCGCTTATATACTCTTTGTAGGAAATTTTGCCAACCCGGAACAGGGTAATAAAAACCGTGATCTCCCCAATATTCAAGAGTCGACCGAATCGCATCTGCCGACAGTCCTTGTGTTCCTATTAAAAGGTAGTAGATATCAAAACCCAAAGTTCGGAGATTATCAATATATTGCATGATACATTGAATATTCCCGCCGACACATGGATGTGTCGCAACGTCTGCCGCAACGAGAATCTTTTTCATAATAGGTTTTTCTGAGACAATCGCACTACAGAAGGTAACATCTTTTTTACCTGATTTGTTAATTCCTCCAAATAGTTCAGATAATTATAAAATACAAAAATCATTGCATCAGAAATAAATGCATCCGGATTTAAAAGATAGGTCTCGGGCAATTTAAAATGCTGAAACAAGCCTTCGAATTTCCCCTGATAAGATGCCGCCATAACACTTTTCCCTTGTCCAAGAGCCGCAATCGCCAGATGCATTCGACTGCTTATCAGACCATCGATAAGAGAACAAATTGCTTTCAGCTGAGGGGCACGGTATACTTCAGCATCATAATATAGACGATCCTGCCACTGCTTCTGGCACAAATACGAATATATAACTTCCAGCATTAAGTTATCGGTTAGCCGGCTTCGATTATCATGCGGAATCAAAACAAAATCGACATCCGGCCTCTCTTGTAAGATTCTTTCAAGATTATGGGCAAGAACAAAGGCATCTGACTTTATTTCCTCTACTCCTGTATAATTTCGAAGCATTGGATGAAAGTTGAAACCTATTACAATCCGCTTGCCTATCTCTCGACGCACCCTGATCCAGGACTCAAGCCTTTTAAAGCCCTCAAAACGGGAATCAGGCTGAAGCATGAATGCCGCATCTGCTACAAGTCCGGCATGAATTGAAACTTTGCGACAGAATCGATCATACGAGACAGGATCTCTCAAATTTATAATTGTAGTATCGGCAATATGATCAAAAGCAAAACATAAAGGACGGTATGGTTTGTCATTAAAGCTAAATCCCAACAATCGACTTTCTATACCAGGTGTACGAGAAAACAGATCATGTAAATTCAATAATGTCAAACTCAGTAGAGGAGAATAATGTCCATCCATACAATCCGCACCCAATAAAACCACATGTGATGGTTTCTGGGCTAATACCTCATGATAAATACGCGACAATGGGTAGGAACCGTTCCAAACTGGCAATGCTGCTATGTTCTCAATTGGTAAACTTCTAACATACTCACAACCAGCCTCATCATTTACCACTATAATAACAGGAATTTGAGGATCTATCAATCGATATTGCTGCATCACAGCCATAAGCATTGCCTCATCGCCTCGACTTCCACCAACCGTCCAGGGATCACATGGAACAATCACAAGGCGTTCCTGTCTATTGAAATATGGAGGGATCGTAGCAATTATATGGCGCCACTGAACATATTGACGAGTAAAGGCTACTAATTGACCTATATTGGCCCGAAATCTACGTATCAATGTTTTTCCCATAAATGCCGACAAAACATACCTATAACAAGACACATCAGGACACCTCCCATTCCTACCAAAAAGAATAACATGAAAATTATCTTCTTCGGAGACAGAAGCATAACAAATTCATACAATGATTGACTAAAAGGTTTTGAAGCCGGATACCAACCCGATTCATCAACAGATCGACATAAACGGCCACCAAATACATACGATCTATCATTAATACCACCAGGGTCCGTATTACAAGCATTTAACCCAAAAGCAGTATAACTCCAAGACCCTCCCTTAAGTCCTCGATTCCCAATTTGTCCATACTGCCAAGATTCAATCCATTCCCAAACATTTCCTCCTTGCTGAACTGTACCATAATAAGAAGCTGCATTCCCATACGAATCAACATCCGTAACAAAATATGGCTCGCCTATGGCTAAATCATCGTCAACAACATAATTCGCCTTATCTTGTCCTGGAGCATCATTAGTACGAGTTGGATAATTATAATATTTTCGAGTCCCAATTAATGAAGGATCATAGTATGCAGCTTTAAACCACTCATCTTCATTCGGAATCCAGAATTGTGCGCCAACGTTACGCATGCCAAAATTCTTATATGGCGCTTTTATTCCTTCACGAACAATTTCAAAATCTCGTGTGTCATATGCTCCCTGACTATCGGTACCTTCAGTTGTTCCTATTTCTGAAATACCCTTATTGGGGCATCCATAATGCATCCAATTTGCATAACGTGCGAGGTCATAAAATGAAATATACACAATCGGTTTATTTTCCCATCCCGGCTTAGGAACGTAGCGAACTCCTACAGAGTCTTTAATACGAGCTATTCCACCACAGACCCCAGTCTCCATATTTTCATTAAAAAGATGATATGGATCGGCAATTGATGCTACAGCATTCAAAAATGCGCAATATTGAGCATTGGACAATTCTGTACGAGCTATATCATATTCATAAGGGACAGATCCCTTATATCGATTGATCGGATCTCCCTGATTATTGGGATCAGTAATACGAACATATATAGTTCCTTGGTTATCCATAGTTTTATCGGAATCATGATTTTGGAGACGGGGGGGGTTACCGGTCTTCCCATAATCTTAGATGGCGTATCAGTTTTTATTATTACTCCAGAATCACAATTATTCATGGTCTTGCAGATCCGAAATCCAAATGTGCTAATCGCTTTATTCGGATCATCCCCTTCCAATGCTCCACAATATGCATATTCCTTCGGACGAATAAGACTGCCACCTAGAGCAAGTTTCCATTCTCCACTTTCTGTTGCATTTTCAATCCACTCAGCAGCATTACCTTGTTGATCAAAAGTACCATTAGGTCCTTCAGAAAGACCAACTTCTGCAATATGAGGAAAAGGTTGGGCCCATCCCGACTGCGAATTAAAACAATTGGCGTTTGGCAAAAGAGAATCAATCAACCATGCTTCCCCATCATAATATGCGGCTTTTTCCCATTCAGAACGATTCGGGAGCCAAAAAAGGGCATTTTGATTACGTCTATACGGAATAGCTCGCGTATCATATGCACCTAGAATATCAGTTCCTTCTGTTTGAGTTCTCCAGTAAGTAAGAGGCACTTCATTGTCTATATTGTCAGCATTATAATGCAGCCAATTGATAAAACGAATTGCACTCATCCATGTTACACCCACTATGGGTCTATTTTCATATCCAGACTTACATTTATAGGAATAATCTCCGACTTCACCATTACGGATTATTCCCCCTAAAAAATGCTGCTGCATTAGAGGCGAGAATAACCGGTAGGGATCCGTTTTTCGAGCGACACAATTCAAGAAACCGCAATATTGGTTATTAGTAATCTCATACTTACTAATATCATAAATATAATCAACAGCCCCATACCCATATTTATTCGGGGTATTGCCTGGATATTGTATCGGGACAAATTCTATTTTTTCTATCGCAGAGACACGTCCTGCAATCAAAATAAGGGACAATAAAAATATCTGCTTCACAATCGTATATTGCATAATAGAAAATATAAATATGACTATAAATGGAACTTTTTACGAAGAGCAGATATAATCAACTCTTTTTCCCTTGCATTCAGGCCCAATAAATAAATTGCAAAAACTGTAGATAAGCAACCGACAACTAAAACAGCAAAAAATCGTATCAAGCCTTCCTGGAGAAATATATGAATTACCATAGGCGGTACAAAACTTCCAATCAAAACTAATGCAGATCGAGAAATCACGTGTCTCCAAAATTGAGAAATAGAAATTTTAATTAGTCCTTTTGCAATAACTACACGTGCTATTACTGCAAAAATCTCGATAATAAAATATATAATGAAAACAGATTCTGCCGGAGCTCCTAAACGTAAAACGACATAAGAAATCGGTACTATCAATAACAAAATAAAACTTACGACAATTTGATATTTTTTTATGTTTCCTGTCGCCACAACACCGGTCATAATTGAATTTGATATAACCTCAAGAGCTATGACCGCAAACATGATACGAACAAATGCAATCGTATGCTCAGGCACCTGCTTCAACCACAATGTCAATATAATATTCGTTTCAAGCACGATAGGAATTGCAAAGAAAAGAAGCAGATAAAAGGAAAAACGCGTACTCCGAAACATCAGCAAATGCATTTGATCCAATTCATTCTGAGCATAGTTCTTAATGATTTGAGGATTAATTGCTGTTTGGAAGTTAGCAACAAATGTACGAACCGATTGCTCTATTTGGAGAGAAATACTACGTGCAGCATTAACCATAGGGCCAAAAAATACATTTAACAACATATTAAGACCTTGGTTATATCCCACACATGCCAAATTCCCCCACAGACTCCATCCAGAAAAACCTAATAAAGAATTGAATAAATTCTTATCTCGACTACGTTGAAATTTTAAATTTGTAAAATTCAGTCTAACATATACATAATAAAACACTAACATAAAAATTGTAATAACTAGCATCATAACTGCATACCAAATCAGTTTATCTGAAGGAACCCAAAATATAACAGCAGCAATGAGAAGCTTAAACAAAGTATCTACAATTGTTAAATAGGCATACACATTCATCCGCTCATAAGCAATGATAACAGCATTAAACGGAACTGTCAAAAGCGATATTGCACTATTTATAACTACCAGATGAAAAACAACATTCGCCATATGTCGTTTTGCATCAGGGACCACAAGGCTTTTGTTTACAAATATCTGCCCCAATGTTTCACACAAGATAAAAATAACTATAGCTAATCCGATGTGAATTATAATTGAAGCACTATACGTACGATTAATTGTTTCGTCGTCTTTAGTTCCTATAGCATGCGTAATATAGCGAAAGATGGAAGAACTTAATGATTGATTGATAAATCCGAACATAGATATAATACTACCTAAGACTCCCCAGATTCCATAATCTTCAAGTCCTAAAGCATTTATTACGACCCGAGATGTGTACAACGACACCAGCATTGTAACCCCGGTTCGTATGTATAAATATATAGTATTCTTTGCTATGCGCTTATTATTTTCTAAAGACATTTATATATGAAAAAAGATTAATACTGCCTACATCCTGTCCATCTTCTTCTGGAGCCAAAAGAAGATACCCGTACGATTGAGGTGCGTGCGGTAACCAATCCGATGGAGCAGGCGAATGAACTTGGTCTTGTGGCGGATGTGCCACTCCATGAAGTTATAGAGCCCCACGGTAATCAGCAGGGAAGCAATGACCACGATGTACAACTGCACGTCGATCGAGCAGCCCGTCAGGTAGCCGATCCAACCACACAGCACGACAAACAGATTGAGCAGCAGAATGGCCAGCGTCGTGGCGGCATGCGAGCAGCCCAGACGGATGAACATGTGATGCAGGTGCGTCTTGTCGGGATGGAACGGCGACTTGTGCTTCAAGATACGGGTAATCATTACGCGAAGCGTATCGAAGACCGGAACGGCCAAAACGGCCAGCATGAAGGGGATAAGCCCGACATGCTTCGGATCGTAGATCCGCCCCACGGAGCCGTGCGTCAGCGTCCGCATCACGAAGACCGAGATGACGATTCCCATGACCAGCGTGCCGCCGTCGCCGATGAACATCTTCGAGGTCTTGCCGAACAGGTTGTGGAAGAAGAAGGGGATGAGCGATCCGGCAGCCACCACGGCCAGCATGGCCAACACCCGATCCCCGACATGCCAGAACAACAACCCGAAAAAGAGGCTCGTCAGAATGCAGTAGCCCGACGACAGTCCGTCTACGCCGTCCATCAGATTGATGCCGTTGATGATGCCCACGGCCGCCACGACCGTCAACGGCACGGCCACATACTGCGGGATCTGATGAATGCCCCACAATCCATGAAAGTCATTCAGACTGTAGCCGCCGACATAAATCAGCAACAGTACCGTGAAGATCTCGATCATAAAACGCAACGCAGGCGAGAGATCGAGGATGTCGTCCAGCGTTCCGGTGTAGAGCATGATCATCATCGCCACCACGACGATGAACAACTCGGAACAGTCACAGCCGATGCCGGCAATCCCCAGCCCGATGACCGATCCGAAGAAGACGGCAATGCCGCCCAGCACGGGCGTAGGTTTGCGTTGCAGCTTGCGCGCGTTGGGATTATCGACGATGTTCTTGTCGAGAGCGATCTTGACCAGCCGTGGATGGATCCAGCGAACGCTCAACAAAGCAATCAGAAAAGACAGGATGTACAACATAGATAGGAGTAGGGATATTTTTCTGATGATGTTTCTATTTCTGTCGTTCTTACGACTCGCCTCTCATACACACGGACTTTCGAGGAGCCGATTCCCGATTCTGTGTGCAAGAGGCATGCCGCTTCCAAGTCAGGGATTCGATACGTGCCCGAACCAGACGTCGTGGTCATCAAGCCATTCAAGCAACCGCGCCTTGCTCTTCTTCAGGGGGCGCTCCCGGCGCCATACGTCGATCAAGGCGTGTGCCTGATCGTGGTAGAGACAGTTGTTCGTGCAACCGTAAAGCGTCACCAGCAGCAGGGCCCGCGACTGTTCGGCACGAACGATCGGCAACAGGCTCTGAATCATCCCGAGCATCTGCTCGAAATGCTCGCGGTCGCCCAGAATGGCATAGGCCGGCAACAGCAGGGCATACAATTTGCAACGCATCACGTCGCTTTCGAACTGCAGGCTGCCGTATTGCTGCAGCACCTCCGTGGCCAGGGCCCGATCCTCCTCCGTCACCCCCTCCGCGGAATGGTAACGCCGGAGCGCCTCGTGGAGCCCTGTCGGAATACGGTCGCCGTTCAGCCGCGTATAGACATGCCGGTTGTCGGCATTCAGCGCAACAACCTCATACTGCCCGGGCTCGACCGAGAGCAGCGGGACATACATGCAGTTCTCGACGCAGACCATCACCTCCTTGCGTCCGGCGCCGGGCTGGATGATGACCGTGGCCTCGACCCCCTTGAACTGCCCCTCGGTGATGCGGATGCGGTCGCCCTTCATCAGCCGGTCGGGGCCGGGCGTGTAGACCGGCAGCACGTCGGAGTAGGACTCGGCCACCCAGCGCAGGTTGCGCATCGCCTCGTCCGTGAGATAGGGATAGTACTCACCGTGGGCGTCGCGGATGCGCGGCAGGAAGTTGTATTGGGGAAGAAAACGCTTCATGCGGTAAATCTCGCCTTCGGAGGCATGGATGAAGACGTAGTTGTAGAGTAGCGGCCGGTTCGTGCGGACCAGCTGGCCGTGACTCTGGTGCACCTCGACATACGACGGGGCAAAGAACTCAAAGCGGGGCTCTCCGTCACGCACCCGGCGATCGAGCTCCTCCTGCAGAGCGCGGGCCGGATTTCCCTGATAATGCCCGTGCCGGGAGACCGGGAGAATCAGCACATACCAACGCACGGCCTCGCTGTTCTTTTTGGCCCGAAGTCGGCAAGTGACCGAATCGGCCCAATTCCAGGAGTTTTTGCTCGAAAGTGCCATGTTCTGCATCGTATAGAGTCCAGCGGCCGGAACTTTCACCCGAAGGCAATACGCGGCCTTGCCGGTGAGCCTTCATAACTCACTGGAATTCAAACATTTGGATTTCCATTGAGACTATTCGTGAAAATTTTGCTTTCACCGGTTTTCTCGCAACCGTGCGGACCGCAATCCGCCGCTTGTCGATCATCATCTCAGAAATCACACGTAACTGCCGCAAAGGTATATAAAATGGGCCTCACAACCAAAAATTTTTCATTGCAAAAATTTTAAAATATCATAAGACTATCTATTTAGTAATCGGTGAATTAGGAACATCATCCGAACAAGACCCGCGGTCGTCTTTCCGACGAATCGAACAGCACATGAATGCGCCTGATTCCGGCACAAGGGGGATGCCCAGGATGCACCGCACAACAAAAAAAGCAGGATCCAAATGTAATACGCACACGACGAAACAGAACAATAAACACAACTCCCCATAAGGCCCCAACCGGACGGATGTCCACATCCTCCTCCCCAAGAAAAACGCCCGACGTATTTGCCGCGATGGAGACCTTTGCACTATCTTTGTGAAAAATCCAAACCCTATGAAAAGACGCGTATTCGTTACGGGCGGCGCCCACGGAATCGGCCGGGCGATCGTCGAGGCCTTTGCCCGCCGGGGCGACGAGGTGACCTTCTGCGACATCGACTCCCGACTCGGCTCGCAGACTACCACCGAGACCGGCGCCCGCTTCTGCGAGGTCGACGTCACCGACGCCCAAAGCCTCGAAGCATGCATGGAGCAACTATTCGCTGCACAGGGCGACATCGACATCCTGGTCAATAACGTCGGGATCAGCCTCTTCAAACCCCTCACCGAACTCTCGATCGCGGAGTTCGACCGCGTGCTGGCCACCAACCTGCGCCCGGCCTTCATCACCTCGCGCCGGCTGGCCCTCCACCGCCAGCAGAACGGCAACCGCAGCTACGGCCGCATCGTCAACCTCTGCTCGACACGCCACCTGCAGAGCGAGGCCGGCACCGAGGCCTACTCCGCCTCGAAGGGCGGCATCTACTCGCTAACCCACGCGCTGGCCGTCTCGCTGGCTCCGCTGCACATCACGGTCAACGCCATCGCCCCGGGATGGATTCACATCCGCGAGGAGGAGCAGCTGCGCCCCGAAGATCACCAGTTCCACCCTTCGGGCCGCGTCGGCACCCCGGAGGACATTGCCCGCACCTGCCTCTTCCTGTGCGACGAGGCAAACGACTTCATCAACGGCCAGACGCTGACCGTCGACGGCGGTGCGACCATCCGCATGATCTATCCGGAGGAGTAGACACAAACGGTCACAGCCAAACACATTCGGCCGCATATAAATCCATCCGGCCGACCCGAAAAACAGGAAAGGCGATGCGGAGATTGTTGATCCGCATCGCCTTCATTTTAGCCCCGTACAACGACTTTTTACGCTTCGATGAAAGAATAGCCATCGAGCTTGAAATATTCGAAATTTTGCCTATTTTTGTAGCAACAACGCCAAATCAGGAGCATCAAAGCAGGCTGTTGGTGGCAAAAATGGTGGCAAAAGATCTTCGGCCCACCAATTTTTTGAGAGGAAAACGCTTGAAAATCGGCGTCAAGATCCTCTCTCCGAAATGACAACGATATTCCTCCGCA